>CAYTJL010000430.1:0-5246 GCA_964437785.1 uncultured Polyangiaceae bacterium
TGTTGCCCAGCGAGACCCTCACCCGGCCCTCACCCCCCAACCCCCTCTCCCGTTTACGGGAGAGGGGGAGTCAGAGTGCTTATTGGCTTATCTCCCCCTCTCCCGCTCGCAGGAGAGGGGGCCGGGGGGTGAGGGCCCGTCAAGGAGCCAAATACCGCTCTCCGGTGTCGCACAAGATCGTTACGATAGTGCCCTTGATCTTGCGCGCGATCTCGATCGACGCAGCGACGTTGGCGCCCGAGCTCGGGCCGAGGAGCAACCCCTCTTCGCGGGCGAGCCTCCGCGCGGTCCTCTCGGCGGCTACGTCGCTCACGCGGATGACCTCGTCGATGAGCGATCGATCGAGGATCTTGGGCACGAAGCCCGCTCCGATGCCTTGAATCCCGTGCGGGCCGGCGGCGCCTCCCGAGAGGACGGCGCTCTCTTTGGGCTCGACCGCGATGACCTTCAAGCGCTTTCCGAGGCGCTCCCGGAGCGCGCGCGCGCAGCCGGTGAGCGTGCCGCCCGTGCCCACGCCGGCCACGAACGCGTCGATGGATTCCCCCATCTGCGCGAGGATCTCGGCGGCCGTCGTCTCGGCGTGCGCGCCGGGGTTGGTGGGGTTTTCGAATTGGCGGCTCATCCACGCTCCGCGCGTCGCGCGCAACAGCTCTTCGGCGCGGGCGACCGCGCCCGCCATGCCCTCTTCGGCGGGCGTGAGCACGACCTCGGCGCCGTACGCGCGGAGCACGCTCCTGCGCGAAGCGCTCATGTCCTCGGGCATCACGACGACGCACCGATACCCACGCACGGCCGCGATCATGGCGAGGCTCACACCCGTGTTGCCGCTCGTCGCCTCGATGATGGCGGCGCCGGGGGCGAGCTTCTTCGCGCGCTCGGCGGCGAGCACCATCGCGAGCGCGGCGCGGTCTTTGACGCTCCTTCCGGGGTTCTGCGCCTCCAGCTTGCCGGCGATGATAGTCCCTTGAGGAGAGAGCTTGTGGAGGCGCACCATGGGAGTCGCCCCGATGAGCCCGAGCGCGTCGTCCGCGACCAAAGGGGGTACGGTCATGGTCACTCCGGGTCGCACGTCCCGCTGCAGAAGGCTTGGATCACACCCGTCTTGAAGAACACGTCGGTCTGCGCCTGCGACGCCGTGAGCACACGCACCTTGTCGTGCGGGTCGTCGTCCTCGGGGCCCTGCGGGGGAGTGTTGGTGTCGGGCGAGGGCGGGAGCCCGAAGTCGAATTCGACGATGCCAGATCCCGAGAACGGCGCGTCGGCCTCGTTCACGCCATAGATGCTGCGGTTGACCGGGGTGAGGTTCTTGGCGCCGACGGCGCGAGCGATGATGTGCGCGCCGAGCGGGGTCACCTGATAATCACCGAGCGCCACGTGGATGAGCAGCTCGTGCGCGGGCGTCCCGGGCAACGTGTCTTGGGTGATGTACGGCGCGTAGCCGCTCGGCTCGGTCCTGTCCCAGAGCATTTGGACGAGGCCCAAGCCGACCTGGATCGCCCTGCCGGTGCCGTACGTGAGCTGCAGCGCCCCGAAGAACGGGTCGAAATCGACGCTCCGGTTCAAGAGGAGGTTATACGGCATGCCCGGCTCCCCGAGCATCCCGCGCGTGACGTCGGTCGAGATCGCCATGTACGTGGTGCCGAAGATGCCGCCTTGGCTGTCGCCGCGATAAAAGCAATGAGAAGGGTCGATGGCGCTCACCCCGTTGAACTGCACGGCCGGGTCTTTGTAGAACCGGCCCTTCATCATGCGCATGGCGAGCAGGCTGTTGACGATGCCTTGGTGCTGCCGGTCGACGAGCTGCCGGAAGCCGCCGATGTCGCCCGTGATCACGTTGAAGATGGAGTCGAAGTCCTCCTCGGCCATGCCGACCAGGTCGACGCCGAAGGCCACGTAACCATAGGTGTCGGCGATCTGCGCGAGATATCCATTTTGGCCCTCGGTCTTGCGGCCGAGGAGGCCGTGGCCGTTTTGGAGCAGCGGCTTGCCCTCACCCATGGTCGCGGCGTGGGGGACGTGGACCAAGAACTCGTATTCTGCGGTGCCGTTCTGTTTGGGCAAACCATCCTCGCCGAGCACGAGCTTGCCGCCCGGGCCGGGTTTGTCGAGGTAGAGCGGCACGGTCATCCGCCCCAAGATACGGCGCTTGATCCTGGGGTTGGGGTCGTCCTCGATGGAGTCGATGACGTACGTGGGCCCCTCGTCGCCGACCGTGGCGAGCGCGTCGTCGCGCATGTGGACGAGGGCGCGTGTGTTGTTGTCCCGGCTCGCGGTGGTGTAGTCCCACGCGAGCTGGAGGTCGTCGCGCGGGACGCCCGCCTCCTCCAAGCGGCCGAAGATGTCTTGATAGAGCGCGCGGCGCCGCCCGACCGAGACCTCTTCGCTCGGCGCGCCGTCGCGCAGGGCGGCGAACGCGGGAGAGGGCGAGAGCGCGACGCCGTCTTTGTCCACCACCCTTCGGATGGCGACGATGTAGCGAGTCGCGTCCTTGAGCCGCACCACGGGGCGGATCATGAACATGCGATCGCCCTCGCCCGCGGCGTCGGACTCGTCGATCTCGGCGAAGTGCGGGATGAGCGCGCCTGTCTCGGCCTCCATCAGGAGGGTGGGAGAGTCCTTGGTGACCGAGAGATCGAGGGTGTGTTGGGTGGGGAGCCCGGCGACGGTGGCGCCGGGCAGCTCGACGAGGAGGGTCATCCCCGCGGAGAATCCATCGCTGTCGCTCCACGTGGCCGGGTTGACGAATCCCACGTTGGGCCGATAAGGCAAGGTGGTCTTGCCGAACTGGACGCGCATGCCCGTGGGGGAGGTCGGGTCGCTCCGGGTCCACACGTTGGACGGCAGGGGGAGGCCGCAATACGAGGGCACGATGGGGTCGCAGTCGCCGTCGAGCAGAGGGCCTTCGTAGGCGCCGCCCGACCCGCCCGAGCCGCCTCCTCCGCCGTTCGCGGCGGGGATCTCGTCGGCGCAGCCCGACGGCGTGAAGGCGAACGCGAGGGTGATCGAGGAGAGGGCGGCGAAGAGGGCGAGGCGGCGCATGCTGGGCGTTATACAAGATCGCAGGGGCTCGAATGAAGGGGCACCGCGCTTTTGAGGAGCGGCACGATCGCTTTTGGGCTAAAAGGGGCGCGTGCCCGAACGCGCGCCGGCTCAGCGAGACCCCAAAGAAGCCGCAACGGTGTTGGAGAAGGCGTTCCTCGCCGGCGGGCCGCGGGATCGCTCAAAGGACTACACCATCGCGGACGCGGCGGCGGCGAGCGGCCTCCCCCTACGCGACGCGGAGCAGGGTTTGCACCACCTCGTGAGTGAGTATCGGGGGCATCTCCGGGTGGGCGAGAAGGGCGATTTGATCTTCCGGTTCCCAAACGGCCTCACCAAGCCTTGGGAGCGGCGGGAGGCGCTCTCCGCGCTGCTCCACAAGGTGGGTAGAGGGCTCTTGGGGGCGGGGAGGTTCATCGTACGCGCGTGGCTCACCATCGTGCTCATCGGGTATGTGGTGATCTTCCTTTTGTTGATTTTGGGCCTCACGTTCGCGCGCGGCGAGGGCTCGCGCGACAGGGGGATTGGGCTCGATCTCTTCGTGGTGCTCTTCCGCGTCATCGCCGACGCGCTCTTTTGGACGTTCCACCCGTTCTCGCCGTTCGCGGTCACGTTGCCGAGCGAGGCTGTGCCATCCGTGGGCAGGCGGCGGCGGAGGCGCGACAAAGACGGGGAGGATGTGCCGTTTTACGACAAGGTCAATCGCTTCTTCTTCGGCCCGCGCGAGCCCGAGCCGGATCCGCTCGCCATGGAGAAGCTCGTCGTAAGCGAGATCCGCGCAAAGAGGGGTCGTATCGGGCTCTTGGACGTCATCCGGGTGACGGGGCTCCCGCGGGACAAGGCCGATCCGCTCATGGCGCGCTTGATGCTCGACTACGATGGTGAGGTGGAGGTCTCGGAGGAGGGCGGGATTCACTATCGCTTCGAGGCGCTCCGCAAGACGGTGGAGCAGGCGCCGCCCAACATGACAGAATCCCCCGGCGCGCCCTCGATTTGGGAGAAGAAGAAGGAGCTCTTGCCGCTCACGGGCAACGGGGGAGGCACGAACTTCCTCATCGTGGCGCTCAACGCGTTCAACCTCCTCGCGAGCGCGTGGGTGATGCAAAACCATCTCACGTTTCAGAAGATCAGCTTGATGATTCAAGGGGCGCCGGCCAAGGTGATCCGGGCGCTGCCGCCCGAGATGCCCATCGCGCTCGGGCTCGTGCCGCTCGTCTTCTCCCTCGCGCTCTTCGCGCTGCCCATCGGTCGAGCGTTGGTTCGGCCCTTTCGGGAGCGCGCCAATCGGCGCGAGAACGGCCGGCGCGCGCTGCTCCGCGAGGTGGTGGAGCGGCGCGAGCAGGGCCATTCGGTGACGGACAAGTCGCTCGCCGCGGCGTGGCGCGACGCCACGGGCGAGGAGCCGGATCCCAAAGAGATCACCAAAGAGATGGCGGCGCTCGGCGCCGATTTGGAGATCCGCGAGAGCGGCAAGACGCGTTATCGGTTCGCCGACTTCGAGCTCTCCCAAAAGGCGCTCGAAGCAGAGCGCGAGCGCGCGGCCGAAGAGGAGGCCAAGGTGGGTGAGGTGGTGTTCTCGTCCGAGCTCGACGCGCCCATCATGGAGGAGCCCAAAGGGGGGGCCTCCCAATAAGCCATCATGGGAGCGGAGGTGTAGGCTCGCCGCGGCCCGCGTCGTCTCCGATGCGCACGACGGCGACGACGACGTTCCCTTTTCCCACATAGCTCACCTCGTCGAAGCTCACCCCGCGCGCGATGGCGATCCCGTGGCCGTTCAGGTCGAGCATCCGCTCTGGGTCGTATTCGCTGAACGACGCCCAGTCGAAGCCGTCCCCTTCGTCTTCGATGGTGGCCACCACCCGGGTCGCCTCGTGCTTCAAGGTCACACGGATCCGTCGCGCGGCGAGGTCCTCGCGCGCGAGGCGCCGCTCGATCTCCGCGGAGAGGTCCCCTCGTTCGAGGAGCTCTGCCTTCTCCTCGTAGCCGATCGCTAGGTTGCCGTGCTCGACGGCGTTCACGAGCAGCTCCGTCAACCCGACGACGACGCGCTCGGGATCGGGGTATTGGTCGGCCAGCGTGCGCGCGAGGTCCCTCGCTTGAACCAGCGTGGCGATCTCGTAGCTCGTGGGATCCGTGGAGTGTGCCTGGGTGGGCATAGCGCCCATGTAAAATAGAATGATTTGGGTCGCGTCTTCAACTTTGGTGTG
>CAYTJL010000431.1:0-5242 GCA_964437785.1 uncultured Polyangiaceae bacterium
AAATAGAATAAGAGAAGCAGGTCGCGCGCGACGGGCCCGCGTATATAGCCCGCTCCTTACAGCCGCATGAGGCGTCGCAGCGCGCCCAAATCGAGGGCGAGCAGCTCGGTATAGTCATATCCTCGATAGACGTTGTCGCAGCCGGCGTAGCGGCGCCACATGCGCCAAACGCGCCGCGGGGCGAGGAGCGCGCCGAGGGCGATGGCGGACACGCACAGAAACCCAATCAAGAGCGTGGGTGTGCCGGAGCGCAGCTCCAGGACGCTGACCTCGACCTCACCCCAAAACGAGGGCGGCGCGTCGATCGCGACGTGGTGTAGATCGTGGAAAGGGAGATAACCGGGGTTGGGAAAAGGGAGCTCGATTGGGCCTAATCGCACGACGAGCTGGTCCGCGCGATAGCCCCCACGATCCATCCCGTGCGCGCGAAAGAAGGCGCCGAGCGCGACACCGACGGTCTTCGGTTCACCTCGTTCCGCGACCGCCGCGCTCACGGCGCGCTCCAAAGAGCGCCGATGCGATAGGCCGCGAAGAGAGAGGCCCACGCGGTCGCGGTGATCCAAAGAGGCATCCACCGCGCGCGGGGGCGCAGGATCGCGAGCGCGGCCTCCTCGGTCGCGGCGCGCGAGGCCCTGCGCCACGTCCCTCCCACGCGCCACGTCACCCAAATCCAGGACAAAAGAAGGGGCGAGAGGAGGGCGAACGTGGTTGATCCATGGTGGCTCCTCCATGCCATGAGGCCCAACGACCCGAGCGTGCCGGCTCCCCCAATCGCCACCATGAAGGTCGCGAGCGCCAAACAACCCTTCATCCCGATGGACACAGCGGTCGTTCGAATGCGCGCGGCCCTGTCCTCCGGCAAGTCCTCCGCTGTGTTGACCAACACGATGCCTTGTTGCATCGCGCCGTAGCTCCCGATCAGGAACAGCAGCAGCCATGAGGGCTCCGCGCCGAGAACGCGCGCGACGAGGAGCATGGGGCCCACGAAGATGACGGCCCACAACGCGCCGACCTGGAGGAGACCACGGCCCTTGAGGCGGAGCGGACCCACCGAATATTGCGCGCCGAGCAAGAGCCCAAAGGCGACGAGCCCGAGCACGTCGGGCCTGCGGGTGACCCACGCGAGATGAGCAGACAACCCGAGCGCGCCAAGCACGGTGAGGGCCAGTTGCAACTTCACGTTGCGCACGCCAAGACCCTTCACCGCCTCGGACAAATGGGTCTTGTAGACGGCGTCGAGGTCGCGATCGGCGAGGCAGTTGATCATGTCGCCGAAGTGAAAGAGCAGGAAGAAGAGCGCTACGGTCTCGGCGAAGTTGACAGTCCACAACGAGCCGCGGGCGGTGAGCCATGCGATGATGAGGAGGATGGGGATCTCGGCCACCATGAACTCGGGCCGGCGGATTCGGATCGAGTCGTTGATCGCGTCGCGCCAAGAGCGCTCGGGCCCATGCACGTTGACGCGGCGGATGTGCCTCGTCTCCGCGCCCGAGAACGCGCGGCGGCCGTGGAGCAGAGCGTGGTTGTCCGCGATGACGACGTCCCCCGCCTCCCAACGGTGCGACAAGAGCACGTCGGGCGCGTACAAGGCCTCTCGAAGCTCGGTGATCATGGCCGCGGATTCGAGCGGCGACAGCCCCTCTGCGTGGACGTGCACCGGGTTCAAGTCGTCCACCGGCTCGGCGAAGCGGAGCACCGTCGCGTTGGTGTAGGGGTGTTGATCCACGACGCGCGCGGTAAAGCTGCCTCCATAGTGGACGAGGCGCTTGGTCTCGTACGAGAAGGTGAGCGCGCGCCACGTGTCGCGCGTCGCGACGCCTGCCTTTGCCCAAACGCGCGTGGTGTCGACGAACACCGTCTCGCCGCCGGAGCCCCTCGGCGCGGAGAGGCAATGAAAGAACAGGTAACGCGGCGCTCGCCCTGCGAACGCGCCGTCGAAGTGCAAGGGCACCGCGCTCGTGGTGTAGAGGTAATTCTTTGTCTCGGGATCGGGTTTGAGCTCGTTCACGGACCCGAACGACCATGTTTGCAAGGGGCCGAGCCGCCGCGCGGCGAGCGGGAGCGATGGCTTGTCGAGCGGCGCGAGCCCGCGCAGGACGACGACGCGGTGCTCGGCCACCCAAGCATGGATCTCGTTGGGATCGAGCGAGTCCCAGGAGGTCCCCCGAGGGACGCGCACCTCCACGCCGAAGGGCGAGAGCGCGCGGAGGGTGATTGTGGAGGCGGGCGCCTCCACGCGCGCCGGCCAGTCGTAGGCGATCGCAGCGGTCATGACAAAAGCTCCATGTGAGAGGCCTTGTCGTCCTCGACGACGACGGCGGCGCCCATCTTCTCGGCGTCGGCGCGGTGCATGAGCCGCGCGTTCTCGCCGCCGAGCACGGCGACTCCGTGCCACGGGGTGAGCCAACAATCTTCGGTGGGGAGCAGCGCGATACCGATCTTGGCGGAGACGTCGGGTTGCGGGTGAATCGAGAGCCGAACGGCGCGCGGGAACGCAGCCGCCACGAGCTGGCCCCACGCTTCGCTGCGGCGGACGACCTCGTACGCGCGCTCGCGGGTGATTTTACGTGCTTGCGAGCGTGACGAGGTTGGGCTCCGCGCGACCTCGTCCTCGAAGAGGAAGCGGTGGATCCCGTCGAGCTGCGCGGCGTGCGCGGGGGACCGCTGCGCGCGCTCGTGGATGGCGCTCACGGGGAGCGCGTACGTCTCCAGGAGCAGCTTGCGAGCGGCCGCAGGGCTCTTTGCGCCAAACGCATCGTCGAGGCCGAAGAAACGGATCCTGTCGTCGCCGGCGTCGCTGAGCATGCGCTCCATGGCGCGCCGGTAATTGGCGACGTCGGCGTCCGTCACGCCGACGACGTCCGCGAACACGTGACCATCCGAGCAAATGACGAGCGTCGCGCCTTTGGGGTGCGCCTCGGTGATCTCGTCGAGCAGGGATCGGAGCGATTGGATCGCGAGCGACTCGGCGAGATCGGGCAGGCGGCCGAGCACCTTGGCGGGGTTCGGGGCCTTGGCGGGGAACGCGGGCAGCACGAGCTGAACGGGTTCACTTTCATCGACGAACGCCTGAATCGTGGGCAAGTGGAGCACGCGGGCGGCCTCGCTCGGCGCGGCGGGGGCGCCGGGCAGCGCGCGGCGACGGCGCAGGATGCGATCGAGGATGATGCGCGCTTTGTCGGTGGATCCGGCCGCGCGCGAGGTGCCGAGCAGGTGGCCGAAGACGCTGTCGAGCTTGTGCGCGGCGATCGCGCTGAGCGGGTTGTTCACGAAGGCGGGCAGCGCGGCGCAGAAGAGCTCCAGCGTCTCGAGCGCCATCTTCCCTTTTGGGTCCTGCAAAAAGAGGAGCGTGAACGCGAGGTGAACGCCGTAGAGAAGGCGCGCGAGGCGGGCGCTCTGCTCGCGATCGGGCGCGTCGGTCGCGCCCGAGACCGCGAGCCAGAACACGCCTGCGACCTTGGAGCGCACGACCTCGGTGCTCTTGCCGAGCACGCTCGACCTCGCCTCGGGGTCGATGGCGCGCGCGGCGAGCGCGATGAGGACGCGGCGGTGCGGTTCGAGCAACGTGAGCTTGATGCGCATCGCCGCTTCGAAGCGCGCGGCGACGGTGCCCGCCGACAGGTCGGCCGCGCGGTCCGTGAGCTCGTTCGCGAGGCGCTCGTAGAGCGCGAGCGCGAAGTGCTCTTTGGTCGGGAAGTAGCGGCACACGAGCCCTACGGAGACGCCCGCCGAAGCCGCGATGTCACGGATGGCGGTGCCCTCGTATCCCCGCTCCGCGAAGAGGGCGAGCGCCGCCTCCAAGATGCGGAGCCGGTTGCGTTCAGCGCGGGCTTGCTCGGGCGCGCTGGTCCCGCGAGCGTTGGTGACCATGAAAAGTGAATAGGTTCACTTTTCATCTCCGTCAACCCCGCGAGGGATCCTTGGGCGATCACGATCGCGCGTGCTTTGAGCTCGGTTTTTTGGGGGGGGTGGCGCCGCGGACGGGGCGAGCGCTTCGTCTCTTACGGCTCGGGGTCGGCGCGCTTGCGCCACTCGTCACGAGCGCTGCAATAAGCTGTATGCGCGGCGAGGTCGCGCTCGGCCTCTGTGATGACGAACGTAACGTTGTGGCCGTCCTCCAGGAGGACGAGCGTGCGCCCCACGCGGGAGCGCGCCTCGCGCATTGTCCCGGGCCAGCCGCCCGAAGCCGCGCGCCCTTCCCCGTGCAGCTCGCGGCGACAGTGCTCGGCCCATGCTCGGCCAAGCGTGGCCGCGCTCTTGTCGATGGCCGCCCTGCGTGTGGCCGCAGCGGCGTCGTCGGGCGTGTGCGGCGCGTCTGTCGCCGCGACGGGAGGGGCGCGGCGTTTCAATCGATCTCCGGTGGCGGCTGCGGGCCGGGCAAGAGCCCCGCGATGTCGGGATCTTCACCCGGCTTGGCGTCGACGCGAGCGCCCTTGTCTTTGCGGCGCTCCAGACGATTCGCGTCTTTTTCGTGCTGCTTTTGTTGCCGCGCCAACTCTTTTTGGCGTTTCAGCGCTCCTTGCCTTTGCATCGGACACCGACCTTTCTACGGCGTTGAGGGACGTCGGCGGGCCCGAAGGCCCGCCGCGCCGCGATAAAGCTCAGTAGCGGTCGCGCCCACCACCCCCGCGACCACCGCCGCCGCCGTATCCGCCGCCGCCGCCGCCGCGCCCACCGGACGGGCGCTCCTGCGCTTCGTTCACCTTGAGCGGGCGCCCGTCGAGGAGCATCCCGTTGAGCTGAGCGATGGCGCTGTTCGCCTCCTGATCGGAGCCCATCGTCACGAACGCGAAGCCCCGGGGTTGCCCGGTCTCACGGTCGGTCGGCATCGAGATGTCGCGCACCTTTCCGGCGGACGCGAACGCGGCCTCCAACGACTCGCGGCTCGTGCCGAACGACAAATTCCCTACGTACAAACGATCACCCATGACGTCGATCTTTCTCGGCTTTCCTGTGCGCGCAGCGCGATCTCAGCATGCCATCCGATGAAGCCGCAGCGGGATCGAACGGAGCCGTGCCGCGCGGAGAAGCCCGCGCGACACACGGCGCGTCAACCAGTCATCCGCGCGAGCCGGCACGCTACTTAGAAAAGAGCGAGAAAGCGCGAGTCGTAGGGCCGGGGACGTTCGTGAGGAGCGGCCACCTTACACCAAGCTCCAGCGATCCGCCAGCCATACCGACATGTCGATGACACTCGCTTCGCCCGGGGTCGCGCGCGGCCCCGCGCCCGCGCGCGAGAGCG
>CAYTJL010000432.1:0-5240 GCA_964437785.1 uncultured Polyangiaceae bacterium
ATCTCGAGGTTCTTGACCTGTTCGAGCCCCAAGTCCTTGATGGTCTGCTCGACGCGCGCGTTGATCTCATCCTCGGAGTAGTCGGGCGGGAGGCGGAATTTGGCGGAGTATTTGATCGCCTCGGTGACCGTGAGCTCGGGGTGGACGATGTCGTCCTGCGGCACGTAGCCGATGCTCCCGCGGAGCGCGTCGTAGATGGCGTAGAGGCTCTCGCCGTTGACGCGGACCTCGCCCGACGTCGGGCGCAGGTAGCCGTTCAGCACGGTGAGCAGCGTGGTCTTGCCCGCGCCGGACGGGCCCATCAGCGCGATGAGATCGCCGGGGTGGGCCTTGAACGTGACGTGGTTCAGGAGGATCTTGTCTTTGGCTTTGTTCTCGCGGTCTTGGACCTTCAAGAACAGGTCGAGCGCCTCGATCTCGACCAAGTTGCCGGACCACTCGCTCTGCCCGCCGGCCTGCTCGATGTACGCGCTCACCTGCTCGCCTTCGAGCCCGACGATGAGCGGATAAGGGCCGACGAAGATGCGATCGCCGGGCTTGACCTTCACCGGCTGGCCCGGCGGGATGCGCATGCCTCCGACGTGCGTGCCGTTGGTGCTGCCGAGGTCGGTGATGAGCACCATGCCGTCGGGCGACTTGGCGAGCGACGCGTGACGCGCGGACACCTGCGGGTACGGCAGCACGATGTTGGCCGGCGGCGCGCGGCCGATGATGGCTTGTTGCGCGCCCGCGCCGCTGAAGTCGAACGCGCCGAACATGGTGCGCGCCTTGGGCGCCGACGTGGCGGGCGAACCAGGCGGCCCAGCAAACGCAGGCACGGCGGTGGTCGCGCCTTTGGGCGCGGACATGGGCATCGCAGCGGAGGGCGGGCGGCTCGGGCTCATGGGCCCCTGGCCGCTCATCGGGCCCGGGCCGCTCATCGGGCCACCCGCGTACGAGGGCATGGGGCCTCGCCCGCGCGCCGCGATGATCGCGTCCTTGAACATCGGCACTTCGGTGATGGGCACCCACTGCTCGGTGCCCGCGGCGCACACCGTGGAGTCCGCGGTCACTTGGCCTGCTGCGATCCACTGAAGGATGGCTTGAGGAGGGAAAGGCCCCGTCGAGGCGCCGCTCGGATTCTTGAGGTAAAACTGGCTCATCGGCGCTCGGATGGTCGGCCAACGCGAGCGGGCCGGTCAACCGAAATAGGCAGCGCGCGCGCCTCTCGCTTTTTGCCCCTCGCGATCACGCGAGGGGCCCGCGCGCGGCGCGAGCTGTGGCAGACTCACAGATTCGAAGCGATGCGACGCCCCTTCGACCGAGTCCCTTTCGCCGAGCTGCCCGAGCTTCCGAAGCGCGCTCACCCGTACAACGACACGACCGCGCGCACGGTGACGACCCGCTCGGACGCGCTCGGCGCGCTCTCGATCCATTACCGCGAGCACGGCGCCCCGGCCGGCCCGCCGCTCCTCTTGATTCACGGGCTCATGACCACGAGCTACTCATGGCGTTACGTGCTCGAGCCGCTCGGCCGCCATTATCATCTCTACATCCCCGACCTGCCCGGCGCCGGAAAGAGCGAGGGGCCTTCGCCGGGCGGCT
Source organism: uncultured Polyangiaceae bacterium (assembly GCA_964437785.1). GTDB lineage: Bacteria > Myxococcota_A > Polyangia > Polyangiales > Polyangiaceae > CAYTJL01. The sequence continues at coordinate 1,585 of CAYTJL010000432.1, forward strand.
ACGGCGCCGCGCACATCGCCGCGTGGATCGGTGACTTTCAGCGCGCCGTCGGGATCGAGGGCTGCCTCGCCGTGGGCAACTCGATGGGTGGTTATCTCTGCATGCGCCACGCGCTCGCGCGCCCAAACGCCTTCTCGCGCCTCGTCAACATCCACTCTCCGGCCTCGCCGGATTTGAAGCTCAATCTGCTCTCGACCGTCATGAAGGTGCCCGGCACGCTCGCGCTCACCGCGCACCTGGCGCGGCGCGACCCGCTCCGCTGGGTCCATCGCAACGTGCACTACTACGATGAAGAGCTCAAATCGCTGGAAGAGGCGCGCGCCTACGGCGAGCCGCTCGCGTCCGCCGACGGCTCACGGGCCTTCGCGTGCTACCTCGCCGAGACGATGTCGGCCTCCGGCCTCAGGGCCTTTCTCCGCGATCTCCAAGAGCTTCGCGCCAAACAACGGCCCTTCCCCATGCCGCTCATGCTGCTCTATGCGGATCGCGATCCGTTGGTCTCGCCGGAGAACGGCGACAAGCTCCATGCGTTGATCCCCGGCGCCGAGCTCGTCCGGCTCACGCGGACGTCGCACTTCGCGCACGTCGACACGCCTGATGACGTGATCGCGAAGATCCTACCTTTTCTCCGCGCGGCGTGACGTCGAGCCCAATCGGGGACGGTTGCTCGAATCGAGCAACCGTTTGCGTAGCGCGCGCGAGGCAGGATTGCAATTTGCCCATCGGGGGCTGGCACAACGCCTGCTAATCGGTGGTTGGCGCCTCCCGTTTTTTGGGGGTGGGGGTGCCTTGGGGGAGAGTCGGAGCGACCAAGCGCCCTGCGTCTCAGGGTCGCGTCCGTCTCGTAACGTATCACAACCCGCATAGAGGTGACCTGTGTTGTTGTCGTCGTCCCGCGGCGTCTCGCGACGTCTCGCGCATCTTTGTGCTCTCTTTGTCCCTATCACCGCTGTCCTCTCCGGCGCGCCTTCGGAGGCGCGCGCCGCGCCTTCGTTCACGACCTTCGAGAGCGGTCAAGTCCGGCCGCTCGCGTTCTCGGCGGACAAGAAGCTCCTTTACGCCGTCAACACGCCGGACAACCATCTCGAGGTCTATCGCGTCCACAACAACGGTGGTTTGCAGCGCCGCGCGTCGATCCCTGTCGGGCTCGAGCCCGTGGCCGTGGCCGCGCGCGGCGACGATGAGGTCTGGGTCGTCAATCATCTCTCCGACAGCGTGAGCGTGGTGAAGATCGGCGACGATGGTTGGGAGGGCCGCGTCGTGCGCACGCTGCTCGTGGGGGACGAGCCGCGCGACATCGTATTTGCCGGCCCGGGCAGGAGCCGCGCGTTCATCACCACGGCGCACCGCGGGCAGAACAACCCGCACGATCCCGAGCTCCACACCCCCGGTATCGGCCGCGCGGACGTGTGGGTGTTCGACGGCAACGCGCCGGGCGGCGACCCTCTCTCGATCATCACGCTCTTCGCCGACACGCCGCGCGCGCTCGCGGTGAGCCCCGACGGCGATCGCGTGTATGCGGCGGGCTTCCACTCGGGTAACCGCACCACCACGCTCTTCCCGTTCTCCGTGGATCCGAGCCGAAAGCCCGGCCCTTACGACAACGCCGACGGCATCACGGCGCCGCAATCGGGCATCATCGTTCAATTCAACGGCCACCATTGGGTGGATGAGACCGGCGCCGCGTGGGACGACCTCGTGGCGCTCTCGCTCCCCGACAAAGACGTCTTCGTCCTCGACGCCAAGCACAACCCGCCCAAACAACTGAGCGGCGCAGGCGGGTTTTACACGGGCGTCGGCACCGTCCTCTTCAACATGGCGGTCAACCCTCAGACGGGCAAGGTGTACGTCTCTAACGTGGAGTCCCGGAACCTCGAACGGTTCGAGGGGCCGGGCGAGCACGCGGGCCAAACGCTGCGCGGGCACTTGGCCGAGAGTCGTATCAGCGTGCTCGGCGCGAACGGCGCCGTGGCGCGGCGCCACCTCAACAAGCACGTCGATTATGGCACCTGTTGCGCGCCCGTGCCCAACGCCGAGAGCGAGACGAGCCTCGCTTTCCCGCTCGGGATGGCGGTGAGCAAGAACGGTTCGAAGCTCTACGTGGCGGCGCTCGGCTCCAGCAAGATCGGTGTTTATGACACCGCCGCGCTCGAGGCCGACACCTTCGTCCCGAGCCAAGCCGACCACATCGAGGTGAGCGGCGGCGGGCCCACGGGCGTCGTGCTCGACGACGAGCGCCATCGCCTCTACGTGCTCACCCGCTTCGACAATGGCATCTCCGTCATCAACACCGCGACCAAAACCGAGATCGCGCATCATTTCATGCACAACCCCGAGCCGCCCAAGGTGGTGAACGGCCGGCGCTTCCTCTACGACGCGCGCAATACGTCGAGCCACGGCGACTCGGCCTGCGCGAGCTGTCATATCTTCGGCGACTTCGACAGCCTCGCGTGGGACCTCGGCAACCCGGACGACGCCGTCACGGCGAACCTCAACGCGCAGGCGATCCCGCTCATCGACGTGCTGAACGGCAACGCGCCTGTCGATCCGAGCTTTCACCCCATGAAGGGCCCGATGACCACACAGAGCCTCCGCGGCATGGCGAACCACGGCCCCATGCACTGGCGCGGTGATCGCACCGGGAGCAGCGATGGTCCGAGCGTGCAGCCGGGCAGCGGCACCTTCGACGAGCGGGCGGCGTTCAAGGCGTTCAACCCTGCGTTTCAAGGGCTCCTCGGCCGGAGCGCGCAGCTCTCGCCTCAAGAGATGGAGGCGTTCACCGACTTCATCTTGGAGGTGGCGTATCCGCCGAGCCCGATCCGCGCGCTCGACAACGCGCTCACGCCCGATCAAGCCGAGGGACAAGCGCTCTATTTCAGCCAGCGCAAGTTCGACAACAACGCGTGCACCACGTGTCACGTGACGGATTTCCAAGGCAACCCGGGCGAGCCGCGCCCCGGCTTCTTCGGGACCTCGGGGCTCTCCTCGTTCGAGTTCCAACCGCAGATCTTCAAGGTGCCTCATCTCCGCAACCTGTATCAAAAGGTCGGGATGTTCGGGATGTCGCCGTCACCGTTCTTCGCCTCGCCCACCGGCGGATCCACCGGCGATCAGGTGCGCGGGTTCGGGTATCTGCACGACGGCAGCATCGACACGCTGGTGACCTTCGTGAGCGCGGTGTTCTTCACCGAATCGTTCTTCCCCGAGGGCTTCTCGCTCGGCCCGGACGGCATCGAAGAGCGCCGCAAGCTCGCCGACTTCCTCCTGACCTTCGACACGGGGCTCGCCCCCATCGTCGGCCAGCAAATCACGCTCACACACCAGAGCGGCGCGAGCACCGGCGCCCGCATCAATCTGCTCATCGCCCGGGCCAACGCGGGTGAGTGCGACCTCATCGCCAAGTACCAGAAGCCTGGTGGGGTGCGAGGCTACTATTACTCCGGCGCCGGCTCGTTTTACCCGGATCGCGCGGGGCAAGCGCCGCTCACGGACAGCGACCTCCGCGCGCTCGCCAATCACTCGAAGCGATCCATCACCTATACGTGCACCCCGCCGGGCTCGGGCGTCAGGATGGGCGTCGATAGAGACGAAGATGGATATCTGGACGGTGACGAGATCGCGGCGGGGAGCGATCCCGCAGACCCGAACAGCACGCC
>CAYTJL010000433.1:0-5220 GCA_964437785.1 uncultured Polyangiaceae bacterium
TGGTTGGTTTTGCCGCGTTGTTGGGCTCGCTCACGCTGTTCGCCTGTGACAATTCTGCTCACAATGGCACAGATGGCACAGGAGGATCGGGCGGAACGGGAGGCACGGGCGGTGGAGAGCCTCGCAGCGTCCTTGGCACAAAGCAGTCGGGCGACTGCAACGACTCTTATGCCTTCGCGACCGCGTGCAAGCAGCAAGGAGGCGTGTTGGGGGACAACTGCCAATGGGCCAACTGCACGGGAGAGGGCGTCAACGCCACGTGCTTCGATCCCCAACCGCCGGGCGCCGACGAGTTCTCGTGTGATGGGCTGTTCAACTGCCAAGTGAGCGAGGTCTGCCGGATCAAAAAGCCCGACGCCGATGGGTGCTTCCTCCACGAGTGCCTCCCTATCCCGAGCGAGTGTCTCGCCGATCCGACCTGCGATTGCGTCCAAACGGTGATCGCCGCGTACCATTGCGCCGTTGACGCGGAGGGCAACTTGACCCTCACGTCACACACGTTTTGAGGTCACTTCGCCGCGAGCGCCCTCTTGAGGTAAGCGCCGGTGTGAGAGCCCTTTGCCTTGGCGACGTCCTCCGGCGTTCCCTCGGCCACGATCCGCCCGCCCCCCTCGCCGCCCTCGGGCCCGAGGTCAATCACCCAATCGGCGCGCTTGATGACATCGAGGTTGTGCTCGATGACGATCACCGTGTTGCCCGCGTCCGCGAGCCGCTCCAAGACCCCCATGAGCTTCTTCACGTCGTCGAAGTGGAGGCCCGTCGTGGGCTCGTCGAGCACGTAAAGCGTCTTGCCCGTGCCCGCCCGCCCGAGCTCCCGTGAGAGCTTGACCCGCTGCGCCTCACCGCCGCTCATGGTGGGCGCGCTCTGGCCGATCTTCATGTACCCGAGGCCCACGTCGTCGAGCGTCTTGAGCACGCGGAGCAGCGCGGGATAGCTCTTGAAGAGCTCGATGCACTCCTCGACGCTCGCGTCGAGCACGTCGGCGATGCTCTTGTTTTTGTAGCGGATCGCGAGCGTCTGCGCGTTGTAGCGCTTACCGCCGCACGCCTCACAAGGCACGTAGACGTCGGCGAGGAAGTGCATCTCGACCTTGACCACGCCGTCACCACCGCACGACTCGCACCGCCCGCCCTTGACGTTGAAGCTGAAGCGACCCGGCGAAAAGCCGCGCGCGCGCGCGTCGGGCAGCGCGGCGAACACGTCGCGGATCTGGTCGAAGATCTTGGTGTACGTCCCCGGGTTGGATCGAGGGGTCTTGCCGATGGGCTTTTGATCGATGGCGATGGCTTTGTCGATCTTGTCGAGACCCGTAATCGAGCCGTGCGCGCCCACCGGATCCGAGGAGTTGTGCAGCGCCTTCGCCACCGCCGGCAGCAAGATGCCATTGACCAAGGAGCTCTTGCCCGCGCCCGAGACGCCCGTCACCGCGGTGAGCACGCCGAGCGGGAAGCGCACGTCGATGCCTTTGAGGTTGTGCTCGTTGGCGCCCACGATGGCCAAATGGCCTTTGGGCGAGCGCCGTTTATCGGGCACCTCGATGCGCTTTTTGCCCGAGAGATACGCCCCGGTGATGCTCGCCTCGCACGCGGCGATTTCGGACGGCGGGCCGCTGTAAAGCACCTTGCCGCCCAAGTGCCCTGCGCCCGGACCAAAGTCCACCACGTGATCGGCGGCGCGGATGGTCTCCTCGTCGTGCTCGACCACGAGCACCGTGTTGCCGAGATCGCGCAGGCGCTCGAGCGTGGCGATGAGGCGCGCGCCGTCGCGCGGATGGAGCCCGATCGAAGGCTCGTCGAGCACGTACATCACGCCCGACAGCTCGCTGCCGAGCTGGCTCGCGAGCCGGATGCGCTGCGCCTCGCCGCCCGAGAGCGACGGCCCCGCGCGATCGAGCGTCAAATAGTCGAGGCCCACGTCGCGCAGGAACGAGAGCCTGCTCCGCACCTCGCGCAAGACGCCCGCCGCGATGATCTTCGCCGCGCCTTCGAGCGGCAGCGTGTCGAAATGCGCGAGCGCTTCGCGCACGGGCATCGCGACGACGTCATCGATCGTCTTCTCCGCGACGCGCACCGCGAGGCTCTCGGGCCGAAGGCGCTTGCCGTTGCACTCCTCGCACCGCCGCTCGCTCATGAAGCGCCGGTAGAGGTCGCGCATCATCTCGCTCGCGCTGTCGTGATAACGGCGCAGCATGCCGGGGATCACGCCCTCGTACTTCATGCCGAAGGTGCCGTGGCTCTGCGTCCCTTCCTTGCCCCATTGCACGGAGATCTTCTTGCCGCCGAGGCCGTAGAGCACCATCTCGCGCTTCTTCGCGGGGAGCTTCTTCCACGGCACGTCGAGGTCGACCTCGCACGCCTTGGCGACCGCGTCCGCGATGCGGAACGTCCAGCCCTCGCCGCGATCCATCGCGCTCGCCCAAGGCGCGATCGCGCCGTCGCGGATGGAGAGCGAAGGATCGGGGATCACCAGATCAGGATCGACGTCGAGCTTGGATCCAAGGCCCGAGCACGACGGGCACATGCCGAGCGGGCTGTTGAACGAGAAGCTCTGCGGGCTCAAGACCGGGAAGCTCACGCCGCAGTGCGCGCGGTCCTCGCTCACGCGCGTCTCCTTGCCGTCTTGACCGAGGATGCGCGCCTCGCCTTTGCCCTCTTTGAGCGCGCTCTCGACGCTCTCGGTGATGCGCGCGCGCTCGGAGGCGCGCACGGTGATGCGATCGACCACGAGATCGATCGTGTGCTTCTGCTTCTTGTCGAGCGCGGGAGCTTCGTCGAGGCTCGCGGGAGAGCCGTCGATGATGACGCGCGAAAATCCGCGGGATTTGAGGTCTTCGAGCACGTCTTTGTGCTCGCCCTTGCGCAGCTCGACGACGCGCGCGGTGAGCGTGACGCGCTCGCCCTCGGGCCGCGCGAGGATCGCGGCCGCGATCTGCTCGGCGGTCTGCGCCTCGATCGCGGCGCCGCACACGTGGCAGAACTGCGTGCCCGCGCGGGCGTAGAGCACGCGCAGGTAGTCGTAGACCTCGGTGATGGTGCCGACCGTCGAGCGCGGGTTGTGCGACGCGCTCTTCTGCTCGATGGCGATGGTGGGCGAGAGCCCGCGCAGGTGCTCGACGCTGGGTCTATCGAGCTGCCCCAAGAACTGCCGCGCGTAGGCCGAGAGCGTCTCGACGTAGCGGCGCTGGCCCTCGGCGTAGAGCGTGTCGAACGCGAGGCTCGATTTGCCCGATCCGCTCGGCCCGGTGAAGACAACGAGCGCGAGCTTCGGGATCTCGAGCTTGTCGATCACCAAGTTGTGCTCGCGCGCGCCGAGCACCTCGATGGTGGTGGGTTCCTTGGCGAGCCTCATCGCTTTGCGCTCCTGCCGCGCGGCGAAGGAGGCCTCTTTCGGCCTACGTTCTCCGCGTGAAACGCGCTCGGGCACGCGTCGTTGACGCCGCACGCGCCGCACGCGGGCCGGAGCGCTCCGCACACGCGACGACCGTGAAAGATGAGCGTGTGCGCGAGCATGTCCCAATCTTCGCGGGGAAAGAGCTTGACGAGATCGCCCTCGACCGCGCCCGGCTCGTTGTGCTTGCTCCACCCGAGGCGCTGCGAGAGCCGCTGCACGTGCGTGTCGACCACCACGCCTTCGGGCGCGCCGAACGCCACGCCGAGCACCACGTTCGCGGTCTTGCGGCCCACGCCCGGGAGCTCGACGAGCTCATCGAGCGTGCGCGGCACCTCACCGCCGTGCTTCGTGACCACGCCCCGCGCGAGCCCTACGATGTTCTTGCCCTTTTGGTTGTACATCCCGAGCCCGCGATCGCGGAGCAGCGCCGCGACCTCTTCGACGGGCGCCGCCGCGAGCGACTCCACGGTTGGATAGCGGGCGAAGAGATGCGGAGTCACCTTGTTGACGAGCACGTCCGTGGTCTGGGCGCTGAGCACCGTCGCGACGAGGAGCTGATAGGGCGAAGCGTGGGTGAGCTCGCAGTGCGCGTCCGGGTGGATCGCGCGGAGCTCGGCGTACACCGCACGTGCCTTGAGGGCTTTGGCCGAAGGTGCCTTAGCCGAAGGTGCTTTGGGAGATGTCTTGGGTTTGGCCACGACTCAAGAGACGAAGGCGCGCTTTCGAGTCTCGTGCTCGTCGAGCAGCTTCTCGATGCTGGCGAGCGCGTTCTCGACCGCCTCTTGCACCATTTGAAGCACCGTGTTGGCAGACCCTTTGAGCGCCTCGTAATACCGCTGCCGCTCGGTCGAGTGGATGATCGCGGGCGGGAGCCCGGCGCGGAGCAGCATCATGTTCATGAGCAGGCGCGCGACCTTGCCGCTGTCGGTCGAGAAGGGGTACACGCGGAGCAAATCGTAGTGAGCGCGCGCCGCGATACGGATGGTGTTGCGCGTCTTCTTGGTCTCCGGGTCGTTGAGCCAATCGACGATTTGGCGCACTTTGTACGCGATTTTGTCGGGCGGCGCGTACTCGTGGAAGTAGAGCCGGTGTTGGGGGATGTCCTTGCGGTATTTGACCGTCTTGACGTCCCCCTCCTCGGGATGGAGGATGAGATAGATCTTCTTCACCACATCCACGGTGATGGGGATCTTGCGCTTTTGGCCCGCGTCACGCAGCATCTCAATCGCCTCTTTGTGGCGGCGGATGTCGTCGTACGTGGGTTGGAGGTTCGCGTCGGCGGCGGCGCTCGCGGACGCAGACGTGGGCGGCACGGGAGCGGGCTTGGGCGCAGGCCCGATTTGGCCCGAGAGCGCGGCGCGCAGCTCTTCGTAGGTGTACACCACACCTTCGAGCGCGCTGTCGTGATAAATCCACGACATGTCCAAGCTGTCTTGATACCGCTTGCGGAAATCGTCGCTCTGCTTGCCGAGGCGCTCTTCGATGATCGCCGATCGCTCCTCGACCGTGGCCCTCCGGGGCGGGGGCAGCACCGGCAACGGCAACGCCACGACGCGCGTCGGCTCGCGGAGCGGAGCAGGCTTGGGCGCGGAGGGCGCCCGGACCCCTGCTTTGGAGGGAGGAGGCCCCTTTGCGCCGGCTTTGGACGGAGCAGGTGCCTTGGGGGAATGGGGGCGCAGGGCCGGCTTGCCCGGCTGCGAAGGTGCTTTGAGCGAAGCCTTGCCCGGCCCCGCCGCCGCCACCGGCGCTTTGGAGGGAGCGGAGGCCTTGCCCCCTTTGGACGCCTCTTTGGACGCCTCTTTGGACGCCTCTTTGGACGCCTCTTTGGA
>CAYTJL010000434.1:0-5178 GCA_964437785.1 uncultured Polyangiaceae bacterium
GGCGCGGTGGGACGGCGCGGTGATCGGCGGCTGCGTGCTCCACCCCGGCGAGGAGGCTTAAGGCCTCTCCGCGACGAGCACGGAGCACGCCGCCGAGAGGGGCCTCATCCTACGCAGCGACAGGCCGGCGCGCGCGAGGAGAGAGGCGTGCTCGCGCTCGGTGCGCTCGTGACCGCCTGTCGTCACGAGCATGTGTAGATCGAGCAGCGCGCCTTCGAAGCTCGCTTCGGGTCGCACGAGCTCCACCACGTAAATGCGCCCACCGGGGGTGAGCGCGTCCCGCGCGCGCGACAAGATGGTTTGCGCATCGGCGTCGGGCCAGTCGTGGAGCACGCGCGCGAGGACGATCGCGTCCGCCTGCGCGGGCCAAGGGGCGAAGAGGTCGCCGGCGCGAAGCGTGACGCGCGGTCGAAGAGGAGATGCGATGCGCGCCTCCTCGATCACCTCGGGGCGATCGAGCAACACGGCGCGGAGGGTGGGACGCGCGGTGAGCATCGCTTCGATGAGGGCGCCGGTCCCGCCCCCCGCGTCGAGGAGCACCTCGTGATCGGCGTCGATCGCGCGGTCGATCGACGCATAATCGTGCTCCGCATACGCTCGCACGACCCGATGGTACATCGCGACCTTCTCACGATCTCGCGACAGCGCCGCGAACCAATCGCGCGCGCCCTCCCTCCGCGAACGCTCGCCGAGATCGCTCCAGCGAGCATCATAGTCGCGCGCCCAATGGATCGCGGCCTCACGCAATGACATCGGGTGATCGCGACGCAGATAACGACCCTTCTCGGTGAGATGGAAGATGCCGTCCCGATGCACCACGACGCCGAGCTCGCCCAACGCCGCGAGGATCCGCTCAGCTCCGCCGGGCTGGAGCCCGAGGCGCCGCGCGACCTCGGTCGCGCCGGCGGGCAGCGTATCTGGCACACCAAGCTCGGCAGCCGCCGCGAGGGTGGAGGTCCGCCACACACCGACCATGTCGCCGGAGAGCGACGCGAACGCATCACGCCGAGCGCCCCTCAGCTCGACAACGAGGTTGCCATGCTCGTCGATCACCTCGAGCCCGCCGTCCTCGCGCTCGACGCGCGCTTGTCCGTTGTAAAACGGCTCCACGGCCGCGAACCGCCGAGGATACGCCGGTTTGCCGGTCCGATCCACGTGGGTCCACCCCGCTTCGTCGCGCGCGCGCGCAAAGCCTTTGTGGAAGACGTCGAGATCGAGGAACGCTCGCTCGTGAACGGCCCTCCCCTCACGATCGATGTGAACGTGGAGACCGTCGTCGCGCTGCGCGACCGCCGCCCCCTCGCGGTAGTCACCCACGTAGCGAAAGCGCGCTTCGTACGCGGGCGCCAAGCGCTCATCGAGGTGGAAATAACGGTCGTCCCGGCCGCGTACCACGCACCGCCCGCCTTGGAAGTTGCCGCAAAAGGCATAACGCTCGGCGGACGCCGGTGAGCCGTCGGGCCGAATGTGGTGGAAGCCGTCCGCCGCGATCACCGCGGCGAAGCCCTCGTAAAAACCAAAGGTGCGGAGATAGCGCGCGCGATACGCCGGCACCCCGCGCTCATCGATGTGGTATGCGCCGGACGCGCCCCGCGCCGGCGCGAGGCCAGGCTCATGAAACGCGAGCACCTCGATGAACCTCCCGGCATACAGGGGCTCCTCTCCGACGACGTGATGGGTGCCGCCGGCGGCGACGCGCGCGTTCTTCCAACGTGTCATGACTCCTCCACGGGCTTACGCATGTTGCAACCAAGGCACAAAGAGCGCGTGCGATAGCTCGATTTCAAGAGCCCGTACGCCTCACCCTTCCACACGTCACGGATGCTCACCTGGGTGAGATCCCCGAAATCACCGAGCGTCCTGCGCTGCTCGTCCGGCGCGCAACACGGATCGAACCGACCCTCGGCGCTCACCCACGCCTCTTGTCCGAGGAAGGGACAGCGCCCTCCAGGTGCGATGTCGAAGGGCGCGTGTGGGTCGAGGAGGAAGATGTTCTCGAGCAACACCGGTTGGCCGTCGAGCCGCCTGTGCTCGTGGGCCGCCGTGCGCGCCGCGATCACCGCGTCGTTCCAGCGCGCGATGCTCTCTGGGCTCCTTCGCATGGAGAGCCCCTCGACCTCCTTGAAATGAGCCCACAGGTGATGCCCTTTGACGCGATCGACGCCCATCTCGGCGGCGAGCCGGACGATGCTCGCGAGCTCACCCACGTTGGTCTCCAGGAAGGTGAGCTGGAACGTGACGCGACAACGGTCGCCGCCTTTGGCCGCGTGAGCGTCGCGCACCTCGATAAACACACGCGCGTTTTCGAGGACGCGATCCCAACGCGATCCGATCATGATTCGCTCGTGCGTCTCGGCGCTCGCGGCGTTCCACGAGATCTTCACGTCGGACGTCACCGGCACGATCCGCTCCGCCCACGCGCGCGCCCCGAGGCGAGGAAACGTGCCGTTGGTCGTGAGGTTGAGCTTGACGCCCTCCTCTGCGCAGAGCCTCAAGATCTCTTCGAAGCCTTCGAAGAGCAGCGGCTCGCCCATCGTCGACGGGATGATCTCGCGGAGGCCGGTCCCTCGGCTGTCTTCGAGCACGCGCCGGATGAGCTCGACGTTCATGCGGCGCTGCGGCTTCCCCGCCTCCTTGCGAACGAGCTGCTTCGGGCTGAAGGGGCTGTGCTCCTCGCACATGACACATTTGAGGTTACAGTCATCAGGGTTGGTGTCAAACGTGATGCGCCAAGGTCCGTCGCTCGCGCTCACGCGCGCGGAGCTCCGCCGCCGCAACGCCTCTTCGTAGATCGCCTCGACGGCGGCCACGTGCTCCTCGATGCCGGGCACCTCCCCATCGAGGGACGCCAGATAACCGCGTTCGCCGAGCCGCTTCGCGAGCGCCGGATCCCGCGCCAAACGCGTCATCGCGCGCGCGAGCGCGCCGGGATCGCGGTGCGGAAAGAGCAGCCCATTCTCCTCGTGCCGAACGTATTCGCGCATGCCCCCAGCGTCCGCCGTGATGACGGGGACGCGCGCGCCCTGCGCCTCATGAATGACGAGCGGCGAGTTCTCGACCCAAATCGAGGGCACCACGATCGCGTCCACACGATTGAAGACGTCGGAGACGATCTGTTGGTTGCGATATTCGGGCAACCACTCGACGCGCTCCCCCGCTCCATTGGGCAGCGCCGAGGCCATCGCCTTGAGCGCCTCGGTGTCTTGCCCGCGGGGACGGCCCCAAATGCGCAGGCGCGGGAGACGCCCTCGCGCGTCATGGGCGGTCACCCCGCCAAATGCCTCGATGAGCTGGTGAATTCCTTTGGCGGGGATGTGCGTGCCGATGTACCCGAACGTAAAAGGCTCGTGCTCGTGGCGCGCCCTGCCCTTCAACCTCCGAAGATCAAAGCCATAATCGAGGTATGAGATCTTGGCCTTGGGCACCGCCATCTCACCCACGTAGCGATCGAGCAAGTAGCGCGCCGGTGCGATGAACCGATCGACGATCTCGATCATCGCGCGCGCGTGCTTCATCCTGCGTCCGACCCAGTCCGTCCAATACGCCTCGTCGGCGGCGACCTCCGCGGGCGCCCCGGAGAAGTAGCGCGCATAGCAGCGCTGCGCGCACTTTCGATCCTCCTGCCCGTCGCAGACAGCCCATAAATCCTTTGGATCCTCGGGGAACATCTGCATGAATTGCCCGCGCGGGCACATGAGCCAATAGTCGTGCAGCGTAAAGACGATGGGGATCTCGCGCGCCGCCGCCTCGACGAGCAGCGAGGTGGAGAGGTGATTCAAATGGCCGACGTGGACCACCTCCGGGCGAAACGAATCGAGCACCTCCGCGAACCTCTGATCGACGCCGGCGTGCCGGTAGCGATCGCGTGAGCGCGGCATGTTCACGAGGGAGAGCGTGACCCGGTCATCGTCCGTGTCGTGGTCGCGCCGGAGCGCATAATCAGGCGCGAACGGATCCTCTTCCCGCGTAAAGACGTGGACGTCGTGGCGGGCCGCAAGACCATGGGCCAACGTCTGGGTGTAGACCTCGGAGCCCGCGTTGTAGCGCGGGGGATAACCGTGAATGACTTGAAGGATACGCACCGATCACCCTCGTTGAGAGAGAAGATAGCTCACGTGAGAAGATGAGAAGGAGACCCGGACGGAGCCTGCGCACGTACAGGCTCCGCCCGGGCTTCCAGACGTTACCTCAAGGCTTCTTCGCAGGCGGTTGAGGTGCAGGCGCCGGCGCGTCGTTCACCTTCGGCGCGGGGAGCCCCCGAGAATCCCAATATTTGGGATCTTGAGGGTTGAGCTGCCGTGAACGATGGTCTTGGTCGGCCTTGCTGGGTTGAGGGGTAGCGGCGGGTTTGGTATTACTCACGATCGTCTCCTCGGTTCGATGCACACCGTCGCAACCACGCATGAACGTGGCGAGGGACCCACGCGCGAGCATGTGCTCGCGTGCGCGGTTGCGACGGCAAGACCCCATCTTGTACAGTCCTACAGGAACACCTCCTGTTTACCAGCCCGCTCCCCTCACGATGAGGTAAGCTCGCCCGGACCCTGGCGATTGGGGCTAGTAAGCAAGGTGAAACTAGCCTCTCCCCCAAGGGCTTGTCAATGGGGTCCTCTCTTTTTCTTCGCTCCCTCGCCTTGCTCGCCTTACTCGACGCCTCCGTCCCTGATATAAGGTCTCTCGTCATGCCCACCCTCCGCGCCGGTATCCTCCTTTTCCCCAAGCTCACCCAGCTCGACGCGACAGGGCCTTACGAGGTCCTCTCCTCCCGCGCGCGAGGCGCCGAGGTCGATCTGGTCGCGCCTTCGCTCGATCCGGTGGTGAGCGAGCACGGAATGGCGATCATGCCCACCGTGACCATGGCAAACGCACCTTCGTTCGACCTCGTCTGCATCCCTGGGGGCCCGGCGTCGGCCCGCTCTTGAACGATCAAACCACCCTCGATTTCTTGCGCGCGCAGGCGGCGCGCGCGTCGTGAATACAACCCCTCTCCTCCGTTCGCGAGCGGCTCACCCTCCACGGCGGATCCCTCGCTCGTCGCTGCGATCCGCCGAGAGCGCGCCGCGATCCAAGCCGAGCGGCGGCGGCTCGCGGAAGAGGCCGTGTCGCGCTGGAAGGCGTGACGCTTGGCGCGCGCGTAAAGCTCGGATATGGTCGCGCCATGCTCCTCGACCGCCCGCG
>CAYTJL010000435.1:0-5167 GCA_964437785.1 uncultured Polyangiaceae bacterium
GTTCCCGCATCTGGATTGGCTGGCGGCTCGCAAACACCAGCTTGACAGGATCCGATTGAGCATGGAGTTCCGTCTGACTTCGCCGGGTCGGTGCACGTGCCCGTCGTAGGATCACACGTCCCTGGATCGTGGCAGTCGTCTAGTGCAAGACACCCCATCGGAGTGCCGCTGGCGCAAACACCCAACTGACAGCTATCACCAATTGTGCAAGCATCTCCATCATCACAGAGGCTATCGTTAGCTTTGGCAGGGTTCGAGCAAACACCTAATGCCGCATCACAAACCGGCACCAAATGGCACTGGTCGGGCGATGGACACTGTGCGTCCAGGAGGCATTGCACGCAAACGTGGGGTGAGGCAGATGACTTGCAATGTGGGGTTGGCGCAGCGCATTGGGCATCACTAGTGCATTGGTCTACTACCACAACGACAATAGGTTGGGCCCCGGGCGTCGCGGCATCGTTATCAGTCAAGAAGTTGACCGAGGACGTGAGCAGTGACGCCTGGTTCGAGATGGTCGTCGTGCCGAGGCCCACCGTCACGCGAAATACGACCGTTGTTGATTGGCCCTGGTTGAGCGTGCCGCCGTTGATCGCGTTGGCCGCGGCGCCCGCGCGCACGACGACGGTGTTGCCCACGAGCTCGCCTTGATCGTCGCCGGGCGCGTCGGAGAAGCTGCCCACGTTGGGCCCGGTCGTGATCTTGAGCGAACCCGGCACATACGTGGTGCCCGCGGGGATCATGTCGATCACGATCAGGTTGCTCGCGAATGTGGAGCCCGTGTTGATGACGGTGATCGTGTACTCAAGAACGTCGCCGGACGCGATTGAGCCGCCGTTGAGATCGAGCACGCTCTTGCTCGACGTCGAGAGGTTGGCCGTTCCCACTGGCGGGTTGGTCGAGATCGACGCCGCGAGGAAGTTGATGAAGTATGTGTCGCTCGTCGTGGTGGCCGACACGTTTGCGCTGGTCGCGCCAGCGACGAGGTTCGAGGAGACGTCGACGACGCCGATGTCGAAGCCGCTCATGCTGTTGGGCGCACCCGTGAGCTGAGGCAGGTCACCCATCGGCGAGAACGCCGCGCCAAGCAACGACTTGGAGCTGTTGAAGAAGGCGTTCGCCGGCCTGATCGCGTCGGTGAGCGCGGTGCCGTTCCACGTGACCGAGTCGCCCGTGTTCGCGGCGTCGCCGTCGAACGCGATGAAGCCCGCCTTGCCGTTGATGCCCGAGTTCGGCACGGTAAAGCCCGAGATCGCCCACGGCACCGACGTGCCGATCGCGACGGGATCGAGCCCGTCGAAGACGGTGAGCTGGCGCAGCGGATCCGCGACGCGTTGGTAGAGCACGACCATCCACCACCCGACCGCGACGACGCCGACATTGTCGTCTGAAAAATCGAGCGCGTCGACGCCGCTCACGCTGTAGCCGCCCGAGCCGTTGGCCTGCACGAGGGACGTGACGTCCGCGACCGACTGGTAGAAGTTGTTCACGCCAAGGCCGTTCGAAACGAGCGACGAGAGCGCGGTTACGTTCGCGGTGAAGCCGCCCGTGCGGTTGAGCGTGACCGTGGTGTCAGCGAGCGCGTTCGGCGTGTTGCGCGCGCCCCAATAAAGGAATGCTTTGGTGACGACCGCGCCCACGGGCAGGTTGAGCACCGCGGTGGTCCTCGCCTGCGCGGGCAGGTTGGCGAGCGTCGCGCTCGCTTGCCCGTTCGCGGGGTTGTCTGCGATCCAATACACGTCGGGCGAGGTGTCGGCGGTGTTCATGCCGCACATGCCCACGGCGCCGACGATGGGCGCGGGCACGCTCGCGTCACAGTCCTGCGCGAGCGTGTTGCCAATGAGGATGAAGTCGCCGTTCTGAATCACCTGCGTGCGTTGAACCGGCGCCGCACCAGCGGGGAGCGAGAACAGCAGGAGCAATAAGGTGACAATGGCACTGACGAGTCGGCAATTCATCACGACACCCGCCTTCAAAGGCACTCCGGTTTCATGCGTCGGCGTCCCTCACTATCGAGCACGTACGGGGGATCACAGACGTCCGGCGCAACAGGCTTGTTTTGCACAGGCTTTACACGAGGTTGAGCGGGCTTTGATGAAGCGCTCGTGGCAGGAGCGTTGTTGTTCGAACTTGTACCCGTCACGCTCGGAGGTAAGGTTGGAGCAGGTTCGGGGGCGCCCATCTTTGTATCTGGCTGGGTCACCGCTGGCGTCACCGTAGTGACCGCAGCTTCTTGGCTCTTGGCCGAGGATGCATCTTGGCCAATTGTAGGTTTCGTCGATGGGTTCATTGTCGCACTTCGTCGAGTGAACCAGAAAAGCCCGAAGACCCCCAATCCGATTACGCCAAAGGCGACAACGATGAACGGCCAAATCAACCGTTCAGGGCTGGTCTTGACGGACTTGCTTGTTGCGACAACGGTCGTCCCCTCGCTCATCGTTGGCGCAGGGAGCTCGCTCGGCGCCGCTAATGGGGCAGGTTGATGAAGCACGACCGTCGCATCGACGACCGGCCGTTGCAACGAGTGCAACCCGGACACCACCGGCCTCGAAACAGGGACACTCAAAACTGCGGCGAGATCTTGGATCATGATCGACGCCCGCTCAAATCTGTCCTTCGCGTCCTTCGCGGTGGCACGCATAAACCATGGGTCGAACGTTGGCGGAAGCGTCACGCCACGACGAGCCGCGCGCTTGGTCGGCGGCTCAACGGGCCCAGCCATCACTTTTCCAAGAAAGGTGTAGATCGCTGGAGTGGACTTTTGCTCGTCGAGCCAATATGGAGCTCCGGTCAGTAGCGCAAACGCAATGTGGGCCAAGGCATAAAGATCTGCCCGAGGCCCTATCGTCCCCTCGCCGAGGATCTGCTCTTGAGACATGTAAAGGGGGGTGCCAATGGTAGCCGTCTGATGGGCAGACTGGGTGCTGTCCGCGACCACCTTCGCGATCCCAAAATCTAAAACTTTGAGCCGAGGTGAACCGTCGTCGCGTGCCGTCACGAACAAGTTGTCCGGCTTCAGATCTCGATGGACGATGCCCGCTGCGTGCGTCTTGTCGAGCGCGAGGGCTGCCTGCGTGAGCAGTATGACCGCTTCCGCCGCCGTCAATGGGCCTCGCCTCTTGAGCGTACTGCCAAGGTCCTCGCCGCGCAGCAGCTCCATCACCAAGAACGGAGCGCCGGTCGCTTCGTCAACGCCAGCATCGAAGGTCTCAACGATGTGCTCGCTCTCGACCTCCGCGGTCACCCTGGCCTCAAGCTCAAAACGTTCTCGCATCCCCGCGCCGGCAAGAATCTGGGGGAGCATCACCTTGAGAGCGCAGCGCTTGCGGGTCTTGAGGTGGATGCATTCGTACACCGCACCCATGCCGCCGATCTTGAGGCAGCGCACAACTTCATAGCGGTTGTGGAAGATCTGACCGTTCGAAAGAGAGCCGGGAACCTCAGGCATGGGCTCCTCATTCGTCTGAATAGCCCACGTATTGGACCCGAACTTGCCCTGCTACATCAAGCGATACGAGACCCGGACGTTGATTTTCTACGGGGACCGGACGCGCAAGAGCTGTCGGCTGCCTGATCCGGTCAAGATTTAATCAGCTTCAGCGCGTGGCGCAGCCGAGGACAGCAAGGATCGCGGCGACGCCCTCGTCCTCGTTCTTGCCCGACACGTCGAGCACGCACCCACGACCAGCGACGCGACGCCCCAAGCCGCGACGGTAGCGTTGCTCGATCGTCCGAGCGACCGCCGTGTCGAGGGTGGCGCGATCGCCCGCGGTCGCCCCTCGTTGCTGAAGGCGCGCGTGCCGCTCACGTTCATCGAGCGTCACCAGGAACGTGAAGTCTGCGGCAAGGAGGCGCGACTCCACGCCGCCGAGGCGGAGCGTGGTCCCGCGCAAGATCGCGTAGGCCCACGTCGACAGCCAATACCGATCGAGGACGACGTCTCGACCGCGCGCCGTCTCGAAGGACGCGACCGCGCTCGCGTGGGCGACGGCCGCCGCATAGAAGAGGTGCCCCGCGTCGGGCGTGCTTTGATAGAGCGCGTCGAACGAGGCGCGCTCACTTCGGATCGAAGCGTCCGGCGTCGAGAGCAGCACGGCGTCGAGCTTGGCTGCGAGGCGTCGGACCAGCGTCGTTTTGCCGACACCGTCGAGCCCTTCGAAGACGATGAAGCGGCCCTTCATACATCCTCCCCACGCTCGATCGAGAGGATCTCCAGCACACGCGAGCGGCCTCCGAGCACGACCTCCCGTTCGTCGCCCACGGCCGCGCCCACGAGCGCGGCGCCGAGCGGCGAGTTGTAGCTCACGCGCAGCGCTGCCGGATCGCCGTCGTCCCAGCCCGCGATAACAACGGCGCGCTCCTCACCCTCGTTGACTCGATAGCGCACGTGTACGCCCACGGCGACACGCTCGGGCGCTTGTTCGGGCGTCACGATCTCCACGTTCCCGAGCACGTTCTCCAGATCGCGAACGCGGCGCGCGAGCTGGTGCATCTGACGCTGGTTCTCCTCGAACGCGAAGTTGTCGTGCCAGACCGAGCTGTCGCCCGCTTCGCGCGCCTCGGGGTTGTTGTTGCACACGCTCTTGTAGGCCGCGCGCGCCTCCGCGATGCGCCCACGAAGCCGCTCGACACCGCCGTGCGTGAAGAAGTAGCGCTTGCTCTCGTTGCTCATCGCGCACCTCCTCGCGCGATCGCAGCTCGCACGGCGCGCGCGACATCGTCGGCCAGATCGTTCGCCGATCGCCCATCCGTGAAGGCGCGTGTGATGATCGGGAGCCCGAGATGAGCCGCCCAGCGCTGAGACGCTTGCGCCGTCCGAAGAAAGAATGCCAATGGGCCTGCCTCAGATTGGCGCTGCGCGAGCACCTCTTCGGACGCCACGACCTCGATCACCACCGCGGACTGTCGCGCGATCGACGCGACCACACGATCGCTGTAGCGACGCACCACAACATCACTTCGAGCCGCGGCGTACGCGAGGTTGCCCGGGTGCCAGGTCTCGACCAAGCGGTGCTCTCGTGGATCCCAAGTATCGTCGCGGTCGAGCTCCTCGGAGAACACCGCATCGTCGAAGGCTTCTTGAGGATCAATGGCCGTCACGCCGAACGGCCGAAGGCTCGGGCTCGCCGCGAGGCGAGCGCCGATCTCGTCGTGAAACGCCCAGCCG
>CAYTJL010000436.1:0-5106 GCA_964437785.1 uncultured Polyangiaceae bacterium
GTCACCAAGATGTAACGCGGATGTTTACTTGGCGGCCCAAACAACCCACTTGCCGCTCGTGGCCCAAGCGTCGTTCGCGTCTTTGAACGCCCCGATGTAGTTGGCCGTCACGTCGAAGAAGCCGTCGTTGGGCGGCGTCGCCGCGTTCGCGGTGAGCGACACCATGGGACCAAACGCCGGCGCGTTCGCGTCGAAGCAGCCCGGGATTTGCGGATCCATCGCGCTGTTCTTCTTGGCAGGGTCCATGAAGATCGCGATCTCGTCGAGCCCGCCGTCGTCGTCGTCGAGGAGGGGCGCCGCGCCGCCCACGGTCTCCGCGTATGCGATGTTGGCGATCAAGTTGCCGAAGAAGATGGAGCTCTGGAGGTCGACGTTGGTGGTGGGGTTACGGAGGTCCCAGCCCGCCTCGAAGCCCGTCGCGATGGTGTTGAAGATGTGGGCCTTGGTGCTCCGCCGGAGGAGCATGCCGTATTGCTGCTTGTTGACGTCGATGTTCTTGCCGCAGAGCGTAGCGTTGTAAATCGTGGGCTCGCTCAAGGGGAGGTTCTGCGTCGCGAGCGCGTCGTTGTCGCCTTCGAAGCCGTTCGTGTCGTCCGCGATCGAAGGGTCTTGTTGCAAGACCAAGAACTGGAGCTTGCCAGTGTATCCGTTGTCCCAATCAAAGCCGTCATCGCCGTTGTATTGGCAGGCGAGATGCTTGGCGTTCACTGTGCCCCCGAAGAACTCGAAGCAATCGTCCGCGCTCTGCCGGACTTGGATGTAGTCCACCAGCGTCCCGCGCCCGACCCCGCCGAAGGTGAGGCCGTTGACCTCGTTGTTGGGCGCGATGGCGACGCCGCCGTATTCGATGCGGAGGTATTTGAGCGAACCGCTCGAGTCGTCCGGGTCCGTGCCGCCGTACAAGCCGCCGCTCACCACGCCTTCGATCTTGCCTTGTGTAGGCATGTTGTTGGCGTCAACGATGTTGGTCGGCGCGTTGCCGAGCAGGATGACGCCGCCCCAATCGCCCGGTTGCCGCTGGTTCGCGGGCAGCTCGCTCGTGAAGACGATGGGCTCGTCGGCGGTGCCCACGGCGAGGAGCTTCGCGCCCGGCTGGATGACGAGCACCGCCGGATTGGCGGCGTCGAAGAAACCTTTGATGGTGGTGTTCTTTTGGATGGTGAGCGTCGCCCCCGCGGTGACCACGACCTCACCGATGAGGCGATAGTCCTTGTCGCACGTGAGGATGAAGTCGCTCGTGATCTCGCCGGAGATGTCGACGATGGGCTTGTTCGCCACCGTGCAGAGGTCCGTCCCGCCATCGCTGCCGCCGCCCGACGAGCTGGTCGACGACGTGCTCGTGCCAGTCGACGTGCCCGTCGCGCCGCCGGTGCCCCCGGTGACGACGACACACGTCTTGCTGCTCTGGTCGCAAACCGCGTTCTCGAACGCGCTGCAATCTTCGTTGCTCTCGCACTGCGTCTCCCGGTTCTCGACGATCAGCGAACAAGCGCTGATCGCCGCGAGGGCGAGGAGAGACACGCGACGAACGTCGGCGCGGACGTGGAGGAAGGAGCGGAGGGTCATGAGCGCCTCTCAAAAGGATCAGAAGGATCCGGTGAAGATCAGGGATCGCGGCCCGGCGACGAGCTTGAAGGAGGGTGCTTTGAAGGCGGCGGGCGACGCAGGCTTGTTGTCGGAGCGGGCAGACACCGTGAAGTAAATCGAGACGCCCAACGCGACGGCGGTCGCGCCGATGAGCACGTCGGTCGTGATCGAGAGCGCGCGCACCTTGTCGTGGGCGCTCGTGACGTCGTCGGGCTTTACGCCCAACGTCGCGAGCTTGTCTTTGAGATCGTTCGAGGACACGAGCGCGAGCGAGCCTGTCACCACCGCGCCCGCGCCGAGGAGACCGGTGATGATCCACGGCGCGACCGGGACGGGCTTGGGAGGGGGAGCTACGGTGTCCCCGCCCGGAGGGGGGTTACCGGGCGTGACCGCGGGAGCGATCAAGGTGATGGTCACCTTCTTCAGATCTCCGCCGGCGAGCTCGACGACCTGGGTGACGGGCGGCCTGCCCGCTTTGCTCACGGTGACGCGGCGCTTGCCCGCGCTCACCAAGAGCGGCGCGGTGAGCGGGGATTTGCCCGCCGGCACGTCGTCGATCGCGACGTCCGCGTCAGGCTCGTTGACGGTGATCTCGATTTGCGCGACGCGGGTCTTGAGCTTCTCGATCTCTTTTTCGACCTCGGCCCTGCGCTCGGCCGAGATCTGCGCGCCGCCGTCCTTCAGGTACTTCTCCAAGGTGCGCAGCGCGTTCGCGTAGTCTTGGAGCTGATAATGCGTCATCCCGATGTTGTAGAGCGCTTGATAGCGGGGATCGACCTCGTACGCGCGGCGGAACTCGATGAGCGCAGCGGCGTAGTCGGCCTCTTTGTAGAGCTCGACGCCGCGCTTGAAGTGCGCGTCCGCCTGCCCCGGCTGCGCGGGCGGCTGCTGCGCGTGCGCGGGCGCAGGCGCAAGAGGAGCGGTTGCGGCGAGGAGCAGCGCGAGGAGGATGGGTCTTTGGCTCATTGGGCGTAGGGGCTGTCGGAGTCGATGGTGCGTTTGGGCTTTTGGCCGGGGGCGAGCGGTGCTTGCGGCGGCGGCGCGGGCGTCGCGGCGGGCGGCGTCACGGGATCGCTCGGCCTTTGCGGGCGCGGGCCTACGGCGGGCGCGGCGGCCTGCGGCTCTTTGTCTTTGGCCTTGGCGTCGCGTTCGAGCGAGATGCTCATCATGACGTCGCCGCTGAGAGCGATGGTCTCCTCTTTGGGGAGGTACCCCGTGGCCTCGACGCGAATGCGCTTCGGGCCGTCCACCTTGACGACCTTGCCTTCAAAGCTGCCAGCAGAGAGGAGGACGCCGTCGAGCAGGATCTTCGCGTCGTTCGGGGTGACACGGATAACGAGCTTGATCGACCCTTGCTCCGGCGCGGCGGTCGCGGTGCTTTTGGGAGCATGGTATTGCTCCGCGCCGGTCGCGGCGCTCACGGTGGGCGCGGGCTGCGAAGATGGCAAGAAGAGCCGAACACCGATGATTAAAACGCCGATCGCGGCGACCGCCGCGACCGCGATGGGGACGATGGGTTTGTTGGGCTTGGGCCTCGGCGCGGGGGCCTCGGCGCTGGTGACGGGTGCGGCGGTGAGGAGCGAAGGTGTCTTGATGGATGGCGAAGACGGCTCGCCCGCGCCGCCTGCGACGGTCTTTGCGCCCGTGGGCGTGAGCACCAATTGGCCGGGATCGATCTTTGGCAGATCCTCGGCGGTGACGCGCGGGTAGGCGCCCGACCAGCGCACGTCGCGGAGCTGAGTCTCGACGATGGCCTTGACCTTGGCGCGGTCCTCGGCGAACCGCTCCGAAGCGAACTTGCCAATGTCGCGGGAGGTCGGCGCGTCGGGCAGCGAAGCGAGGTAAGCTTCGATGTCTTGCTGCATGTCCATCGCGGTCTCATAACGATCCTCGCGCTTTGGAGAGAGCGCCTTGTCGATGATGCGCGCGAGGGGCAAAGGCACGTCGGGGACGACGTCGGTGATGGCCGGGATTCGCCCCTGCGAGAGCTCGAGGATGACGGTGATGTCGGCGATACCCTTCCACATCCTCCGCCCCGCGACGGCCTCCCACAACATCACGCCCGCCGCGTAGATGTCGGCGCGCCGGTCCACGCGTTGGCCCGTGGCCTGCTCCGGCGGCATGTACGACACTTTGCCCTTGACGACGCCTGTGCGTGTGTCCGAGCTGGAGTCGACGGCCTTCGCGATACCAAAGTCGACCACCTTCACCTGACCGTCGTACGTGACGAAGATGTTCTGCGGCGTGGCGTCGCGGTGGACGACCATGAGCGGGGTCCCGTCGAAGTCGCAGAGCTCGTGCGCGTAGTGGAGCCCCGCGAGCGCCTCGGCGAGCACACGAGCTTGCATGGCCGTCGTGAAGTCTTTACCGAGGCGGCTCCGCAGCCGATTCATCGGTTGCCCTTCGAGGTACTCCATCGCGATGAAATAACGTGTGCCGTCTTGGCCGATCTCGGTCGTGTGGACTACGTTGGGATGGCTGAGGCGCGCGGCGAGGCGGGCCTCGTCGAGGAACATCGACAAAAATTCCGGATCTTGCGTCAGCTCGGCCCGCGCCTTCTTCACGACGACGAGCTTGTTGAACCCCACCGGCCCCTGCGCCACGGCGAGGAACACGTCCGCCATGCCGCCGCGGCCGATCTCGGCGATGAGCCGATACTTCTTGAAGATCTGGCCTTCTTCCGACATCGATTGACGCCCCTCGTCGCGGCCTTGGTCGGGTTATCCGACGCCACCGCACCATCCATTAACTCACGGGATGTTTATCGCTCTCGTGTCGGGCGTGTGACATCCGCGAAAAGCATCTCGGGTCAGATATCATGAAAGGTCGATAGCCACCCTCCTTGTAGGTTATTGGACGTCTCCATGGGTTGTAGGCCAAGGGGGCCAATCCACGCATCGCTGTCCACCTGCGTCGACCCAAGGCGCTTCGCTGGTAGCCTGTCCGACGTGGCTATCGCAGACATCCCCCCCGGCTCCTCGTCGCGAGGGCGCCTGCGGCTGATCCTGGCGATGCTCGCGGCCGTGGCGTTGGTCACCGCGCTGGGCATCTGGGATCAACAGCGGGAGGCAGCGGCGTCGATGCAAGAATTCCTTCGCGAGCACGCGACGCTCGCGAAGGTGATCGCCATGGACGCCGGCGCGAGGCTCGCGACGCGCGCAGGCGCGCTGGATCGCGACGCGATCCCCGCGGCCGAGGTGCTCGCCGGAGGCCGTTACATCGAGGACGACGGCAACGTGCTGCTCTTGCTCGCGCGCCCTTCGCGGCCGGGCTTCTCGACCGCAGACGGGCGCGTCCTCTCGTCGCGGCGCATCGAACAGGCGCTCCGCGACGGGCTCACGAGCGCCAGCATCCCCCGCGACGAGGCCGCTGATCTCGGGCTGCCTCGACGCATCGCGGTCGCGGGGATCGCGCGGATCGACGCGGCGCCGGGGGGCACATGGGGCGTCGTCGTGGTGGAGTCCGCGCAGCGCGAGCGCGATCGCGAGCGGCGCGCCCACTACCGCCTCGGGCTCGGCG
>CAYTJL010000437.1:0-5076 GCA_964437785.1 uncultured Polyangiaceae bacterium
GCGCTCGACCTCGATGGTGAAGTCGACGTGGCCGGGCGTGTCGATGATGTTGATGCGGTGCGAGACGCCCGCGTCGGGGCCCACGGTCGGCGTCCAAAAGCAGTTGGTGGCCGCGGAGGTGATGGTGATGCCGCGCTCCTGCTCCTGGACCATCCAGTCCATGGTCGCGGCGCCCTCGTGCACCTCCCCCATCTTGTAGTTGACGCCCGAGTAATAAAGGATGCGCTCGGTCACCGTGGTCTTGCCCGCATCGATGTGGGCCATGATCCCGATGTTGCGCGTCCTCTCCAGGCTGTACTCGCGGGCCACTGTCTCTTCTCCGTTCCTTCTCGGCGCTCTCTCTCGCGGCGGTTCGGCGTGCTCGTTCAGGATGCAGAACACCCCCTCCAGTCCGTCCTGCTCGGGGCCGATTCTTCATCGGCTTCCGGGCCGCCCACCGGCTGTTTCGGTGGGCATTCGAAGACCTGGAGAGGGTGTCGGGGTACCGCTTCACGCGGGGGTGGGGTAACCCGATCCTTATGTCAGCTCGCGCATCTCGCTACGTGACTCCTGCGTTGAAAGCCCCTTACAGAACGAGGACGATCTCACCAACGATAGTGCGCGAAGGCCTTGTTGGCCTCGGCCATCTTGTGCGTGTCGTCCTTCTTTTTGACCGCGTTGCCGCGGTTCTGCGACGCGTCCACGAACTCGGCGGCGAGCCGCTCGCGCATCGTCTTCTCGCCGCGTCCGCGCGAGTAGAGCACGAGCCAACGCATCGCGAGCGCGACGCGGCGCTCGGGGCGCACCTCGACGGGGACCTGGTACGTGGCACCGCCGACGCGACGGCTCTTGACCTCGAGCTTGGGCTTGACGTTGTCGAGCGCCTTGCGGAACACGTCGATCGGCTCCTCTTTGAAGCGGTCGCGGATGATGTCGAACGCGCCGTAGAGGATGCCCTCGGCCGTGCACTTCTTGCCGGCGAGCATGATCGAGTTGGTGAACTTGGCGACGAGCTTGTCTTTGTACTTGGGGTCCGGGATGATCTTGCGCTTCGGAACTTCGCGACGGCGGGGCATGGCTTTACCTCGTTACGCCTTATCAAGCCTTGGGCCGCTTCACGCCGTACTTCGAGCGCTTGCGGTTACGGTTCGCTTTGTTGGTGGAGCTCGGCCCGGAGGCGCCGGACGCGTCGAGCGTGCCGCGCACCACGTGGTAGCGGACGCCCGGCAGGTCCTTGACGCGGCCGCCGCGGATGAGGACGACCGAGTGCTCCTGAAGGTTGTGGCCCTCGCCCGGGATGTAGCTCGTGACCTCCATGCCGTTCGTGAGGCGCACGCGGCAGACCTTGCGGAGCGCGGAGTTGGGCTTCTTGGGCGTCGTGGTATACACGCGAACGCAGACGCCGCGGCGCTGCGGGCACGACTTGAGCGCGGGCGACGCGGTCTTGTACCGCGCAGCATCGCGACCCTGACGAATGAGCTGGCTAATGGTCGGCATGGTAGACGGATCCCTCTTCCGGGATTTGGGGGACGCGGAACATACCCGGCGGGATCCGGGTGTCAAGCGTCTCGTGCTAGAGTCTCTTTACGAGCGCGCCCCGCTCGGCTCTTTTTGGGCTCCGCTTCGTCTCTCTTTTGGCGCTGTTTCTTCGTGCTCTTCACCTTCTTTTTTGGTCCTTTGATCGAGGTCTCCGCCATGACTCGTAGAGCGATTTCGCTCGCCCTCGTGATCGCCGTAAGCTCCTTCGCTTCTTCGCGCGCGCTCGCCGATCAACCTGCCGCGCCTCCTCCTGCGTCGTCGTCCGCGGTCCTGCCGCCTCCGGCAGCGCCGCCTGCGCAGGCCCCGCCCGTCGCGCCGCCCGCGCAGCCCACGCAAGCGCCGCCCGTCGCGCCGCCGGGGAAGGCGCCTCCGCCTGCGGGAGGATACGTGTGGCCGCCGCCTGCGTTCGGGCCCGGCGGTGTGCAGATCATCTCGCCGAACGAGCTGCCTCCGGGCTATGCGCCGCCGCTCGGACAAGTGTTCGAAGTGGCCGAGCCCGACGCGCCTCCGCCGCCGCCGCCGCGCCGGCGCAACGACACGCGGATGATGATCGGCGGCATCTTCATGGTGGCAGGCGGCATCGCCACCGTGATCACGGGCGCGTACTTGATCTCGTCGTCGCGCGAGCGCATCGACATCTACTGCGACGGCCCGGTCTTGTGCGCGCAGAAGGACGACATGACCCGCAAGATCGGCGGGGGTGTTGTGATGGCCTTGGGCGCGCTGATCAGCGCCGCGGGCGTGCCGATGTGGATCATCGGCTCGAAGCTCGTGCTCGACGAGAAGGCCGCGGGCGCAAAAAAATCGGCGAGCGCGCCCGTCCTGCGCGTCGGCCCCGCCTCCGCGTCGTTCACGCTGCCGTTTTGATCGGCGCGGACGATCGCGAAAAAGGCTCTTGCACCGGGCTCCCTCCGCTGTTTGCATGAGCGCCCCGCGGGGAGCGTAGGTGACGGCCTGCGGTTTGCGAGCGGGTGACAAGGGAGGAACAGACCATGTTCATCGCACGATGGCAGTTCAGCGCGCGCTTCGGCAAGGCAGACGAGTGCATCTCCATTCTGCGCAAGTGGGAGATCGACGTCGGCCAACGCATCGGATGGAAGCCGGGCTCGGTCCGCCTCCTGACGGGCTACCTCGGCGCCTCCGCCTCCACGCTCGAGTTCGAGGTGCGCTTCGACAGCATCTCGGATCTCGAGGCAGCGCTCCGCGACATGGAGCGCATCCCGCATCACCGCGAGTACATGAAGATGCTCGAGCCCTTCGTCGCGGGCGGCACGGACAACTGGGTCGTGCTGCGCGACGCCGAGGTCGTTACGGCGTCGTAGTGATCTCGTGACTAGTCCAAGCGCCTGCGCGCGGATGCCGCGCGGGGCTTGGGTTTGTCGAGCACCTGAATCTCCGCTGAGAAACCGCCCATATCCACGGTGAGCGCCTTCTTCATCACCAGATGAAGGCGCTCGGCCTCACCCCGCGTGAGCTCGGGCAGGGCCGAGATCCACACGATCCTCCCGCCCGGCGCGAGCGCGCTGTGCACGTTCGCGAGCGCGCGCGTGAGCATCGGCCCGAGGTCGCCCGTGCGCTCGATCCGCCGGCCCATCGGGGGGTTCGAGATCACGAGCGTGGGCGCGGAGCCCGAGGGCCTCCACATCGTCGCGTCGGCGGCGACGAGCGTCGCGCCGCCTACGCCGACAGCGTCGAGGTTCTTGCGCGCGGCCTCGAGCGCGTCGGGCTCGCGATCGGTCCCGATCAAGCTCGCGTAGGGCCCTGCGATCGCGCGCTCGCACAGCTCGAGCCCCGAGCCCACGAACGGATCCCAGACCACGTCGTTCGGCGACGTCCCCGCGATGCGCACGAGCGCTGCGGCGAGCGTCGGGTGCGACGCGGCGGGCACGTCCGCCACGCGGTAGCGAAAGCGCGGATCGACGGCGCTCGGGACGAGCTCCACGCGGATCATCTCCGAAGCCTCGTGGACGATCGCCTCCCACGGGCTGTCCTGCGGATCGTTGACGAGCTCGGGCGCGAGGCGCGACGTGAGCTCGGCCGCGCGCCACACCTCGGCCCTGCGCTTGCCGCCCGCGCTCCACGCGAGGCGGTAGCGCAGCGGACCGCGCGTGAAGCGGCGGAAGATCGCGCGCGCCTCGTCGGACGCGAGCGACGCCGCGACGGCCTCGGCGAGCGACGGAGCCGCGCGCACGGGCGCGAGCAGGAAGCCCATCGAGAGCGCGACGCGCGACGCGAACAGCGACGACGGCGCGCGCGCGATCGTGATCTCGACGCGATCGCCCGCGAGCGGATCCGAGGCGAGCTTCGGCGCGGGCGACGCGGGCAGCTCGTCGATCACGATCGACGCGAGGCCGCTCCGGCATCGCAGCGCGACGGTGAGCGGCGACGTTGGATCGACGTCGAGATCGATCGTCGAAGGCTCGCTGCGCGCCATCGCGCGGCGCACGACGATCGCGGCGCGCGTGCGCTCCGCGCTCGCATCAGCGTGCGACGCGATGAGCTCCGCGGCGTCCTTCGCGCCGGTCCTGCCGAGGGCCTCGATCATCGCGCGCGAGGCGCTCGCGTCGCGCTCGATCGCGATCGCCGCGGAGAGCGCGCGCTCGGCGTCTCGATCCGGCGCGCGGCGCGCGCGCGCCTTCGCGATCGTCGTCGCGGCGGCTCTGCGCACGCGCGCGTCCTCGTCGCGGAGCAGCTCGATCGCGAGCGCGACGATCGGCGCGGCGTCCTCGTCGCTCGCGCTCGCGGCGACGCGGCCGAGGCAGCGGAGGATCGTGGGGCGACCTTCGAACGATCGATCGCGCGCGCGCGTCGCGGCGTCGTCCGTGATCGCGACGCCGAGCTTGATCACGGCGCGCTCCGCGAGCTTGTCCTCGTCGCGCCCAGAGGCCATGCGATCGAGCAGCGCGCCCGCGTCGGATCGCTTGGGCGTGAACCCGGGGTCGCGGATCGCGCGATCGAGATCGAAGTCGCTGCCTCGCTTCTTGGCCAAAGCGCTAGCCTCCGTCCCCTGCGCCTGCGTCGCCGAAGAAGCCCGCGCAGTTGGGCTCGGCGTCGCAGTCGGCGCACGCGCAGCCTTCGAAGAAGCTGTCGCAGACGCCGTCGTCGTGGCAGCTCCCGGTGCAGCTCGGGTGGCTCCAGCAGTCCGCGCACGTGCACGCGTCGAGCAGCGTGCACGCGTTGTCGGGCACGCATTGGCCGGGCGCGCAGAGCGCCGTGCCGGCGCAGTCGTCGCACGTGCAGCACATCGCTTCTTGCTCGTCGAGGCCGCACGTGCCGTCGTGATCGCAGGCGCACGGCGGCGCGCCGGAGGAGGACGAAGAAGATGTCGAGGTCGAGGAGGACGCCGCGGAGGACGACGTCGAGGAGCTCTCGTCGCCGCTGCAGCCGTCTGCGGCGGCGAAGAAGAGGATCGCGATCGGCGCCGCGGCGGCGAGCGTGGCCTTGCGCATCGGCCGGTGCTTATCATGGATCGCCGGCGCGGGTGGCCATCGCGTTGTGCGACGGCGGGTTACGTCGGGGCGGTGGGGGTCGAGGAGGGCTGTTGGGGAGCGGTGTTGT
>CAYTJL010000438.1:0-5075 GCA_964437785.1 uncultured Polyangiaceae bacterium
GAGGACCATGCGCGCGAGGATGGCCGCGCCGCGGCGCGCGCGTCAAGCAGCCATTTCCATGGGCGAGCAATCTTTGCCGCGAACGGCGCCCTGGGCGCGAGAGAAGGCCGCCAAGGCCGCTACTAGCACGCCCCGGTGCAACAAACTCCTCCCGAACAATTATCGCTAAGACATTCGCCGTGGGCGACGCACGGCACGCCGTCGTGCTTTTTGCACGCGCCCTCTCCATCACACGCCCCTTCCGCGCACTCGTTGCCTGGATCGTAGCCAAAGAGCACCGTGTCACAGATGCCATTAGTGCCTACTACTTTTTGAGATTCGGAGCAGGCTTGGCAAGCTCCACCACATGCACTATTGCAGCAGAAGCCATCTACGCAATAACCGCTCGCACACTGCGAGGGCAAGGAACAAGTTGATCCAATGGCTTGAATCGGCGAGCAGACCCCGAACGTGCCCACATCCGTCGTGCCGCAGAACTTCCCCGCCGCGCAGTCCGTGTCAGTATCACACGACACGCACAACGCGCCGCTACAAACGCCGCTCTGGCAGTCATCTGCGCTCATACAATCTTGGCCGACGAGGCAATTGGCACACACGGGGCCACCACAATCGATGTCAGTCTCAGCACCGTTCTCAACGCCGTCCGTACATTCGGTGGGGACACAAATATGGGCACCATTCAGAACGCAGACCTTACCAGCAGGACAATACCCGTCGGCATTGCACTCAACGCAGAAACCAGGCGCAACCCCATCTGGTGGAGAGCACACGCCGGTGTTATTGTAACAATTCCCCGCCATGGGAGTGTGCACATTCGAGCCGTTGTCGCAAGTGTCCAGCGTACAGTCGTTCCCATCGTCTTGAGCGTCGTCGTCCTCGTTGATCTGTTTGGTCCCCCCGGCCCCGTTGCAGACCTTCTTCTTACAATCGCCCTGAATTTGCGCCATCGTCGGCGTGCCTTCGATGACGTTCACCGTGTAACAGACGCCATTCGAGCACTCGGAGGACTCGCATTCATTCAAGGACATCGGACAATCGCACGACGGTCCTCCATCTTGTTCTCCGCTGTCCGGCGCTCCGCCTGCTCCGGTCGCCCCAGCGCTGCCATCGGGCGGGGGCTCCACGCCGAACAGGATGTGACACCCTGTGACCATCACGATCATCGACAAAAGAAGGGCGTAGACCCGCTGGAGATGATTCATGAGCTCCTCCGATCGGTCAGGGATCGGTTGGTCCTTTAAAACGTGAAGGCCAATTGAGCGCCGCGCGACGAGGGCGCCACGAGCAGGCTGGCCGGCGGCGGCTTCTTGGGGGAGGCCTTCATCACGATGAGCGAGATGAGCCCCGCCGCCCCGACCACCAACGAAGACACGAGGATCACGTCCGCGATCACCGCTGTCCGGCGAAGATCGTTGTATTCGTCCAACGTGCGAGCCTCCGGGGGTTTGGCTTGATACTCCCCCTTGAGCCCCGCGGCCTTGACCGCGAACACCGCCCCCACCGCGGTGGTCACCCCGCTGAGCCCCAAGAGCGAATAACTCGCCGCGGCCCAAGAGCCCCCGGGCTTCGGCGCCTCTGGAGCGGCCATGGGCGGAGGAGAGATGGGCGGAGGAGAGATGGGCGGAGGAGGAGGCGCGATCGTCAGCTCAACCGCTGCTCCATTGGGGAACAGCTCCACGGTCTGGGCCCATGAGCGACCTTCGGCGGCCACGCTCACCTCGTGTTTGCCAGGGTCGAGCGGCAAGGCGACCCCCAAATCACCTGCGTTGAGCGGCCTCCCATCGAGCGCGAGCGCGGCCCCTTCGAGCGCGCGGACCTTCGGAGGAACGAGGATGATGAGCTTCGGGACCTTGGGCGCGAGCGCGTCCGCGCGGCGCTTCGCGAACGCCTCACGGTCCCGCTGCCCGAGCGCGCGAGCCTCCGCGGAGACCTCCTCGTAATACGTGAGCGCAGAGGTGATGACCCCCTGCTTCTCCAGGCAGCTCGCCAAATAATATTTGGTGCCGATGGAAGGGTCGAGCCGCTGGCTCCTCGCGAGCTTGGAGCAGGCCTCGTCATAGCGCTGCTCATCCATGGCCTTGAGACCAGCTTCGAAGAGGAGGCGCGCCTCCGTCCGCGCGTCCTCGTTGGATTGAGCGTGGAGGGGGCTCACCGCCGCGAACGAGGTGAGCCCAATCGACGCCGCGAGCGCCCAAAGACGGTTCATTTCTGCCTCCTCGCAAAAGGATCTTCACCCGTCGCGTTAAAAGGATTAGGGGTCAGCGTCATGGGGCTCTTCTGCTTTGCCGGCGCCGGAGAGGACGGCGCCGGTGAAGATCGGGCCTCCACGGGCTTCGCCGGCGCGGAGGGCGGGGGAGCGGCCGTTGGCGTAGTGAGCGTCGCTTGGGCAGGGACGCCGCCGTCCAGATCGCTCAGCGTGCTCGTGGCAGCGGGCGCGCGATCTGCCTTTTGAGTCATCGAGCCGCCCAGCGCGGCGAGCGACATGACGCCGAGCGCGAACGTCATCGAGGTGATCACCACCGCCCAACGCTTCTTGGCGCCGGGGGTCATGACGTGTGTCACCACGCCTTCGCGGTGAGCGCTGACGGTCAAGGGCGCGCTCGTCATCTCGGGTCGAGGGTCGAGATCGCTCGAGGAGAGCTCGATGAGCACCTCTTCGGGGTGCTGCTCGGAGGCGAGCTCTTTTGAAGGAGACGACGCGACCTGCTCCGGCGCGAAGCGCGCTTCAACCACCTTGGGCGCAGGGCGCCCTGCGATCCGCGCGATGGCGTCGACCGTGGTCTGCGAGCGAGCGGGGGCAAACGGCGCGAGCGCGAGCGCGAAGTCCGCCATCGACGGCCATCGTTGGTCCCGGTCGCGCGCATAAGCCCGCTCGACCACGGCGATGAGCTCGCGGGGCAGGTCGGCGCGGTGTGTTTGGATGCTTGTAGGGACGCCGGTCAAGACCTCGCCACAGAGCTTGGGGAGCCCCTTCGCCTCAAAGGGCCTTCGCTTGGTGAGGAGCTCGTAGAGCGTGACCCCGAGGGAGTAGATATCTGCCCTGTGGTCGACCGACCTCGCCTCCTGCATTTGCTCGGGCGACATGTAAGGCGCCGAGCCGATGACAGCCATCGTCGTGGTGATGTCCTCGACGCCGGCCACGCTCATCTTGGAGATGCCAAAATCCAGCACCTTGACGAACGGTAGGCCGCTCGGGAGCTTGCTCAAGAACAGGTTCGCCGGCTTGATGTCGCGGTGCACGATGCCGAGCCCGTGCGCCTCGACGAGCGCCTCACACGCCTGAACCACGTAGTCCACGGCGTCCTCGACAGACAAGCGCCCCTCCCGCACGAGCACCTTGAAGAGGTCCAAACCATCGAGGTATTCCATCACCATGTACGGCGCCCCGGACTCCAACGTGCCGACGTCCGAGACCCGCGCCACGTGATGACTCTTAATCTTCGCGGCCGCGCGCGCCTCGCGGAAGAACCGCGCGCGCATGTCGCTGTCCTCGACCGCCTCCCAGAACAGGAGCTTCATGGCGACGCGCTCATCCAACGCGAGGTGCCGCGCCTCCATGACTACGCCCATGCCCCCGCGACCGATGACGCGCTCGACCAGGTATTTCTCCGCCAAGACGTCACCAGCGTTGACGGGGCTGGATCCAAAGGCCATAGTGGGGCTCATCCTGCCTCTCTGCCCGACGCACATCAATCTTTATTCCCAACCGCGGATGCCGTAGTTCGTCGATTGATGAGGAGATCGAGGCGTCCTCCCTCATCTCAAGACGTTCCATGACATAGAGAAGGAAGAGACGTCCGCGGCGTTACGCCATCGGCATGCCCGCCGCGGATTGTTCACCCGCGGTCAACACACCTTGTCCTCCGGGCCGCCTTATCGCGCTGCCCCCCGCGACGTACCTTCCACACGTGCTCACCGGCGCGCGCCGCGCCGAGGCAAAACCACGCTCTCGGAGGAGATCATGAGTCATCTTCGTTACGCCTCTTTGTTCGCGGGGCTCGCCGGGCTCGCCTTCGCTGCTTGCAGCGACGCCACCCCGCCGCCCGACGGCCCGGAGCCCCAAACCTTCCCCGCATGTGAAGGTGAATTTACGACGACGGCGCCCAACCCGAAGTACATTTGGACGCCGAACGCGATCGAGCTCGTGTCCGAGGAGCTCTCCCCCGGCGTCTTCGCGATCTACGATAAGAACGCCGATGAATATGGCCCGGCGGGCATCCCGCTCGCGACCAGCGGCGGCTTCGTGATCGGGGACGATGGCGTGCTCGTCGTCGAGAGCATGATCAACCGGCGCCTCTTCTGTCAGGTGATCGGGCTCGTCCGCAAAGAGACCGAGAAGCCGATTCGCTACGTGGTGAACACGAGTGAGCATGGCGACCACTCGTTTGGAAACGCCTTCTTGCCGAGCGACGTCCACGTGGTGCAACACGAGCGCACGGCGGCGTACATCGCCGCTCACTTCGAAGAGGACATCGCCTTTATGACCGCCAATTTCGGTGACGATCAAGGGCTCGACGAGCTCACGCCCGTCGCCGCCGACACCCTCGTCAACGATGGTGAGACGTGGTCCGTCGACCTCGGCGGCGTGACCGTCGAGGCACGTTATTACGGCTTCGGGCAGACCGGCGGCGACCTCTTCGTCCGCGTCCCGAGCGCCAAGGTGGCGTGGACGGGCAACGCGCTCATCGGCGAGGCGCCCGCGATTCCATGGCTCTTGGCGGGGCACGCCGAGGAGGTCGGCATGACGCTCGCGGCCGTCAAAGCCTCTCTGCCGAACGACGCCATCATCGTGCCCGGCCACGGCCGCCCGGTGAACATCGATGGCTTCGACTTCTCCATCGATTACTTGCAGACGCTCACGAGCGAGGTGAGCGCCGCCGTCTCGAACGGGCTCACCCAAGAAGAGACCGTCGCGGCCGTCACCATGGATGAGTTTCAAGGATACGCTATTTGGGGTTGGGTCCACGCGTCGGTCAACGTCCCCAACACCTATATGGAGACGAAGCCCTAACAGACAAATCCCTCACAGACAATGCCCTCACAGGCATAATGAAAAGCAGCAGTGAGCGAAGCCC
>CAYTJL010000439.1:0-5068 GCA_964437785.1 uncultured Polyangiaceae bacterium
GGACGATCGTGCAAAGCGCGGCGGCCTCGATGGTGCGGGCCTTGCCGGACCGCTCATGCCAGGCGCCGCCGACGCTCGCGTGATGGTCGTGTCCAACGTCGAGGCGATGATCATTGGCCGCCGCAACCGCGAGATCACGATTCGAGATTAGGGTGACTCGCTCTTTGCCCCGCGCGTCGTCGAAAGAGAGCTCGTGATACCCCCTCCCATCCCCCGGCGTGCTCCTCGTCCGAAGCCCGCTCATTGAGGACTTGGCCGGGAGAGGAAACGGCGGCAAGCTCACACCGTTGTACAAACAGCCCGTGATCAAGGGTTGATCGACGTCCCCGCCAAAGAACGTGATGGCCACCTCCATCCCCACACGAGGCGTAAAGAGCGCGCCGAACCCTGCGCCGGCCCACGGCTGCGTGACGCGGATCCAACACGAGCGCTGTTCGTCGCTGCGCCGTTGGTCCCAGTGAAAGCGCACTTTGACGCGGCCGTACGGGTCCGTGTGGATCTCTTCGCCTTCTGGGCCGACCACGACGGCTCGCTCGGTGACCTGTTGAAGCCGTCGTTTGGGCCGCTCTGGGCGCAGCGCCACCGAAGCCGGAGCACACGTAAAGGTGTTCCGGTACGTGGGGGCGTGGCTTGCCAGCTCGGGCGCGCGCCCCTCGTGGATGACGGACGCGACGACGTACAAGGCGCTCGCGCTCGGATGCTCCTCCAACGCAAAGACACGCCCCGGCGCGAGCCTTGGACACCCGCTCTCGCCCTTTCCGCGAACGGCATCGGCGCGATACTGCTCCAACCGGTCGGCAGCCTCGCGCTCGTTCAGCGAGACCGGCGCGAGATCCGCAGAATCGTGCTCATAAGCAAACAGCGCGGGGCCGGACATCGGGGCGTCATCGTTGGTTGCGCACGCTTCGAGCGGGACATGAGGGCGCATCAGATCGTAGTCGCGTCCGTGAAAACGCTCTACGCGGAGCGCGCGGACAAGCTCGAACGACGACACGTGACGCTCATCGACACGGAGGCTCTGCGCGTCGTCGCTCGGCCGATAGAGGAGATTCGCGTCCTTGGGCAAGACTTGATAGGCGCTCGGCTCATCCATGAGCGACACGGCGCCGTCATCCTCGACCACGAAGAAGATGCCCTCTTCGGCGCAGCGCCGCAGCATAAAATCAAGATCGCTCTCCTGATATTGCAAGCAGTAACTCCGCACCTTGCAGCGATCGGGCGTGAGCGCAAGCGCGATAGGCACCTTGGCGTCCGTGAGCACCTCGGCCACGATCGCGGGGACGTCGCGCTCTTGAAAGATCCGGCTCGTGATGCGGAGCTTGAGCAACGCAAACCGGGGGACGAGCCGCACGCGGAGGCCGCTCTCTTGCACGTACGCGCGCGCAACCACCCCCTCGATCGCGCGCTCTTCGCCCGCGACGCCGAAGCGCAACGTCGCCTGTTGGCCGAGGAGAAGATCGGCGTCAACGTCCTCGGCTCGGAGGAGCACATCGTATCGAGAGGCCGCGTTGATGCGCTCGCGCCCGCGAAAACGAAGGACATCAAACGCTCGCTTACCCGCGGTGAAGGTGAACGGAGATGTCATGGGCTCACTCCCCCTCGCTCGGAAAGATGGGTCTTCTCCGCTGCTTCGTGGATGCGTCCGGGGGCGAGCTCGCGATGGGCGCCGGCAGAGGGGCGCTCATGGCCGGCGGTGCGCTCACGGTCGGCGCGCTTGCCCATGGAATCACGGTATCTGTCCGGCCGAACGCCTCACGGGCCGACGAGCTGGCCCGCGGCGCCGGCCGCGCGATCTTCACCGGCCGCCGAGCCGAGGTTGTCGCCGTGGGCGCGGGAGGCGCGCTCGACTCCAAAGGGGGCGGCTCGGCCGTCGCGGCGGAGGACTCTGTCGTCGCGAGCGATTCGGGCACGCTCCGCGCTCGAACAATCGTCCAGAACCCGAGCGCGAGCACCAGGACGAGCCCGAACGCGGCACATCCGAGCCAAAGGCGGCTTTGGGAAGGCTTATTGGGCGGCGGAAGGATGGTAGGCATGGGCGTGAGCGACGTCGGGCGCGAAGGGTCGAGCCGAGGGGGCTTTGGCGCAGGGGGAATCACCAGCTTGACGTCGGGATAAGGCTCCTCGCCGAGCGCCGGAAGAGCAAGCTGCGCCGAGGGAGCCGGCGGCGGCTCGGTGCTCTGCTGCGGCGGCGCCGCGAACGGCAAAACACGCACGGAAGATGACGGGGGAGGAGGCTCGGTTTCTACGCGCATGGGTACACAACCGCCCTTGCGGCGCGCGCCGCGGTTTTACGGTAAAAGTGAGAAAGACTGCGAACGTTACTTCAAGAGCACAGGGGGCTTTTGCTCGGCCCACCGGCTAAGCTCCTCAAACCCGAGGCAATAAGGGTCCGCCGTGCGCGAGTCCCGATCTTCGAACATGCGGGTGCAGTCCGAGTTTGCGCTCTTCGGGAACTTGCACTCTTTGGTGAGCGTGTCGATCACGGTCTTTGCGGGGACACCCCACGCGCGGGCGCACACGACGTTATGGCGAAGCTTCCAATTATCGACGTCTCCATCCTTGTTCTTGGGCACGAGCACGGACGGCGCCGAGGGGCACTCCTTGCGCGCATCGGTCGCGGCGACCGCGTCATCCATCGAGAACGTGCCATCGGGGAGCGCGTGCGCGACGGCCTGCAAATCATCCACCCAGTTGAGCAGGGGATGCCCGCCTTGTTTGCCGCACTTGAGCACCTTGTTGGGGGTGTAGGGCGTGGCGATGCGGATGTCGGGGCGCCCGTCTTTGTCAACGTCCTCGAACTTGTCAATCATGACCCCTTCGACCTGCGGGTAGGAGACGATCTTCTCGTCCTTGAGCGTGAAGATCCCTCCGGGCTTGCCTGCCATGGCGACGAGAAGCTCATACGCGCCGTCCGCGCCGTAGTCGTGAACGATCGCGAAGTCCTCGGGGAGCACCGCGGAGTGACGGAACGAGGGGCCGTTGATTCGTTTGCCTACTGCATCGAAGTAGGTGATGGTGATGGTGTATTGGCCCCACGCGATATAAGTCTGTTGCTCGAACCCTTCGACCACACGGAGCACCCCCCAAGTGCCCTTGCTCCCCGCAGACAGGCACATAGGACCAACCACACGATTCTCGTAGTCGCTCGGCGTCGTGGGGCCCGGCTTGACATCCCATTTCGCGGATGCTGCTCGGGCCTTTTTCTCAGCCAACTTACAGGCGTCCATCGAAGCCGGTGGGGGCGGGGGCGGCGGCCCTGGGGCCGGTGGGGGGGCCGGTGCTACGACGGTTGCGGGCGGTTCGGGCGCGGAAGCAGATGTCGGGGGCGCGATGCTCGCGAGCACCGGTGCGGAGGAGCTCGCCGTTGGCGGCGGAGGGGCGGCCAAGTCTGAAGGGGAGCTCGCGCACGAGAGCAGCAGCGCGCCGAACACAACACCAAGATAACGGTTCATCACACGGCACCTCCCTCAAGCGTAGGGAATCTGTACGCCGACGCGCTTTTTTACCGGCCGCGGCATCTTGCCCTCGACGCCGCGATTCGTGATGAGCACGTCCCCGTGATCGTCGAAGTCACGCAACACCACCTCGTTTGTCTCGAAGAGGACACCGCATTGGGCGATGTCGCCGAGGTCATGGCGCGCGGTGCCCTTGCCGTTTTGGACGACGAAGCGCCCAGCCGGCGAAGGGCCGGTGAGCACGGGCGGAAAGTCAGGCACCTTGAGGGTGCTATGATCCTGGGTATTGACCCCTGTTTGTAGTGGCGCCCAGTAATTTTCGAGGAGCCTGTCGAAGCCGTAGACAAGCTCGTTGTGAACGTCGGTCAGCGAGACGGGCGTGATCTTCTTCAAGCCCTTCTTCTGTGCCTCTTGAACACGCTTCTCCAGGATCTTCACCGCGCGTTCCCACGAGGCCCGCTGGAGCCGCATGTTGACATATCTGAACACTCCTTTAGCGATCGCTCGATCGCGCTCCACGCCGGGCGGCAGCGCCGCTTCATCCTTGGTAAAGTGCTCGATCGCCCACTGGATCATTGGATCGCCGAAGGCCCAGTTGTGCATCACCTCAGCGCAGAACACGAAGAGCGCTTCGCTCGTGATGTGCTCCGAGCCCGCGACATTGACCATGCCCTCGACGAGCCGGTAGTTGGGCTTCAAGATCGTCTCACGCGTCAGCGGATCACGCGCGAGCATGATCAGAAGATCGATAAGCTCGCCTTGATCCGTGAATGTTTGCAAGCACTTCCATGCGTTGTAGTTGGGCTCGCCCTT
Source organism: uncultured Polyangiaceae bacterium (assembly GCA_964437785.1). GTDB lineage: Bacteria > Myxococcota_A > Polyangia > Polyangiales > Polyangiaceae > CAYTJL01. The sequence goes on from CAYTJL010000439.1 coordinate 4,269, forward strand.
GCGGAATAGAATCTTTTGAACGTTGTCCTTGTCGTAGACATCAGTCGTTTGGTACGGGCTGTAGAACTCTACCTGCGGCGGGTTGGTCCTCGTGTTGACGAATTGATAGCCACCGAACCGATTCGTCCCGCAATACTTGAACCCGCAGAGATACAGAGCCTTTGCAACGTTGGGGTCTTGGATGATCTCGGCAAAGGTGGCGGGCAGTCGGCCCGGCCCAGCGATGCCGATCCCCCAGGTGAGCAAGAGGCCGTCGTAGGTGTTGATCGAGGAAGGTGCGCCTTCCTGCTTCATGACGGCGATCACGGACGCCGCGCGCCACGCAGCCGCGCGCAGCTCCATCCGCTTCTGCGGCTCGCAGCTCCTATCTTCCTTTGCCGCCTTCCAAGCCTCCATCCGCTCGTTGTAGATGCCGCGCATTCGTTCGTAGACCCATTGGCCATATTCGCCCCCTTTGGGCTCGGCGAACATCCAGCCTTGGGTCTTCTTGGGAGCGTAGTTGGTCCACGCGAGCGTGCCCGCCGGCTGCGGCTTGAGCGTACCCTTTTCGCCCCTTGGCACCGGCTCGATGAGCGCGCGCGCGTGCTGCACGCTCTCAATGATCTTCGGATTGGTGATCGGCTGCGCGTACGGTGTCGGCTGGCCTTGAGGGATCCCCATCAAGTGCCATGTCGGGAACAGGTGCGCCGACGCCGAGAGGTGGATCGCTCCAGGCGGGACCTTCACCTCGACCGTCTTATCAACGACTTTGCCGAGCGCGCTGTCGAAGACCTCCACGGCCGCTTGCAACACGGGGACAT
>CAYTJL010000440.1:0-5050 GCA_964437785.1 uncultured Polyangiaceae bacterium
GCTCGCGAGCGGGCAGGTATCCCTGCCAGTGGGTGAGCACGCGGGCTTGGGAGGACGCGAACCCCGAGAGGGAGTGTCGGGTGGGCCGCCCTCGAAAGACGACGATCCACCCGCGCCCGTTGTCCTCGACTTCAATGCTATAGCCTTGAGGCGCTTCGGCGGAGAGCTTCTTGACGAACGCGGTCATCTCCTCGCGATGAGCGGCCGAGCGATCATAAAAGGACCTCGGGGACCATTCGCCGAGCGTCCGGCCTTTGGCCGGTCCGTCCGCGCGTTCGAGCATGGCGGACGAGCAGCCCGCTTTTTTGAGCGCGGCGAGCCACGCGACCCGCCCCGAGGCTTCATCGTTGAACGTCACGCTCATTGTCAAGGTGACCGGGCCGCCCGCCGCTGGATGGCCCTCTCCGACGTTGGAGGGCTCGCCGACGTCGGGGTCCGTCGCCATCTCGCTGGGTTCCTCGGGCCGGGGATGATGCTCATACACCTCCTCGGCTTGGCAGTCCGAATGCGCTTCGAGCGTGACCCGAGGGTCGTGCGCGTCCGGGCCAAAAACGATCACGTCCTCGTCCGAGACGATGGGCTTGCCGCAGTACACGCAGCGACGTTTGGGCGCTTTGGCCGGCGCGCGGCGGACGGCACGCTTCTTGGCTTTTGGTTTCGTGCCCTTTTTTGCCTGGATCTTGCCCTTCTTCCCGCCCGTCTTCTTCGTTTTCTTGTTCATGCCAAAGAGATAAGGTCTCGTTTGATTTTGTCAATAATTATTATTGACATTTTGAAAAGGCCCTTCTTTATTTCTTTGGCATGGTACCGCGATCGTCTATCCTCCTTCCGGTCGATGACGAAACCCGCCTCCCTTCGTGCTGTCCCCTCGTCTGCCGGCTTTCGCCTTGTGCGGCCCGGAGCTCGCTACGCCGTGCGCCGCGATGGCGACGAGCTCCGCGGCGCGTGGCTCCCCGAGCAAGAGCCGCTCGACGGCGCCGAGGACACGTTCACCGAGCGTGAGGCCCACTTGCTGCTCCCGCTGCTCCGCGACGTCGAGGGGAGGGCGGCGGGCAAAGGCGGGCGCCCGGCCAACGAGCCGACGTCATCGGACGGTAAGCTCGTGGACCGCGCGTGCAAGTTGCTGGGGCTCTCGGCGGCGGGGCTCGCCAAGGCGATCGGCGCGCACACGAGCGTGCTCTCGCGCGCGCGGCACGGCGAGCTCCCCGGGGCGCACCGCGAGGCGATCCTCGCTTTGCTCAAAGACTCGGCGACGTGAACGGCGTATCCCCGTTATGGACGCTCGGAGTCGGCATCATCGTGAGGTTTTCTTTCGCTCGGAATCGGACCAACACAACGGTGATGTTATCCGGGCCACCGGCTTCGTTCGCCGTCGTGATCAAGCCGAACGCCAAGTCCGCGAGCGCGATGTCGGAGCTGAGCATGGCGGCGATCCGCTCCTCGCAAACGACGCTGGTGAGCCCATCGGTCGCGAGGAGCAGCACGTCCCCTGCGCAGAAGTCTAATACCCCGCAGTCGATGCGGGGCTCTTCCACCAGCCCGATCGAGCGCGTAATCCTAAATTGCAGCACCTCGCGCTCCGACGACGACACGACGAGCCCCTGACGAAGCCGCTCTTCGAGCGCGTTGTGATCGGTGGTGAGGCGCATCAACTCCCCGTCACGGAGTAGCAAGATGCGGCTGTCGCCCAGGTGAGCCCACGCCATGTGATCGCCTCGGAAGAGAGCCGCGCAAAGCGTGGTACACATCCCCTGCTTGTCCTCGTCCGCTGCGGCTTCGGAGCGCACTTTGGTGTTGGCGCGTCGCGCTGCTTCGAGCAGAAGGAGAAAGCTCGGCTCATCCCCGCTCGGACGCGTGCGAGGGTCTTGCTCCACGACGCGCACGAGCTCCTCGATCGCAAGGGCAGACGCAATCTCACCACAAGGCAACCCGCCCGCGCCGTCCGCCACAGCGACGAGGCCGAGATCGGGACGGGCGCAAAAAGCGTCTTCGTTGTTCTGCCTTCGCAGGCCGCGATCCGTCCTTCCAAAGACTTCGACGGTCAGCAGTCCCTCCCTCCCCACCAGCGTTAAAGCGTTGTGGGTCATCTCGGTGCCGGTGTCGTCGAACGTGTCTTCGTCTGCGATAGAACCCATGAGCACGAACATTACCCCTTTGGGGGACGAAAAGGTCGATGATCTGCGCGCGGGACGATCGCGGGATCTCGCGCGAAGTGGTCAGGGGGCCTTTTCCGCTTTCGCCTTTCATCCTCACCGCCGCCTCATTACGCTGGGCCTCCTACTCTGCGAAGTGTACGTACATCAACGCCCCAACCCCATGGAGCCGTCCTTGCTCTCGCCCAACCAAAACCTGCCGCTCCTGTCCGCCCTTCCGGCCCCTACGTCGAACAGCTTGCCGCACGAGCCCGCGCCATCGGTGCCGTGTACCAACGACAATGCTCCCTCACCCCCGGCGCCGCCGCGCACGCACTTTAAGACGATCACGCTCACGGCAGCGCACAAGCTCCCGCGCGAAGAGCCCGTCGAATCCCCCACCGTCGAGCTACCAACACCCAACGAACTGGGCATGCCCGTCCCGAGCTCGCCGCGCGAGCACGAGGTCTCGGACTCACCCGTGCTCGCTCCAGCGGCGATGTCCCCCATCAAGCTGGGGCTCGTCGCGCTCGCGTTGTTCCTGGTCAGCGGTCTCGTCGGGTTCGTGCTCGGACAGTTCCGCACCACACCATCGGCCACCGCGCCCGCCATCCCCAGCACGACGGTGCCGTGCAAGTAACCCGTTCAGCGACGACTACCCTTCATCTCATGCTGCCTCTTGTCGTAGAGCAGCGCGCTGCAGACCGCGTAGAGCCACGCGCACACGAGACAGCTCCCTTGCACGTAGCGCGGTTCCATTTCGCTGCTAATTTGCCAACGCGCAGCCAAGTCGCGACTGAGGCAAAACCACACCACGTACAGCATCAGGGCGCCCATGATGAGCTGGAGCCACCTCGGCCAGTGCAAAAGGGATCTCCAGGGGAGAGCACCGCGATTCCCGGGCTCGCTGTCCGGGTGAAAGAAAAAGGCGGGGATCGCCACGACGAAACAGCCCATGAGCATCGCCTCGATCGTCTCCCCTCCAACTGTGAGACCAAGGGAGACGGACGCGAAGTGCATCGCCATCGACGCAACGAAGCCGAGCATCGACAGCAAGAGAAAGAAGCTTGTCACGGCGCGTCCCTCCCAGGCATGGCCACCCTTCACCAGAACCCTCGGATGAATCAAAACTTGGCGCCCGCGGAGAGGCGCAACGTCACGCGCCGCTCCTCGGACACGGGCGCTCCCCCTCGGCTCAAATTGCCGTCGTTGTCCACGGCGAACAGCACGCCCACCCGCGCGAACGCGCCCACGCGCGAAGGGCTCACGTACCCAAAGAACGGCTCGACGGCGAATTGCATGTGGTCCGCCGCCTCGGTAAGCACGAAGCTCTCCTGCACGCGGAGCCCTCCCTGAATGCCAATCGGATGGCGTACGCCCAGCGTCGTGCTCTGATCGAGGTAGATCGCCACCATGGGCGCGGCGCAGTCGCCGGTCACGATCCCCGCCGGGCAATCCGTCTTGAGGCGAATGTGGATCGACGGCGCGAGATCCACCCTCGCAAAGAGCGGTCCCTCGAAGAGCTCCACGCCGCCCGCGAGCAAGAGCGGCACGCGCCGCGTCGAGAACCGATAGCGATCCTGATTGCCACGCACCGCGGCGGCGGCCTCCAACGCCACCTCCTTCTCCTCGCTCGGTGTCGCCGAGACCGGGACCCCAAGGCGGAAGCCCACGAAGTACCCGAGCGTCGGATCCATGCGCGCCGCGTAGTGAAGCCCAACCGCGGGCACGCCCAAGAGCGCGCGACCCGCCGGATCGTTGGGTGGCGTGATCGGCGCCCTCACGCGCTCGCCCGCCTTGGCGAGCGGTTGGTCATACGCCCACGGCAAGCTCGCATCCACGAACAGGCTGCGCGTCAGCTCCATTTGCAAACGCGCCTCCCAAACAAACACGTTGCGTCCAACCGCGTTGGTGCTCGCGGGCCGGTTGTAATATTCGAAGTCCAGCCCGGCTCGATTCTGCATCGCCTCCGGGACTGGGACAGGCTCGGCGAAGCCGCTCGGGGCGAAGAGCAGAAGAGAGAGCAGGAGAGAGTGAACGATAGCGCGAGAGATCCTCATCATGGATGGACTCCTGATTGAAACAATAGGGAGCGCCGGGCCCGCGGCGCGCACGGCCGCCCGGGGAAAGGTGGTCAACGGCCGCTCACGGGCGGGCCGGCGCTCCCTATTTCATGATCATCCGGTCCATGTCGAAGGCTCATGACTCGATTCCTCCTCTCCTCCAGCTCACCCAACCAGCACCGAGCCCGACGCAACGATCGTCCCGTTCGGCGCGTCCGCGGGGTCATTGCACGTGAGCACCGGATCGCCGTCCCTCGCGATCGGCCTGTTGTTGACGAGCACCGTCGCGCTCCCCGTTTGCACCGTGCCCTTGTTCGCGGGCTGCTTCTGGAACGGGCCGCCGTTCGGGACATGAGGCGTGCTCGTGGCCACGCTGCCCGCCGTCGCGGCGGGCTGGTCCTCGACGATCACATCGCTCGACAGCTCGCCGTCGAGCTTGCCTTGGAAGGGCATTGACGTCGGTGTGGGCACCGGGCCGCCCGGCGACGGGATCATGAGGACATGGGTGTCCGTCCCCGTCACGGAGTCACCTTGTTTCGCTGCGGGGTTGCTCATCGTGTTCCCTCTTTGGGCTCGGTAAAAGCTCGCCATCGTGCGAACCATCGAAGGGCATTGGCCGCGTCGTAGGCGCCGGTCCCGCCGGCCGCGGGCTCCTCGCGACACGCGCGGGTGCCCAGCTCGCCCTCGCGCCGCGCTCTCCAATCGACCTCGAAAGGCTGCTCTCCGTCACCGATGCCGAGCGGCATCGTCTCCTCGAACGGGTCCGACACATACGCGTACGGACGCTGACCGTTCCAAACCCCGTTGGGATCAGGGCTCAAGTAAATCCCCATGTCCGGGTCGTAGTAGCGAAAA
>CAYTJL010000441.1:0-4962 GCA_964437785.1 uncultured Polyangiaceae bacterium
GTTTGAACCACCCGATTGGGCCGCCCGTCGGCCACCCATGTGGTTCGAACCATCGGACCTTGATCCTGACGATCGATCCCTCACGGATCATCGTCGGGATCGAACGCGCGGACGGCCACGTAGCCTTCTTCCGACGCGCGCGCACGCGCCCAGAGGGCCTCGAGCGCCGCGTCGACCTCGGCCTGCGTCTTGGCGCGCCCGTCCCCGAGGCTTTGCTCGAGCGGCGTGAGATCCTCGACGCGAAGGTCACCGCCAAGCGGACGAGGCGCGGCCGTGGCGGCGCTAGGTCGTCGAGGCGCTTGCGGGCGGGCTGCCGCAGCGGTGTTGGAGCGTCGAGTCATCGCGTCCAGAGTACCACACCACCCTCGAAATCGCGACCTTCGGCCGGATCCAAAAGAGCTTAAAGCCATACGTCGCCGCGCGCCGCTCGATGTGGTGCACGTAGCTCGCGGAGCCTTTGGCCTTGATCTGTTCGACGCCCTTGGCGCCCCTCTTTACATCATCTGATCTCGCGCACCTTCACGTGCTTAGACCCGTACGAGCAACGTGATCGTGACAACGCACATGAGCGCGGCCACGGCGACGCCGGCGGCATACCGCGGCGGGACCGGGGGCGGCGCCGCCTCCTGCCCGCGGTCGCCGCGGACCACCGGCCGCGCGAGCGCGTCGACGAACGCGGCGACAGCGATCGCGAGGAGCACGTAGCGGATCGGGAATCGATGGACCTGAAGCCACGGCGTGGTCTTGTTCGCAGCGGCGCGCTCTTCCAACGCGACCGTGATGCTGGGGGCCCCGTCGGTGCGGAGCGCCGCCTCGACGCGGAACGCAGCGAAGAAGAGCAGCTCCGCCACGCCGAGCGTTGCAAGGATGTGCGTGAGCGCGTGGAGGCGTGAGCGCGATCCGAAGTGATCGCGGAACGCACTGACGATCGCGCGCGCGCCATACAGCGCTGCCGCCGCATAGAGCACGAGCGGCGGGAGCCACGCGAGGACGTGGAGCCCGCGCATCTCCAGGAGAACCGCGGTGAGCTGCGGATCCTTGACCTCATGGTAGCCGCCGGCCGTCGCGTACCAGAGGTCGCCGAGGAGCAGGTGTGTCGCGAGGAGCGCGAGGAGAAGGCGCGCCGACGGCGCGAGCCCGGCTCGCCGCTGGAATGCCATCGCGACCGCGCCCGTGGCGACGTTGACCAAAATCCCCGCCAAACTGATGATCACGGTGTTTCTTACGAGCCACGGCGGGGGGCACGGCGTGGGCCGCACGAAGCCGCTCCCGAAATAGGTCAGGCTGAACCCCTCGACCCCGCAGCCGACGATCTTCATGGCGACCGCGTGCCCGAAGACCTCGTGGAGCACGAGCGCCATGCCGTGGATGACGAAGATGGACGCGAAGAAGAACGCGACCCAGCCGAGCCAGGTCCACATCGCGGTCGGCTTCAGCATGTTGTTGGCGCGGCTCACCGAGCCTCCTCATGTCTCCCCCACGTCGGTGACGCGTCAAGCGGCAAGCGCGCCCGCTGCTCCGGACGACGCGGGTCTCCGAGCGTCACGCGAAGCGGCGCCGCTTCGCGTGGAACGCCGCGAGCGCCAGCAGGAGGACGAGCACCTCCAACGCGCCGCCCGCGCCGGAATGGACTCTGGTGGTGGAGCAGCCGCCGGTGGGGGTGTCGGCGCCGCACGCCCCTGGGGTGTTTGTCGTGTACGGAGGGCAGTCGGAGCCGCTCGCGGGCCCGCAGCTTATCATGCTGCCATCGGGGCCGGCCGTGCAGCAACACAGCGTTTCCGCCTGCTGCGCGACACCTATGTTCTCTCCGCCGCCTCCGCCCGACCCGCCGCCGTTCGACTCTCCGTCGCTTTCGCCTGCATCAGCCGCTGTAACGCAGCCCAGTGCCATGAACGCACTCAACAGGGCGACCACTATGAACGCGACCACCCGCATCTTGAACGTCAACATGTCTCGGATCCTCTCCTTACCGCTAATCTAGACTAACCTACGAAACAGTGGGCGGTCACGATGTCAAGCCACCCGTGGCCGGCCGCCGCTGCTCGATCGGGCGCTGCAGCAGCGCATGCAACTCCCGGTGGAGGGCGTCGCGCCGGTCCCCACGGCGCGCCGGCGCCGCGCTCGGATGATGGGATGACGACCGCCGTCGTGGCACGTAGGCTAGCGACGTGGCGAACCGGGTCGCGACGAGTCCCTTCACCTTCAACTGGCACCCGAAGCCACTCGCCCATGCGCTCGCGCGGTCGCACCCCGACCGCGAAGGGGCGTTCGCGACGTATCTCTCGCCGGAGGATAACGACTGGGCCGCGTCGTTCCTCCTGGCCGAACTGCTGCTCAACGCGAAACCGCGCCGAGCACCGCTCACCCGTGAGCGCGCTGGCGAGCTCCTGCACGCCGAGAAGAGTGAGGTGAGCGTCGAGCAGCTTGAGGCTCGGGGCTTTCTACGGTTTGTGCTTGGTCGGTTGCAGATCCCGCAATCGGTCAGCCTGGAGCTGCACGTTGGACAACACTTCGACCAACTCCCCGAAGCCGAGAGGATAGCGTTGAAGCGACTCGACCAAGCGCGCCAAGACGAAACGGCGCTACTCTGGGTGGCGAAGGACGACCTGGAACGGCAACATCTCGCGCACAAGCAGGCCCACCCGGGGACGCCATCGCTGGAGGCGATGCGAGACGCGCACATCCTCGCCCCCTCCAGGCACGGAGACGCCGAAGGGTACGATCTGCTGCTCAACGATCGAGAGAGTCGCCTCTGGACGTCCTACCTGGGAAGCCGCGTCCTTGGCCTGTTCTGGGAACGACTCGTTCACGGCACGCCCATAGAATCAGACGACGAGCAGTTTGCTCGCTGGCTCAACGTGGCGCTCGAAGTAAATTATTGGACCATGGCGCCGCGATGGATTCGGACGTCGCAGGGTAGGAAAGAGGATCTTCGCACAAGGCTTGTTGATGCGGCGACGCGTACCGTTCTCCGTGAGCCCGATCTCTTGGGTGGACCGGGGGAACTGGTGCGGCTCCGATGGGATCACGGTGGATTCGGCTTTCACGGTGCGCTGGACTTGACCCCTCCGCCCGTTGATGGTGGGAGCTTGTACCTTCTGTACGATTGGTGGAGGCGCGCGGAGTTTGGGCGCAATCACAATCATTGTCGCGAGCAACTCGATGCACTGATCTCGCTCGCCCTATTCTACGATCAAGACCCCTGGGCGCTCCGGGCTGTGCAATTGCTCGAAGCTTCCCGGAAACGTCCCTATCTGATGTACGTCGTAACCGTCAAACTGATCTGGGGTTTGCGGGAATCCATCGCAGGGATCGTTGGTAACCTTGAGACGGCTTCGATCGGGATGCACATCCTGACACAGCTCACCGTTGCCGACGATACACCCGTGCCAAACCGGGGATTCGATCGCAACGATGCCGAAGCGAGAAAGACGCGAATCTGGCGCGAGGCTGTGGCCGGGTTGCTTGGGATCTTGCATCTGAGGTTGGAGGAAGGGGTGAGGTTGGGGTGGGAAGAGGAGCGGGTCAAGGCGGTTGCACGTGTGCTCGCAGAGACACTGGTGATCGCCACGGAATCCGTGTACCAGCGGAGCCATCTCCAAGCCGAGGAGGACACTCGTCGAAGGGGCGCAGAAGCCCGGCTTGACGTGCTGCTCGAGGAGGTAGAACACACGGGCGAATTTATCCTCTTCAAGGTGGCTCCCGAACTCCACAAGTATCTGGCGGAACAAATCGGAACCAGACGGGAACACCCCGGTCTTGAGGCGATGCCGGTCGCAGACATGAGGGTTCTCTTCTGGCTGCTGCGGACCGTACTGTTGGCGGACAAGAAGGCAGTGCTCGACCCCATGAAGATTGCGGAGACCCTTGTCGGCGCCTACTGTCGCGAGCTTCGCAGAGAAGTGACACCGGATCGCTCGAAGGTCGTGTCGTGGGTGAACGACGCGCCGGCGACGCTCGCTCTCCCTTGGATGGACCTGGCCGCTTTCTTGGAGCAGCGGGACGAGGCTCAGCAGCTTGTCGGACCGCAGGGCATCGATTTAGAGGCTCGCCTCGCCCAGACCCTCGCGACCGAACGCAATGGGGTCGCGGAGCTTCAACTTTTCCATACGTGGATCCGAAAGACACGCGTCCATGTTCGCATACTCATGCGCATCCACGAGGCGGCGCACGAGTCGAGCGTTGATCCCATGATCAGCCTGACGAACGATCAACGTGGGCGGCTGGTTACGCTTGTCGAGCGGCGGCTGCGAGACCTCGTCCCGTTTGCTCCCGCGCGAGATGCGCGCCACAGTAAGTCGCTGTTCGCTCCCGATAGCGACTATCGACCGGATGGCGTACCTACGGCTCCGGCGCTCGCGAAGTTGGTGGTGCGCACGTTTAATCGATTTTCAGGAGAGATGCGCAACCGAGCGTTCGCCGATTGGTTGGACGTCGAGGAGGCTCCCGATGTTCTGTTGACTGTCATGGCCGAGGCGCTGCCGTTCGAGGCGCAGCAACGGGCCGACTCCAGGCTACAGAACGTGGACCTCGATCAGTTTCTGGCCAAACAAATGTGGGTGACCCAGATCGAACAGGTTGCAGAGGCGGCTGCGCTTCTCCGCGACCGGACGGATGTTGTCGAAAAGGTCCTCGCCTATGGCGACAAAGTCGTTGGCTCCGGCTACAGGCGACAGTGGGAAGCATTTGCCTACCGCATGCGGGTCATGGTTGCATATCACAAAAGGGATCGTACGGAGTTGGAACGTATCCCTGCGCCAGACATCCAGCGGACCGATTTCAACGGCCAGTGGCTCGATCCGGCAGAAGATACCCGGAATTTTTACCTTGCCCTGCTGCTCATCGAAGACCAACCGGAGGAGGCCCGTAGACTATTCGACGATCTTCTCCGAAGGCGCCCCGGTTCCGCATCGGACGCGCTTAACCGCTTCTCTGCGTCGGTTCAGTGGGCGAGAAAAATTG
>CAYTJL010000442.1:0-4961 GCA_964437785.1 uncultured Polyangiaceae bacterium
AATGATTTCGTGAGCGAAATGGAGGCATATCGCGTGCAAAGGGCGACTGAGCCTGTTTTGACGATCCGCGCGCCGGCTTCATCGATCTCGAATTCGGTGTCACGGGCAGGCGTCCGCCCACTGATACACCGTGTCGCGCTTGACCGGCCACGCCGCGCCCCGCTCATAACGATTCGTGGCCTCGACGCAGCCGGGCCACTTCTCGACGGTGGACCAATCCCCCCTCGTGTACTTGTAGAACACCCACGGTCCGCGGGGCACGGACACGAGGCCAGCGGCCTTGACGCCGGGCGTGACCCATCCGAGCGGCGCGTGCGTCCAGCCGTTGGCCGACGTCGCGATGTGGATGGTCGAGCCCGCGGGCGTGCCGGGCGGCACCGTCACCTCGAACGGCATGAGCACCGGCGGCGCAGGCGCGGTGAGGGAAGGATCGTAGTCGAGCTCCAGCGAGAACCCGGCTTTGTCCGGGATCACGACCAGCGCTGACAGATCGCGATCATCATACAAGTACCCTTTGCCGGCAGCGTTGAGCGCGTCAACGTCGGTGAACGCCGCGAGCGGCTGGCCGTCGAGCCGCACGGCCGTGACGCCGTGATCCACGCGCCGCACCCGAAGGACGAGGGGCCTTTGCGGAGGCGCAAACGTGCCTGTCCGCGCGCTCGCCGCGAACGTCGCTCCGGTCGCGCTCCTCACCAGCGAATAGGTGATGAGCGACGAGTCCCCGGCGAACGAAGCCCCGTCGTCCTCATAAAGAGAGAACGTCGTCTCTTTATCAGAAGGATAAAGATCGATCGAGAGCGGGTCGACGGGCGCCTCTTCGCTCCACGCCATCACGGGCCCTTTGGGCACGATCGCGCCCTCGCGCACGTACAAAGGCAGCGCCCCCAAGGTCAAATCCGCGGTGATGGTCTCGGGCCCTTCGAAGACAGCGCCCGACCCATATTCGAACCACCGCCCGGGCGGCAAATACACATCTCGGCTCGCCGCCCCTTGCTGGAGCACAGGCGCATAAAGGAGCCATGGGCCGAGGAGGGCCTCATCGTCGATGGTCTGCGCCGCCTCGTCGCCCTGCATCTCGTAGACGAGCGGCCGGAGCACGGGCGCCCCCGTAGTGGAAGCCTCATAAAAGAGGCTGTAGAGATAGGGCAGGAGGCGATACCGCTCCTCGATGAATTTGCGGCTCACGTCCTCGACCTCGGTGCCGAACTGCCAAGGCTCCTGCGGCGCGGCGCTCGTCTGCACGTGCGCGCGGAAGAACGGTGAGAACGATCCGACCTGCATCCACCGCGCGAACAGCTCCGGCGTCGCGCCCCCCGAATAACCGCCTACGTCGCTCCCGATGAACGGCACGCCCGAGAGCCCCATCCCGAGCATCATGGGCAACGTCGTGTCGAGCGTCGCCCACGTGCTCGGCGCGTCCCCGGTCCACACCGCGGCATACCTTTGGATGCCCGAATACCCCGCGCGCGAGAGGATAAAAGGCCGCTTCCCAGGCGCCTTGGCGCGCATCCCCTCATACGTGGCGCGCGCCTCGTTGAGCCCATAGACGTTGTGGAGCTCGCCCATGGTGCCGGGGAATCCATCGCCCGCGGCGGGCACGTTTTTGGGCACGGTCCCGCCCGCGCCCATCGTGAAATTGGAGGGCTCGTTCATGTCGATCCAAAGCCCTTCGACACCTTGGGCGAGGGGCCTTTGCACGAGCGACGACCACCACGCCCGCGCGCCGGGATCGCTGAAGTCCGGGAACACCGATGCTCCCGGCCACACCTCGCCCACGTAAGGCTGGCCGTTCTGTTGAAGGAAGAAGCCGCCCGCGAGCCCCGCGTCGTACACGTCCCACCCGGGGTCCACCTTGATGGCAGGATCCACGATGGCGATGGTCCGAAACCCCATCGACGCGAGGGCCGCCGTGAGCCCTTGAGGGTCGGGGAACGCCGCGGGATCCCACGTGAACGAGCGGAATCCATCCATGTGTTGAATGTCGAGCCACATCGTGTCGGCCGGGATCGCTCGGCTCCGAAGCTCCTGCGCCACGCCGAGCACCGCGGCGTCCGGCGAATACCCCCATCGCGACTGGTGATACCCAAGGCTGAAGCGCGGCGGCAGAGGCATCCTCCCGGTGAGGCGCGTATAACGCTCCACGACGACCTTCATCGAGGGGCCGGCCAAGAGGTAGTGATCGAGCGCGCCGCCCTCCGCCGCGAGCGAATAGACCGAAGGGTCGGACGCGGCCATGTCGAAGCGGAGCCGATGGGTGCTGTCGAGGAAGACGCCGTACGCCGCGCCCGCGCGCAGGCCGATGAAGAAGGGGATGGATTGATAGAGCGGATCGGCGTCGGGGGGATATCCGCCAAAGGCATCTTGATACGCGTCGGTGTTCCAAAACACCATCGCCTTGCCGCGTTTGTCGAGCGGGCCTGTCCGCTCGCCAAAGCCGTAGAACCGCTCGCCGGGCGCGGCGGCGCGCGCGAGCAAGCGATCCTCTGGGCCCGTGTCGATGATCTCGATATAACCCCCGTCCTCGGGGTCGTGGAGGATCACCGTGCCATCGGCGAGCGTCGCGTGGACACGGCAGCTCGCGCGATCGATCTCGATGAAGAGCTCGGGCGTGCAGAGCCGCGCGACCTCGGGGGTGCTGCCCAAGAGCAGGCTCACCGGGGCTTGAGGAGCGCTGATGACCGCGTACGAGGGCCTGTCGCTGAGAGGGCCGCTCCCGCGATACTGGAGCCTCGCGATGCCGTCCTCGATCAACGAGGCGTCGAGCGAGAACCCTTTGCACGCGAGCGCGATTGAGCGGCCGTCGGCCCCGAGCGCGACGTCGCCGGCAGGCATGGGGACGCCGCGACAGTCGGGCTCGAAGGGAGGGCCACCCCCGCTGCCCGTCGACGACGCGGACGACGAGGCCCCGCCCTCGCCGCCGCAACCCCCTTCGCCCATGACCACGGCGAGGAGGGCGGTGAGCGCGACGAGCCATGAAGAGCGGAGGCGGCGCATGCAGGGCGAGCCTATCATGGAGCCCGCGGCGGCCGAAACCGCGCTGATTCATGAAAATCGCACGAGGGGGCTTGCCAAAGATGAATTTGTATTCATAATAGCCCGCGCATGAGGCAGCGCGACGAAGCAAAGGAGCGTCGCATCCTGGCCGGCGCGCTCGGGGTGATCGAGCGGCAGGGGCTCGCCGGCTTCTCGATGGAGGCGGTGGCCAAAGCGGCCGGCGTCGCCATCGGGACGCTGTACATCTATTTTCAAAACAAGGAGGCTTTGCTCAACGCGCTTTACCTCGAGACGAAGCGGGATTTCGCGCGCGCCGTCTTCGAGGGGAGCGACCCGTCCGAGCCCATCCGCCCGGCGTTCGAGCGGATGTGCATCGCGTTCATGCGGCACGTCACCGAGCACCGGGCCGAGATCGTGCTCTCGGCGCAGCTCCGCAACTCACCTTATCTGTTCGAGCAGACCAAAGAGGCTACGTCGAAGAGCGCGGCGCCTCTCCTTTCGCTCCTCGAACGGGCCAAGGCCGAGGGGCTGCTCAAAGACTTGCCGTCGCCGTTGATGCTGACCTTCCTCCAAGGCGCGCTCGTCGAGCTCTCCGCGTTCGTCGCGAGCGAGCCGCAGCGCGTCCGCGCCCAGCGCCACGCGGAGATCGCCCGCTTGTGCTGGGACGCGCTCAAAGCTTGACCGTCTCATCAACCACGCGCGCCGAGAGGGCGAGCGTGGTTTTATTTCGTCACAATAATGAATGATTTTTCACGAAAGAGAGAAGCCATGACCACGACCAAAACCATCTTCATCACGGGCAGCTCCACCGGGCTCGGCCGCGCTGCTGCGCGCCTCTTCGCGGAGCGGGGTTGGAAGGTGATCGCGACGATGCGTCGCCCCGAGAAGGACGCGGAGCTCGCGGCGGTGCCGGGCGTCACGCTGCTCCCGCTCGACGTCACCGATCCTGCGCAGATCAAGGCGGCGGCGGGGCGGGCGATCGAGCTCGGCGGCGTCGACGTGGTCTTCAACAACGCGGGTTATGGCCTCGCCGGTCCGCTCGAAGGCACGAGCGACGAGGAGCTCCGACGTGAGATCGACACGAACCTCCTGGGCGTCATTCGCACGACGCAGGCGTTCCTCCCGTACTTCCGCGAGCGCCGCTCGGGGCTCTTCATCGCGACGACGTCCATCGGCGGCCACATCGCGCTGCCCTTCAACTCGGTCTATCACGCGACCAAGTGGGCGCTCGAAGGCTGGAGCGAGAGCATGTCGTTCGAGCTCGGCCAATTCGGCGTCGGCATCAAGACGGTGGCGCCGGGCGGGATCAAGACGGATTTCATCAGCCGCTCATTGTCCCTCGTCTCGCACCCCGCGTACGAGGCGACCGTGAAGCGCGTGCTCGGGGTGTTCACCGATCCTGCGCGCCAGAGCACGTATTCGAGCGCGGAGCAGATCGCCGAGGTGGTGTACGAGGCGGCGACCGACGGCAAAGACCAGGTCCATTACGTGGCCGGCGAAGACGCCAAAACGTGGTTCGCGCAGCGCGCGCAGGTGGGCGCCGAGGCGTTCCGCAAAGGGATCAACGGCATGTTCTTCGGCTGAGCCGCCCGAGGCTCAATCGGCTTGTCGTGAGGGGCGCGGCGCAGGTATCCTGCGTTCATGGTCAGCGCCGCGCGCTTTCGCGAGGTCGCGCTCTCGATGGAGGGCGCGATCGAGGTCCCCCACATGGATCGGGCCGCCTTCCGCACCCAACGTCGTATCTTCGCGACGCTCGCGCCCGACGACAAATCCGCCAATCTGCTCCTCGACCTCGAGCTTCAAGAGGCCTTGTGCGCCGCGCTCCCCAAGGCGTTTGCGCCCGTGCCCGGCGGCTGGGGGAAGATGGGTTATACGACCGTGCGCCTCGGCGCGGTCTCGGAGGCGGACCTCACGAGCGCGCTCGTCGAGGCGCACCTCCGCGCGAGCGAGCCCAAGAAGAAGGCCAA
>CAYTJL010000443.1:0-4921 GCA_964437785.1 uncultured Polyangiaceae bacterium
CTATTGGTGCGTGTTGACCTGCGCGGGCTGCACGTTCCAGCGGAAGTTGTCCATCAGGATGACCGAGTCGAGGATGCCGTCGGACACGTCCATGAGGATGAGCTCGATCACCATGGTCTCGCCGGGGACCACGGGCGCGTCCGTGGTGAGCCACGTGGTCGCGCCGCCCGTGCTCGCGTCCTCCATGCCCGTGCCCGCGAGGTCGGCCGTGCCGTTGGGGCAAGGCCCGCAGTTCTTCCCGTTGCCCGGGCAGATCTGGAAGAAGCCGTTGTTGACCGACACCGGGTTGTTGTTCGCGTCGAACGAGATGTTGTGATCGGACGGGATGCCCGCGGCGCCGCTCGTGAGCATCGCGAGGAAGTAATCGTTGAACTGCGTGCACTGGTAAATCTGGTACTCGGACGTGAAGAACTTGAAGTCGTACGAGAACGACTGCGCGTTCGTGGGCACGCGGATCGAGAGGCGCAGATCGACCGAGTCGTTCGCCGAGTCGCCCGTCGGGCACGTCGCGGCGCCGCACTGCCCGGGCTCGAGCGCGTTGCCGTTGTTGGCCAAATAGAAGCCGATCGGCGTGTTCACGGGGGGCAGCGGCGAGAACGGGATCTCGCGCACGAAGTCGGTGCCCGAGTTGGGCGCGATGTAGCCCGCGTCGCCCTTGTCGCGCATGCGGCCCGTCGACATGCCGGCCATCGTAGAGCCGCGCTTCGGGTTGTTGCCCGCGCTCGTGCCGTAGCCCGTGAGCACCGCGTTTTGGAAGCCTTGCACGTTCGTGAGATCGATGGCGCTGAAGACCGATCCGTTCGCGTGGAGCTGGAGCGACGTGATGAGGCCCCACTTCTTTTGCGGGAGCGACGGGTTCGCGGTGGTCGTCTGGCAGATGTCCATCGCCTGCGCCATCTGGGCCGCGGTGACCGCGGAGAAGTCCGCGACCGAGCTGCACGTGCCGAGCACGTTGTCGATGGTGCCGTCGCAGTCGTTGTCGATGCCGTCGGCCGCGACCTCGAACGCGCCGGGGTTGATGAGCTTGGGGCTCGGCTTGGTGCAGCCCGTGAGCGGCCCGTCGCAGCAGTCGCCGTTGCACGCGGTCCAGCCGTCGCCGTCGTAGTCGGGCGCGTCGTCGAGGACGCCGTTGCAGTCCTCGTCGATGTTGTTCGCGCAGATCTCGGACTTGGGGAGCACCTGGCCCATGCACGGGCCCCACCCGGTGCCGCTCGGCAAGCACGTCTGCGTCCCTGCCTTGCAGGGCCCGACGTTGAGCGTGCTCGCGGGCGCTTGGTAGCAGCTCTGCGTCGCGCCGGGCACGCACAGGCAAGGCCCGTCCACGAGCGTGTTCTGCTCGCACCCGTTGATCGAGCTGCCGTCGCAGTTGACGTACGGCGCGACGCACGTGAGCCCGCCGCACATCCCGTTGACGCACGAGACCTCGGCGTGCGGAGGGTTCGCGCAGGGCTTGTCGCACATGCCGCAGTGCTCGAAGTCGGTCGTGACGTCGTGGCACTGCCCCGAGCAACACTGGAGCCCTGAAGGGCAGTCGTGCGACGGCGTGCACCCGGGCACGCACACGTAGCCGTCGGCCGCGGAGCAGAGCGTGCCCGCGGCGCAGTGCGCGTCGTTCAAGCAAGGCACGCACGACGACGACTGCGTCTCGCAGTGGAGGTAGCCGTTGGGATCGTTCGCACAGTCGGCGTCCGACGAGCAGCCCGTCTTGCACGTGTTCGTGACGAGATCGCAGAATTCGCCCTGCGCGCAGCTGTTCGAAGTGGCGGTGCACCCGACGCACGCGCCCGTCGACGGATCGCAGACCTTGCCGCTCGGGTTGTTCGCGCAGTCGTTGTTGGTCGTGCAGCCCATGGGGCCCGCGCCGGTGCCGCTCGATCCGTTGCTCGACGTCGAGCCGCTGCTCGACGTGGCGGACGAGCCGCCGGTGCCCGAGGACGTGCTCGCGCCTGCTTGTCCCGTGGGATCGCCGCTGGTGCCCGTGCCCGCGCCGCAGCCCTGCGACGCGGCGCCTGCGAAGAGCGCGAACGTGGCCGCGACGATCGCCGTGAGGGGAGCGCTTCGAAGTCGTTGATGGAGCATGTCGTCGCCCTCCTCAGCTCACTTGTGTACGCCCACTTGAGAGGGCGTGATGTTCCACCGGAACTTGTCGAGCAGCACCAGCGAGTCGACGTTGTGATCGCCCGCGTCCCACGTCATGAAGCGGATCGTGATCGTCTCGCCGGGCACCACGGGCGCGTCGTTGATGAGCCACTCGGTGCCGCCGCCGTCGGTGAGGTTGTTGTTGAAGCCGCCCATGCCGGTGCCCGCGAGCTCGAGCGTGCCGGAGGGGCACGACGCGGGCTGTCCGGGCGGCGGGAAGCACACTTGGAAGAAGCTGTTGTTGACCGACACCGCGTTGCCGAAGGCGTCGAACGCGATGTTGCCGTCCGCGGGGAGCGGGGTCTGCGGGGGCATCGCGTTGGGGTCGGGGACCCACGTGGATTGGAGCAGCGTGATGAAGAAGTCGTTGTATTGCTGGCAGAGGAACTCGGGGAATTCCGCCGAGTAAAACTTGAAGTTGTACGAGAACGACTTGGCGTTCGTGGGCACGCGCATGCGCACCTCGAGGTTCACGCTGTCGTACGCTTGGCTGCACGCTTGGCCCATGCACGCGGGGCAGCTCGCGGGCGAAGGGAATTTGCCGCCGTGCGGGGCGAGGAACGACGCGGGCGCGTTGACCTGCGTGCTCGCGTTGTAGTTGCCCGTCTGGTTGGCGAGCGCTCCGTTCTGCGGGTGCACGTACCCGGGATCGTTCGGCGCGCGCGCGGTGCCCGACGAGATCGCGGCCATGGTCGCGCCCTTGCGCGGGGTCACGTTGGGGCCGTAGCTCGTGAGCACGCCGACCTGCACGTTGTTGCTCGCGGAGAGCGGATTGCCGTTCGCGAGCCGCAGATCCGCCGAGATGACGCCCCACTTTTTGTCGGTGAGCGGCGGGCTCTCGGTCGTGGTCTGGCAGAGCTCCATCGCCCTGACGAGATCGAGCCCGGTGGTGCCGCTGAAGATCGACATCGTGCTGCACACGGGCAGCGGGTCCGCGTCTTTGGTGCTCGCGTCGCAGTCGTCGTCGACGCCGTTGCCGGGGTACTCGAACGCGCCTGGGTTCACGAGCTCGGGGTTCGCGCAGCCGCCCGGCGTGTCGCAGCAGTCGCCGTCGATGGGCCTCCATCCGTCGCCGTCTTGATCGGCGAGCGAAGGATCACCGCCCGAGCCGCCCGTGCCTCCGCTGCTCGACGACGATGATGCGGTCGATCCGCCCGCGCCGCCCGTGCCGCTGGAGCCCGTGCTCGACGACGTTGTTGAGCCGCTCGACGATGTTGACGACGTCGATGACGACGTCATCGCGCCGCCGGTCCCGCCCGAGCTGGTGCTCGTCCCCGAGCTGGTGCTCGACCCGCCGCCCGTACCCGAGGTCGAGCCGCTGGTTCCTCCCCCGCCACATGCCGCGATCGCGACGATGGTCGCAGGGACAAGCGCGCGCATCACGAAGAGCTTCATCCGCGTACCTCCACGCTCGCTTGGCATGGGTAAGAATCATCGAAGAAGTGCGGTACCTTGGCGTGAGTCCAGGTCGCGGGAGGATCGCCGATCATGGTCGCAGAGCTTTCGCGCGAACGGGAAACGAAAACGGCGCAAAACGCGCGAGCCATTCGTCGGCGCGTGCGGCGCTCTTTGGGCGAGCACAAAAGTCCTTTAAAACAAGCCTTAGCGAGCATCTTCGGCGAGACGCCTCTTTTCTTGCTTGCGCTTCGAAAGAGCCACTGCTAGAAGCCGCGCTCCCTTTCCGGGGCCCGCCCAGCGGGTGGTCCCCACCCGATCGCGTCGCCGTAACGGCGCCTCGATCACCCTCGGCCCTCCTGGCCTCCGCGGGTCATCCCCCGGAGAACGCGGGAGGGTTCAGCGCCCGGTCTTCTCAGCAAGGTCAGGCGCCCGGCGGTGAGCCCGAAGCGAACGACGGCGGCGGCCCCCCGAATCATCGTGGGATCGCGCGCAATTCTGCGCGCTATCTCGCGGAGGCGGGGTGGATCGGGTCGAACCCGGTTTCGTTCGTTTGGCGCCTCGGCGCGGGTCACGCTCGCGGCGAGCGCGGCCCTCAATCTCCGAAGAGGTCTCGAATGAAAAGCATGGCCAGTGCGAGGTTCTCGCGGATCGCCCCCCGCAAGGCGCGGATGATCGCCGATCTCGTGCGCGGTCGCGACGCGGCCGAGGCAATTCAGCTCCTTCAGTTCACGCTGAAGAGCGGGGCACCGGTCCTCCGCAAGCTCATCGAGAGCGCGGTCGCCAACGCAAAGCAGAGCGGCGCAGACGTGGACATGCTCTTCGTCAGCAAGGCCGCCGTCGACAAAGGGCCGAACAAGCACTTCCGCAGGTGGCGCCCCCGCGCGATGGGTCGCGCGACCCGTATCGAGAAGGGCATCTCTCACATCGTGATCGAGCTCGACGAGCGCAAGTAGAGGCACGCACCCATGGGACAGAAGACCCACCCGTATGGCTTCCGCGTCGGCGTCATCAAGACGTGGAGCAGCAAGTGGTTCGAGGACGGCCGCGCGTATCAGAAGTGGCTGCACCAGGACATCCGCATCAAGCGCGCGATTAAGCAGTACCTCTACAACGCCAACATCGCCGGCGTCGAGATCGAGCGCGCGGCGAACCGCGCGAAGGTCGTCGTGTACACCGCGCGACCCGGCATGGTGATCGGCAAGGGCGGCAAGGGCATCGAGACGCTCAAGACCGGCAACGTCGGCACCGCGGCCAAGGGCGAGACGGTGTTCCCCGGCGTCTCCTCGTTCACCGACAACGAGGTCTTCATCGACGTGCAGGAGGTCCGCAAGGCCGAGACCAACGCGCAGCTCGTCGCCGAGAACATCGCGACGCAGCTCGAGCG
>CAYTJL010000444.1:0-3500 GCA_964437785.1 uncultured Polyangiaceae bacterium
AAACCATCGCAGGCGCTTCTGCTTCAGGGATTAAGCAGGAGGTGGGCCAACCGAAAAGATCAAGCGCTAAGAGGACTTGAGCGCAGCGCGACGTTGGGCCATTCAAAATTGAGATTTCATACGATCAAGATCGAAGGGCCTCTGTGCGTCGACCCTGAACGAATGACGAGGCCAACGCGAGCGCCTGCGGCAAATCGTCCACGAGGTGAAGCGACGCGTGCCGCTCGTGCAGCTTCGCTTTCTCGAAGATGCTCCGGGGCTTGGGGAGCGGGCCTGCCACGATCACCGTCTTGTTTCGCTTGAGGAGCAGATCGATCGCGTTGCTCAACGCCGAGAAGCCGGTGGCGTCGATCACGGGCACCTTGCCGAGGTGGAGCACCAAGACGTCGAACGTGTCGCCGCGGCTCGCGTGGAGCGCGTCCATCGCGCTCTGCGCAGCGCCGAAGAACAAGGGGCCGTTCACCTCGTAGAGCGCGACGTTGCCCGGCAGCTCGGAGCGCGCCTGCTCGTCGGTGACGTCGAGCCCGATCTTCGTCTCGGTGATCTCGGCCATCCGCCGCATGAAGAGCACGGCCGCGAGGACGAAGCCCACGCTCACCGCGACCACCATGTCGAAGAGCACCGTGAGCGAGAAGCACGTGAGCAGCACCAAGACGTCGCTCTTCGGCGAGACGCGCAAGATGCCCATGAAGTGGTGCAGCTCGGACATGTTCCACGCGACGAGCAGGAGCAGCGCCGCGAGCGAGGCCATGGGCACGTACGCGACGAGCGGCGCGAGCAGCACGATCGCGAGCAGCACCACGATCGCGTGCGTCACCGCCGCGATGGGCGATCGCGCGCCCGCGCGGATGTTGGTCGCCGTGCGCGCGAGCGCCCCCGTGGCCGCGATGCCGCCGAAGATGGGCGCGAGGATGTTGCCGACCCCGAGCGCCACGAGCTCCGCGTTCGGGTCGTGCTTGGTGCCGGTCATGCCGTCGGCGATGACCGCCGAGAGCAACGACTCGATGGCGCCGAGCATCGCGATCGCGAACGCCGAGGGGAACAGCTCGCGCACGAGCGGGAGAGAGAAGGTGGGGAGCGACGGCGAGGGAAGGACGGACGGGATCCCCGCGACGTCTACGCCGTTGACGATGGTGTGGAATCGCGTGCCGATGGTCGCGACCGAGAACGAAGGCACCGCGCGGTGGAGCAGCGCCGCGCCGACGGCGGCGACGCCGATGGCGATGAGCGGCGCCGGGATCTTCTTCGTGAGCTTGGGGATCAGGAGCAGGAGCGCGAACGTGACGGCCGCGACGCCGAGCTCGCGCAGATCCACGCCGCTGCGCGCGCGGTAGAGCGTCGCGAGCTTGTCGAGGTAGTGATCGGGCATCTTCGCGACGGGCAGGCCGAGCACGTCTTTGATTTGGAGCGTCGCGATCACGACCGCGATCCCGGTCGTGAAGCCCGTCGTCACGGGATAAGGGATGTAGCGAATCAGCGCGCCGAGCCTCGCCGCGCCCATCACGACGAGCATCACGCCCGCCATGAGCCCCGCGAGGAGGAGCCCCGAGACTCCATATTTGCCCGCGATGGGCGCCAAGATGACGATGAACGCGGCGGTGGGCCCCGTGACTTGGAATTTGCAGCCGCCGAGCAGCGCGACCGACGCGCCCGCGACGATCGCGGTGTAGAGGCCTTGTTGGGGGGCGACGCCGACCGCGATCGCGAGCGCCATCGAGAGCGGCAGC
Source organism: uncultured Polyangiaceae bacterium (assembly GCA_964437785.1). Classification (GTDB taxonomy): domain Bacteria; phylum Myxococcota_A; class Polyangia; order Polyangiales; family Polyangiaceae; genus CAYTJL01. The sequence goes on from CAYTJL010000444.1 coordinate 1,728, forward strand.
GCGACGATGCCGACCACGATGCCGGCGAGGAGATCCGCGCGAAGATCAGAGAGGCGATATCCCTTCGCGAAGGCGCGGCGAAGGGCGAAGGCGATGGGGAGCCGGCGCTCGGCGGCGGAGGGATCCCACCGCGAGCTCGGCGGATGTGGGCTTGGGTCGTCGTTCAAAACACACCTACTGTTCCGAGGCCCGCGTAGCCCGGGGCGATCCACGGGGTCACGAGCGGCCTATTCGAAGCGGCCTTGGCGGGGTCCGGCTTGCCAAAGGGCCGAAGGATGATGAGGACGATGCCCGCCGTCGCGATCGCGCCGCCCGCGACGAGCATGCCCGTCGACACGTTGCCATAGAGCTTGGACCGATCGATGTCGGCCGCGGCGGACGAAGGACACTTGTTGTCCTTGCAGAGGGCTTTGGCGTCGCTCGCCGCGGCGAACGCGAGGCCGCCGAAGACCCCGCCGACGATGAGCGCCGCGCCCCCGACGCCGAGGCCCACCGCGCCGGGGATGATCGATCCTTTGACCGGCTCGGGCGGCTTCTCGACGGGCTTCGCCTTGAGCTCGAAGCTCACCTTCTCGTGCGCGCCCTCGTTCAAATGAACGGTCTTGTCTTGAGGCTCGAAGCCCTCGGCGGAGACCTCGACCTTGTGATCGCCCGGATCGAGCGCGACCTCGACCGCGGCGTCGGTCTCGTTGCCGTCGATGCGCGTGACAGCCTTCTTGTCGCCCGTGCCCGTCACGTCGACCTGGAGGAAAGGCACCTTGGCCTCGACCTCTTCGAGCGCCTTCTTCGCTTGATCGCGCATCGGCTTTTGAACCGCCTTGTTCGCGGGGTCCATCAGCGCGCGGTAGATCTTGGCGGCGTCGATGAGCTTCTTGTCGCCGGCGAGCGCCTGCGCGAGCTCGATCTCGGTCTCGGGCTTTGGATCGAGCTCCTGCGCGCGCTTGAGCGCGGTCACCGCCTCGCTCCACTTCTTGTCCTTCGCGGCCTTCTTCGCGTCGGTCACGAGCGTGCGCGCCTCGGCCTTTTCTTTGGCCGAGGGCGCCGCGTGCGCGGCGAAAGGGGCGAGCGTGGTGAGCGCGGTGAGCAGCGCGGCGGTGCAGATCGATCGGGTCTTGGACATCGCGCGCATCCTATCAAGAGCGCGCGCGCACGCATACCTTGGCCTCTTTGGTTGAAACTTTGCAGCGTTCGTCAAGGCTTTTTTTCGCGCGGCAAAACATAGGGGGCGGCGCGCGCGGCCTCGCAGCGCGGCCCGGGCTTAGGGCGGAGGGCGAGGGGTGGCGCGGAAACCCCTGCAAAAACAGGCAAAAATGCGATCTAACGCAGAGCTTCTTCGGCGCGGGGCCGGCGCCCGGCGGAGGGGGTGACAGAAAAATGCTTCTTTTTGTGGGTACCGGAGACGATTCAGCACTGGATCTGATCAAACAATTGTGATTGTTTGCCGCAAAGAAGGTTCTCTCTGGAGGAAGAAATGGCTGAAAAGAAGAAGGAAGCGGCTCCCAAGAAGCCGGCGTCGATCAGCAAGAGCGCTCTCATCAACGCGGTGGTCGAGCAGCTCAACGGCGATGTGACCCGCAAGCAGGTCAAGCAATTCCTCGATACGCTCGCGGACGTCGCCTACAAAGAGCTCAAGAAGAGCGCCGTCTTCACGATGCCCGGCTTCGCCAAGTTCCGCGTCGTGAAGAAGCCCGCCACCAAGGCGCGCCAAGGCATCAACCCCTTCACCAAGCAGCCGATGACGTTCGCCGCCAAGCCGGCGAGCAAGTCGGTCCG
>CAYTJL010000444.1:3600-4894 GCA_964437785.1 uncultured Polyangiaceae bacterium
CGTGAAGGTGCCTTTGGGGGATTCAACGGGCGCCGATAAGGGCCCGTTGAGATCAACGGGCTGATAAGATGGGCGGCCTGCGTGCTCGTCCTCCGACTCGTCCGTTCGCTCTTCGTCTTCGGCGTCATCTTATCGAGTTACCTCGTGCAGATCGGGCTCGCGCGGATCTTCCGTCGCGGTGACGATCTGCCGAGGTGGCTCGTGGACAGGCGGGCGCGCGTCGATCGAAAAAACGCGCGGCGCCTGTTGCGAGGGATGCTGCGCCTCCGCGGCGTCTTCATCAAGCTCGGACAAGTGCTCTCGATCATGGGCGGCTTTTTGCCGCGCGTGTACGGCAAGGAGCTGGAGCAGCTCCAAGACAACGTGCCTCCTCATCCCTTCTCGGATTTGGAAGCAGCGTTGACGAAGAGCTTCGGCCGCGGATCCGCGGCGCTCTTTCGTGACATCGAGCGGACGCCCATCGCGGCGGCGTCGCTCGGCCAGGTCCACGCGGCGCACCTCACCGACGGACGCAAGGTCGCGGTCAAGTTCCTTTATCCCAACATCCGCGCCGTCATCGCCACGGACATGCGCGTCCTGCGCCTCGCCGTGCGCGTGTACCAGTGGTTCGTGCCGGTCACCAAGCTGGAGCGCGTCCACGAGCAGCTCGTCGACATGCTCCGCCGCGAGACCGACTATCTGCACGAGGCCGCGTGCATGCGCCGCATGGCCGCGTCGTTCAAGGACGAGCCGAGCCTCGCGTTCCCCGCGCCGATCGACGACTTGACGACGCGCGACGTGCTCACGATGACCTTCATGGAAGGCTTCAAGATCACGCGCCTCGAAGAGCTCGAGCGCACGGGCGTGCCCGCGTCCGAGGTCGCGCTGCGGCTCGTTCAGGCCTTCTACAAGATGCTCTTCGTGGATCGCTCGTTCCACGCGGATCCGCACCCGGGCAACTTCCTCGTCGAGCCGCTCGGGGGCGGCAAGTTCCGCCTCGTGGTGCTCGACTTCGGCGCGGTGTGCGAGGCGAACGACGCGCTCATCGACGGCATGATCGAGATCCTCCAAGGCTTCTTCACGCAGGACGACAAGCTCGTGCTGAAGGGCTTCCGCGCGATGGGCTTCGTCGCCGAGGGCGGCAACGAGGCGCTGCTCGAGAAGACGGTGAAGCTCTACTTCGGCAAGCTCCTCAAGGTGCGCGATCGCACGCCCGCCGCGCTCATGCGCGCGAAGCCCGATCAGCTGGAGAAGCTCGCGGATCCCGAGGTGGAGCGCGGCGAGCTGCAAGAGCTGATGCGATCGGTCGAGTACC
>CAYTJL010000445.1:0-4890 GCA_964437785.1 uncultured Polyangiaceae bacterium
GGCTCGCGCTCGCCGCCGCCGTCGGGCTCGTCCGCTTGATCCGCGAGCTCAACGACGCGCTCGAAGACGCCGAGGCCCTCAAGCGATCGTGGGCCCACCTGATCTTCGCAGGCTTCACCGTGTTCTCGATCGCGCTCGCGTACCGCGTCTGGATGAGCCTTCTGCCCGTGCTCGGAGGTGCCAAGTGACCACGTCGATCTACACCAGCGTCTTGAACCGCCTCCTCCGCGCGCCCGGCGACATCGCCGCGTCGTGCCGCGACGATCGCGACACGCGCGCGATCGCGGCCACGTCGCTCGTCGCGGTGGCGGTCGGCGCCGCCGTGTTCGGGGGCGTCGTCGGCACGTTTCGCGGAGGCGTGCAGATGGCGTACGGCGCGATCAAGATGCCGCTCGCGATCCTGCTCACGCTCGCGATCGCGGTGCCCGCGTTCCACGCGCTCGCCGCGGGCTTCGGCAAGCCCATGCCGTTCCGATCGAGCGTCGCGCTCGCGCTCGCCGCCGCGGGCCGATCCGCGCTCGTGCTCGTCGCGCTCGCGCCCGCGCTCTGGCTCGCGCTCGATCTCGGCCTCAGCTACCACGCGGCCGCCGCGGTCGCCGCGCTCGCGTACGGCGTCGCGGGGCTCGCGGCGCTCTCGCTCCTCCTGCGCGGGCTCGGCAAGGGCGCGGGCCGCCTCCTCACCGCGTTCACGTTCATCGGCGTGTTCATCGCGGTCGGCGGGCAGACCTCGTGGATCATGCGGCCCTACTTGGTGCGGCCCAAGGCGAAGACCGTGGTCTTCCTCCAGCAGCGCGAGGGCAGCTTCGCCGACGCGCTCTACACGACGAGCCGATCGGCCATGACGTACGGCGTGCGCCGCAGCAGCCGCGCGATGGACGAGAGCGAGCTGTCGGTCGAGAAGCCGAGCAGCCGAGCCTACGGAGAAGACCTGTGAGGCTCCGCGACCTCCTCGTGCTCTACGTGATCGCGGGCGTCGCCGCGGCGATCGCGATCTACAAAACCTCGGGCGAGCGCGGTCTTTGGGCGGTGATCAAGGCGCTCGCGGCGATCCCGTTCTGGCCCTTGTGGGCGCCCGTCGCGCTCACGTCCGATCGAACGAAGCGCGCGCGCACGGGCGGATCGTCGGCCGCGCACGAGGCCGCGGCGAAGATCGAGATCGCGCTGCGCGAGGGCGTGGAGGCGTGCGCGGGCACGTCGCTCGAGCAGCTCTTGCCGCGCGACGCGGCGTCGCGCATCGGCGCCGAGGTGACGCGCGCCGCGGCGAGGCACGAGGAGCTGTCGGCGCTGCTCGGCAAAGACGGCTTCGATCTCGCGCAGGCCGAGCACAAGCTCCGCGAGCTGGAGCGATCGAACGCGTCGCCGCGCGCGCTCTCGACGGCGCGGCTGCACGTCGAGAACGTCCGGCGTTTGGTGGCGCTGCGCGATCGCGACGCGCAGGTGCTCGGCGAGCTCGCGGACTTGGTCCAAGCGCTCCGCACGCAGCTCGTGCTCGCCCGCTTCGCAGGGTCCTCGGTCGAGGGCGCCGGTGGTATCGTCTCGGAGGTGTGGGCGCGGGTCGAAGGGCTCGGCGTCGCGCTCGGCACCGACGAGATGACCGCAGCGCCCGCGGCCGAAGCGGCGAACCCTGCGTGAGGACATGACCCAAAAGCACATCTTGGTGGTGGACGACGAGTCGAGGATCCGCGAGGTCCTCCACTACGCCCTGCAAAAAGAGGGGTATCAGGTCACCTCGGTCGCGGACGGGAGCGCCGCGATCACGGCCTTCGATCGCGGCGGCGTCGACCTCGTCGTGCTCGACGTGATGTTGCCCGGCATCGACGGGCTCGAGGTCTGCCGCCGCATCCGCGCCAAGGGCCGCACGCCGATCTTGTTTTTGTCTGCGCGCAGCGAGGAGGTCGATCGCGTGGTCGGGCTCGAGCTCGGCGGCGACGACTACCTCACCAAGCCCTTCTCTCCGCGCGAGCTCGTCGCGCGGGTCCGCGCGATCTTCCGGCGCGTCGAGGCGCCGCCCACCTCGGAGAGCAAGCCCAACATCATCCAGCACCGGGGCGTGGAGCTCGACACCGAGCGGCACGAGGTGCGCTTCAACGGGTCGCGCATCGATCTCACCCCGACCGAATTCGGCGTGCTCGGCGCGCTCTTGGAGCGGCCGGGCGTGGTGCTCTCGCGCGGGCAGCTCATGCAGCGCGCGTATCGCTACGACAACCTCATCACCGAGCGCACCATCGACACCCACGTGCGGCGCATCCGCGCCAAGTTCCGCGTCGCGGGCGGCGACCCGATCGCGACCGTGCACGGCGTCGGCTACAAAGCGTCGGATGAATGACGTGAGATGACACGGGATGGCGCGCGACGAACGATCTCGGGATGAAGCGCTCGTCGAGACCCTCGATGTGCCGGAGAGCGATCCGTCCCCGAGCGCGACCATCCGCGCGGTCAATCATTTCGCCACGGCCGAGACGTTGGTCAGCCCCGAGCACGGGGGAGTCGCGGCCCGCGTCGATCGGGCGCTCCCGGCCATCTCGGTGGATATTCAAGGCTCGCTCGCGGGCGCGCCGCAGGGGAGGCGAGCCGTCGCGCCGCCCGAGCGCGATTTGGAGGTCGTCGGCACGCTCGGCGAAGGTGGGATGGGCCGTGTCTTCGTGGCGCGGCAACATTCGCTCGAACGCGACGTCGCCATCAAGACGGCGAGGGATCACGCGAGCCCGGCGGAGCGCGAGGCGCTGCTCGCCGAAGGTGTGATTACAGGGTCGCTCGAACACCCGGGGATCATCCCGATTCACGCGCTCGGCATGGATGGCGGCGGCCGGCCGGTGCTCGTGATGAAGCGCGTCGAGGGCGTCGCGTGGATCGATTTGATCCACAACCCCTCTCACCCCGGATGGGAGGGGTGGGGCGGGGGCCCGGAGGATCGTTTGGAGGGACATCTCGACATCCTCATCCAGGTCTGCAACGCGGTTCATTTCGCGGCGAGCAAGGGTGTCGTTCACCGTGACATCAAGCCTGCCAACGTGCTCATCGGGCGCTTCGGCGACGTCTATTTGGCCGATTGGGGGATCGCCTGCCGGCTCGACCAAGGCGACGCGCCGAGCCGCCTCGTGGGGACGCCGTGTACCATGGCGCCGGAGATGGCGTGTCGTGAGCGGGTGGACGCGCGCACCGACGTTTATCTGCTCGGCGCCACGCTCCACGAGATCCTCACGGGCGCGCCGCGGCACGAGGGCGCGAGCATCGCGGAGGTGCTCGACAACGCGCGTGTCTCTGCGCCTGTCGTCTATGACAACGGCGTCCCCGAGGAGCTCGCGGCGCTCGCCAATCGGGCCACGTCGCGCGAGCCTCATAAGCGACCTTCGAGCGCCTTGGAGATGCGCCGCGCGCTCGAAGGGTATCGCCGTCACAAGAGCTCTGCCGGGCTCGCCCGATCGGCCGCGGCGAGGCTCGATGTCCTCCGCAGCAAGCTCGGCGCGAGCGCGGGTGGGGCCAAAGACGAGGACCTCAAAGAGATTGACCAGCTCATCGCCGAGACGCGGTTTGGGCTCACGCAAGCCATCGCCGAGTGGCCCGACAACCACGTCGCCGCGCGCGCCTTGGAGGGCCTCGATAAGCTCCTCGCCGAGCGGCGCGAGCGGGCGTTGGCGCTGGAGAAGCTCGCTCGCGAGCACGACCCCGCCATCGCGTCGCACCAGCGGACGCGGTACGTCACCGTCGTTGCGCTCGCCGGCGTCGCGTTGACCGGGCTCAGCCTCGCCAAAGGGGCTACGCGGGCGCCGTCCCCCAAAGCCCTCTTCGTTCAATCGCTGGTCCCTTTTACGGTGGTCGCAGCGGCGATGATCGGGCTCCGTCATCACATGTGGAAGACATCGGTGAACCGCCGCGCGGCGCTGCTGGTCGCGGCCACCGTCACGTCCGTCACCCTGGGGCGCGGGCTCGGGATTGTGGCGGGATCGACCTCCGCGATCATGTTGCTTCATGATGCGTTGATCGGCGCGCTCCTCGCCACGCTCGGCGGGTTCATCCTCTTTCGATGGGTCTTTTGGCTCGCTCCCATCATGGCCACGTGTGCTGTCGTGAGCGCGCTCTCCCCCGATCATGCGATGGTGAGCTTCTCGGTGTGCTCTGGGCTCGCGCTCACCGTGGCAGCGGTCTTCGTCCGCTACACCCATGCTCCCGAGTCTCGCTGAAAGACGTCAGTCATTTGAAGAATTGTGCGCCGCGTCTATTGACTAAAAATTAAGTTTATCTTATAGAACCAAAGTCAACAGGAGGTTCTTGCCCCATGGATTTGAGCGCCGACTTCGCCTCCCGCGGGCCCATCACGATGCCTACGCCGCCCTCGGGGGTCGACACGATCCCCATCGCGTTCGACGCGAGCTACGCGTGGCGGTACGAGGCCGAGCGGCTCGATCTCCGCAACCTCTACGAAAAGTCCAAAGACAACATGTGGAACGCGCGGACGCTCCCCGCGTGGGAGACGTCGGTCGATCCCGAGCAAGAGACGATGCCCGATCAGATGAGCCCGATCTTCGGGACCGAGATCTGGGACAAGCTCGATAAAAAGACCGAGATCCCCAAGCTCCGCAGGCTGTCGAGCGCGTGGATGCTCTCGAACTTCCTCCACGGCGAGCAGGGCGCGCTCCTCGCCACCGCGCAGATCGTCAACTCCGCGCCTTCGGCCGACGCCAAGCTCTACGCGGCGACGCAGGTGATGGATGAGGCGCGGCACGTCGAGGCCTACGATCGCTACCTGCGCGAGAAGCTCGAGACCACGTTCCCCATCTCGCCTTTCTTGCGCGAGCTGCTCGATCGCATCCTCCAAGAGTCGCGCTGGGACATGAAGTACCTCGGCATGCAGATCATGGTCGAGGGCCTCGCGCTCGCGGCCTTCGGCAT
>CAYTJL010000446.1:0-4887 GCA_964437785.1 uncultured Polyangiaceae bacterium
AGCTCGACGCGGACGATAGGCATGTGCAGGGGCGAAGACGCTCCGAGCCTGGTTGAGCCATTGACCCACCTGAGCACCGCGCTCCACTCCGCCCCTTCGGCGACAACCCCCCTCGCCGCCCCGAGCGAGCCCCGAGCCCCAAGCCCCGAATTACAGCTTGCTGATGAGCTGATCACCGAGCTTGGGCTGATCGATCTTCCCAAACCAGATGCTCCACGTGCCCTTCATGAAATCCGCACCGGCGAGCGTGGCCGTGCCGCCGCCCTCGACCGTCACCGTGGTCTCCTTCTTGTCGGCGTTGTAGACGATGGTGACCTTTTGCTTCTCTTTGAGGTCGGCCTTGAACGCGCCGATGAACGAGCCGATCTTGCCGGCGTCCGTATAACCGTTCATCGAGAAGGCGTCTTTGAGCGCGTTCTGGATCTTCTCTTTGTCGACGTCGCGCTTCATCGTCCACACGAACTTCTTGTGAATGTCGGCGTCGATGGCGGCCTGCTTGGTCTTCGCCGGGAGAGAGCCCTTGATGTAGTGGCTGATCTCATAGACGTTGATGTCGACGATGACGGTCTTGACCCGAATCCCCGTGCCGGTGTGCGTCCAGTCGTCGGCCGAGGCGAAGGCCGAGACGAAGATCGCCGCGAGCGCGACGAGGAACAGAGGGAGCTTGGTGCGAGCAAAGTGCATCGATTCCTCCAAAAGACAGGACAGGAGTGGGAGACGAGAGCGCGATGACCCCTCTCGACGAGGCGAAGGAGGGGTTGATTCAACCGCGATCAAGCGCGCTTACGGAAATCCTTCATGAAGGTGACGAGCGCCTCGACCGACGCGAGCGGCACCGCGTTGTAGGTCGACGCGCGGATACCGCCCGTGGATCTATGCCCGGCGAGCCCCACGAGGCCGGCCTTGGTCGCCTCGGAGACGAACTTCTTCTCGAGCTCCTCGGTCGGGAGCCGGAAGACAACGTTCATCGTCGAGCGGCTCTCCTTCTCGACCGGCGCCCGGAAGAAGTCCGCGTCCGCGTCGATGGTGCCATAAAGGAGGTCCGCCTTCTCGCGGTTGCGGCGCTCCATCTCGACGAGCCCGCCCATCTCTTTGGTGACCGCGAGGACGTTGCGAATCAGGTAGATCGAGAACGTGGGCGGCGTGTTGTAGAGCGAGTTGTTGGACGCGTGGGTCGAATAACGCAGGATGGTCGGGATGTCTTTGCGCCCGGCGTCGACCAGCTCTTTCTTGACGATGACCACCACCACGCCCGAAGGCCCGATGTTCTTCTGCGCGCCCGCGTAGATGAGGCCAAACTTGGTGACGTCGAAGCCCTTCCACATAAAGTCGCTCGACATGTCGGCGACGAGCGGGACGCTCCCCGTCTCGGGCAGCCAATGCCATTGGGTGCCGAAGAGCGTGTTGTTGCTCGTCATGTGGACGTACGCGGCGTTCGGATCGAGCTTGAGCTCTTCCTGCTTGGGGATGCGCGCATAACGCTTCTCGACCTCGGTCGAGCCCGCGATGCGCACCGTGCCCACGCGCCCGGCCTCTTGATACGCCTTCTCGGACCAGCCGCCCGTGAGGATGTAATCCGCGCTCTTGCCCGGGTGGAGCAGGTTCATCGGGACGCGCGCGAATTCGAGGCTCGCCCCGCCTTGCATGAAGAGCACATGGTAGCTCTCCGGCACGTTGAGCAGCTCGCGAATCAGCGCGATCGCCTCGTTGTGCACCGCCTCGTAGGATTTCCCACGGTGGCTGTGCTCCATGATCGACATCCCCGTTCCCTCGAAGTCGATGAGCTCGCGCTGCGCGCGCTCGAGGGCAGAGAGGGGCAGCCCGGCGGGGCCGGCGTTGAAGTTGTGGGCTCGTGCCATACGACGCTTCTCCTCCAAAGTGCCGCGCGTATACCACGGATCCCGCCCGAGGTGACGGCTGGTCTGCGGCTCGCCTCGCACGCCCAAACGGGGACATTTCTCGTCCTGGTACGGGTCCGCTTTTCTCGTCCCCCCGAGGGACTTTCGAGTAGGAAGAAGAGCGTTACGCGTTGCCCGCGCAGGGGGAGTGCACGCCGGATCCGTGGTGGAGGAGGCGCCGAGCCCGCACGGGTATACGTTGTGGTGACCGGGAAACATGTTGAGACGAGGAGTGCGCATCGAGCCGCTGTGGAGCGGCGTCCACGTCGATGGACGCCCGCTCGCGCACGGCAAGGTCCTCGCGTTCGAGCCGGGGACCGACACGCCCAAACCCCTCTGGAAGAGCAGCGATCAGACGGTGCCGTGGCACGGCCCCGACAGTAACCAGGTCGATCTCGACGAGAACGGAAAGGCGCTCGCGTACGGCCACGGGCTCATCGAGCTGTGCGTCTGCTCGCCGTCGCTCGCGCTCCTCGAGCGCTGGGAGCCGGTGTTCTTCGGCCACACCGTGGTGAGCGCCAAAGACTTCGGCGCCGTCGGCGCGGGCGAAGGCTCCATCGGCGAGGACACGGCCGCGCTCCAATCCGCCATCGACTATGCGGCGCGCAACGGCGCGAAGCTCTTCATCCCCGCGGGCACGTACATGCTCACGGACACGCTGCGCGTCTACAAGCTCGCGCAGAACCCCGACGCGCCGCTCTCGACGCAGCGCGGATCGTCGCCGTTCGATCGCCGCGTCTTCACGCCGTTTCGGCTTGAAATCGTGGGCGAACGGTCATCTGTGGGCGTCCTTCGCAAAGAGACCGTGCTCATCGCGACCACGAGCGACAGGCCCGCCGTCGTGGTGCAAGGCGCGGGCTCGCTCGATCTGCGGAGGCTCACGATCACGGGCGCGTACGATCCTCAAATCGGCGACGATCCGGCCGATTTGCTGGACGATCGCGCGTTCGCGCCGGGCCGCTGCCGCGACGGCGACAACACGAAGCCCGCGGGCCCGACCAACGCGATCTGCTCGCCGTACGCCGCGATCGCGATCGATCCCTTCCGCAGCGGCGGGCCTCCCGCGGATGGCGGCTACCCGGGATCGGACGACGACTACTTCCGCAACGCGCTCTCGTCGGCCTCGGTCTCGATCGAGCAGGTCGTGATCCGGCGCTTCGTCGCGGGCGTGGTGATCGCGCCGTCGGGCGCGAGCGCGAGCCCCGAGAGCGTGACCATCGCCGACACCGAATTCGATCGCACGCGCATCGCGATCGCGATCGGCAGCGGGCGGAGCTTCGTCACGAGGCTGCGCAACGTGCGATCGTCGCGCGGGCAGATCTTCGTGAGCACGTGCTCGTTCGGCGACGCCGCGCCCTCGGCGGAGCTGCCGACCATCGAGGGCGCGAGCGTGTCGCTCACCAAGTACCTCTTCTTCGCGAACGCGCCCGATCCCGGCGCGACCGTCGAGGGGCTCTCGTGCGAGGCCACGCTCAGCATCGGGTTCTTGGAGAGCGGCTATGGATCGGCCGCGCCGTCGGTCACGTTCGTGGGCTCGTCGCTGCACTTCGCCGCGGTCGCGCCGGCCATCGACACGCACCTCGCGTCCACCGCGGGCGTGCGCTTCGTGAGCTGCTCCTTCGCGAGCGAGCCTCCGCCGAACCGTGCGTCACGGGGCGAGGACGATCCGCTGCCGATCCGCTTCTTCAACGCGGGGCCGCTCGCGTTCGCGTCGTGCACGTTCTTGAACACGATGGGCGCGGGCGATCCCACGTCGTGCGTGTCGTTCGAAGCGCTCGACAAGGTGACCTTCGAAGAGTGCCAGGTGGGCGATCGATCGTCGCCGAACCAGCTCGTCGTGCTCGATCGCGTGCACACGACGGCCAAGCTCTCGTCGCTCAACCGGAGCTACGTGCTGCCGGGCAGCCTGATCATCGCGGCGGACATGAGCGGCGCGCCCTTGCAAGTGTCGGCCGAGGTCAAGGACATCGTCGTGCGCGACGTGCTGGTGAAGCGCGACTTCGACACGCCCGGAGGCGCCACGTTCTTCGCGCCCGACCCGCACATCTTGAAGCCCGGCGATCGCGTCTTCGCGCTCGATCCAGGCTGGGTCCCCGAGCACTACGGCCAGCCGCGCCGGAGCCGCGGGCTCTGCGGCGTGATCCGATCCCTCGAAGGATCGATGGTGAGGCTCGGATCCGTGGTGAAGAGCTTCTCGTTCGGCCACCACGATCTCGTCATCAAGTACCTCCCGCGCCTGCACCTCGCGTCGACCGGCGTCACCACCGAGGGCAGCGATCGCGTCTACGAGGTGACGAACCCCGAGACGTGGCACGCGTACGATCGCATCTCGGGCGCGGGCATCCCCGAGGGTGCGTACGTGATCGAGCCTGCGCCGCCCGGCGGCAACGTGCTGCGCATCAGCAAAGGCGCGATCGCCACGGGCCGGACGCGCCTCTTCGACGCCGACGTCTCGCGCTTCAGCGAGCCACGCGGCACGTACATGCGGCCTCGGCTCGACACGTTGACGGGCGCCGAGATCCCGCCCTCGTCGCGCAGGCCGACGTAGCGCGCGCTATTCGAACGGCCCTTCGGCCCAGCCGTTGATGAACTGCTTGATGACGGCGTCCTCGCTGTTCTTGAAGTCCTCGCGGGTGCCGAGCAGCTTCACGTGGCCTTTGTAGAGCATCACGATCCGGCTCGCGATCGTGAAGATGCTGATGAGGTCGTGGCTCACCACGATGCTCGTCACGCCGAGCGTGTCGGACAGCTCGTGGATGAGCTTGTCGACGCGCCGCGCGCTCACCGGATCGAGGCTCGTCGTGGGCTCGTCGAAGAGCACGTAGCGCGGGTCGAGCGTGAGCGCGCGCGCGATCGCGACGCGCTTGCGCATGCCGTCGCCGAGCTCGGGCGGGAAGCGATCGGCGAAGTCCTGCATGTGGACCTGAAAGAGCCTGCGCTTGGCCTCGTCGAGCGCCTCCTTTTGGCGGAGGCCTTTGTGCTTGCGGAG
>CAYTJL010000447.1:0-4832 GCA_964437785.1 uncultured Polyangiaceae bacterium
CTGGGTATGAGGTTATCGGCGAGTTCACCTCGCTCCCCGCGCTCCGCGAACGCCCGATGTGCGTCACGTGCCAGCACGCCGTGGCATCGGCGCCGCCGCCTCCCCCTCCGATCGGTGCGAAGAAGAGACGGACGGGACAAGCGCTCGACGACAAGCCGCACTTGAGCGCGGCGTCGAGTCTTGGCCTTCGCGTCGCGACGTTCTTGGCGGCTGTCGCCGCGCAAGACAGCGAGGAGCCGAGCCTCGCATGGCACGAGCTTCACCAAGGGCTCGTGGATTGGGCCGCGCAACATGGCCCGCCGTCGGCGGACGTCGAGCTCGTCAAGCTCGCCAAGAGCGATGTTGGGGCACAACGCTTCTTGACCGCCTTCGTGCCGAGGACCGCCAACGTGATCGCCGCGCTCGCGCAAAAGCCGGTCTGGTCGCCGCGCTATCAAGGCAACCCCGATGACGTGATCGCGCTCGCCGAGTTTCTGTATCGGCAGCGCCGCTCGCTCCAACGCGAGAAGCTGGGCCAGCTCGACCTCGCCCCGCTCTTCGCGGCCGGGTGGTGCGAGGACAGCCCCGGCGAGCTCGTACCCCCCGACGTGTATTATCACGGCGAGCTTTGGCCCAAGGTGGATCGGGCCAAGGAGCGCGCCGCCCAAGGGGATGAGCAGGCCAAGGCGCAGCTCGCCAAGCTCATGAGCATCATCAGCCCGGCGATCTTCGACGAGATTCAAGGCATCTCTCCGCGCCAAGGCTGGGTGCCGCTCTCCCTCGTGGGTCAGTGGTTGGCGCCCAAGAACTACGGCATTCCGGTCTCGCTCGTCCGCGAAGATGGGCTCGTCCAGGTCCAAGGCGTCGATTATGAGAAGCTCAACTCCAAGAGCGAATTGCAACACCTCGTGTCGTCCGACGTGACGCAGGTGCTCGGTTGGATCAACCACGATCGAAGCAACTTCAGGCCGAAGCAAGACGATGGTGAGGAAGAGGAGCGGAAAATTGACGATCTGCGCCTCAAGATCGCCGAGGAATGGGAGCAGAGCTTCCGCGCCTTTTGCTCGATTGACGACGCGCGGCGCGCGCAGATCGAAGAGGCTTATCAGCGCCAGTTTCAAGGGTTCCGCGTCGCGGAGTACAGCTCCAAGCCCTTGGCGCTTACGCGGTGGAGCCCCAAGCGTGTCCCCCATCCGTGGCAGAATGCAGGCGCGCGCCGTGTGCTCGCCAACCGCGGCGGGCTCATCGCGTTCGACGTGGGTGTCGGCAAGACGGACACCGGCCTGCTCGTCTTGGCCGGAGCGCGACAAGATGGATGGGCCAAGCGGCCCGTAATCGTGGTGCCGAAGTCGATCGTGTGGAAGTGGGTGCGCGACATCAACCGGGCTTTGCCCGATTATCGCATCGGCGTCGTCGGCTCGAAGCAAAAGGTCGTGGCACACGGCCCGCGCAAAGGCCAACGGACCAGCGAGACGGACACTCCCCAAGACCGCGCGGCCACGTGGTCACGGTTTATGGGGGGAGAGTACGACGTCGTCGTCCTCACCTATCAAGCGCTGTCCCGGACCAAGATGAACGAGGCCAGCGTGCTCGCGTACGCGGGGAGGACCTCCGCGGTCCAGCGCGAAATCAAGCTCCGACAGCGGAACGCCCGGAGCAAGAAGGAAAGTAAATTGTCGGAGCGCGAGACGGCGATCCTCAAGGAGGGCACCGCGGCGTGGGTCGCCGAGACGTTGGAGCTCCCCAAAGGATGGGAGTACGACCCGGGCATCACGTGGGAGGACATCGGCGTCGATCTGATGATCGTTGACGAGGCTCAGAACTTTAAAAACCTTTACCTGCCCGAGCCGCGTGAGCACGGCGTGCCGCGGTTCATGGGGAACGCAGGCGAGGGGAGTCGCCGCGCCTGGCAGCTTGATTTTCGTGCCTCGGCCGTGCGGCGCAAGACGGGCGGCGCGGGCATCGTGCTCCTCTCGGCGACGCCCGCGAAGAACAGCCCTTTGGAGTTTTATAACCTCATTCAATACATCGACGACATGGCGTTCCCCAATCAGGGGATCCACGACCCAGAGGCGTTCATCGACCGCTACTGCCGGATCGAGACGCGCGAGGTGGTGGGCACCGACATGACGATCGAGGGCCGCGCGTCATGCGTGGGATTCATGAACCTCGATGAGCTTCGGGGGATGATCTTCCGCTATGGTGAATTTCGGACCGCGGAGGGGGTTGGGTTGAAGGTCCCTGAGCCGGAGGTGCGCCGCGTTGAGGTCGCGATGAACGCCAAGCAGAACCTCAAGTACGAAGAGTACACCGACCGGATCGAAGAGGTGTTGGAGAACCCCCATAAGGCGTCCCCCCATGCCATCCTCGGTCTGCTCGCGCGGATGGCGCTCGTCTCGATTCACCCCGAGCTGGATGAGAAGTACACGTGGCAGACGGCGAAGAACGTCTCCTCGCCGCACAGCCCCAAGTTCGACGCGCTCGCCCGCGAGATCCTCAAACATCCGTCGTGCGGTCATATCGTGTTCTGCGAGAACGTCGCCGCGCACTATTGGATCCGAATGGTGCTCGCCGAGGAGAAGTTCCCCGTCGAGCGCGTCGCCATCCTGAACGCGGAGGTCGCCAAGAGCGACGCCGATCGTCTCCGCCTCGCGATGGAGTTTAACGGCAGCCCCGAGGAGGGGATCCCTCCCAAGTACGACGTGATCATCTGCAACTCCATCGCTTATGAGGGGGTGGACCTCCAGACCCGTACGTGCGCGATTCATCACCTCGACTTGCCGTGGGAGCCCGCGACGCTCGAACAGCGCAACGGCCGAGGGCGGCGACAAGGCAACATCTTCTCGACCATCCAAATCCTTTATTACTTCAGCCTTCGCTCCTCGGATGGCGTGCGCCTGAACCTCATTCAAGGCAAACGCGGCTGGATGACCGACATCTTGGAGAGCCAAAAGAAGGATACGAACAACCCCGGCGCCCAAGACAACATGACCCAAGAGGAGGTGCTCTTGCTCATCTCGCGCGACCCCGAGGAGACCAAGCGCCATCTGGACGCGGTGAGGGCGCAACGGTTGGCCGTCGCCCGCGACAAGATCGCCAAGGACGCTTCTGGCCTCCTTCGCGCCATCGTTAGCAGGTTTGCCAAAGCCCAACGCCTGCAAGACCCTCAAGAGGCTGCGCGCCTGCGCGCGGAGGCTGAGCAACGACTTGAAGAGCTGACACGCGTGGACAAGGAGGCGTGGCCTTGGGCGGGGTGGGCGCAGGCCGCTCGCGATCACGCCATGTTGGTGCCATCGTACGACAATTCGCCGGTCTATGAAGGGCTCCGCTTCTTTACGCCTAATCGGTATGACCCCTCGGTGCTCGATTTCGCAGAGTTTGGACACGTCTTTGACAATTTGAAAGAGCCGAGCATCGGGGTACGTGCCGCAGGCTCTGCCATGTGGAAGACGCTGACGATCAATGAGGTCGCCTTCCTCCGTCTTCGCCCCGAGCACGTCGCGATCACATGGCCCGAGGATGACGACGAGAAGATCGATCGCGCGATGCGCGACGTCATCCTCCCCAACTTCTATCGAAAGTACGAGATGCGCGCGGCATGGATCGAGCTTCGATGGGACTGCGCGACAGACGCCTTCGTAGAGAAGGTCTGGACGAGGTTTGGGGCGCAGATCATTACGGCGGTTCGGAGCACGGGGGTATGGGCCAACGAGCTTGAGATCCCCGTCATCTACAACGATGTGATGAGGATCGGCGTCGCAGACGACTTCCACAGCGTGATCCCGCCGACGAGAGCCGGCTGGGAGGAGTTTTTGCGCAGGGCGCCGGCATCGGGCGCGCGTTGGAAGGAGCTCAACGATGCAGGGAAGTTTTGGTGGGGCCGAGGCATCCCGCAAACCCTGCTCTCCGCCGCCAAAGCAGCAGCCGAGGGCGCAACCGAGGGTGAGAACGACGATGAGGAGAACGCGTCATGAGCGGAGCCGATACAGGATTTTCCATCGACCCTGCGTCCATCGGCAAGCTCGCCGGACAGCTCGGCGGCGCGCTGGGCTCGCTCTCGGGCAAAGCCGGTGGCACAGGCGGTAAGGTCCTTGGAGCCGTGGGCGGCGGGCTCGCCGGCGCGGGCACGGGGGCTGGGATCGGAGCGGCGATTGGATCGGTCATCCCCGGACTGGGGACGGTCATCGGCGGGGCGGTCGGCGCGATCGGCGGGGCGATTGCCGGCGTGGTCCGCCAACTGACCGGCTCGCGCAAGCTGCGGCCCGATGAGCGCCGCATGCTCGAACGCGGTCTCCGCGCGAGCAAGCGATATCGCCGCGCCGGCCCGTTCCAAGATGCGATGTTGTACATCTATCGACCGGCCTCCTATCGCCGGCTCCGCGCGCGCAAACAGCTCCCGTCGCACATGGAGGCGCGGCTCCTCAAGAAGCTCGCGTACGCCAAACGAGCGCGCGAGGTCGAGCGAAAGGACGGCTCGCGGCTTCGGCGCGATGTCGCGGACCTCCCGCCCGACTTCCAAACCATGGTGGGTGTCGGGGCCGTCACCGGCCATTCCCGCGCGCTCTCCTCCGCGCTCCGGCAAGCGCTCGCCGAGCGCGAGGGGCAAGAGCCGGCGCCCGAGATCGAGCCGGCGGTGGAGCTCGATATCGAAGACCCGTTTCAGGGGATGCAAGCGATGGCCACGGCAGATCCACAGCAAGAGAACGAAGAGAGCGAGCCTAACGAGGAAGCCGGGGCCGCACAGGCTCCCCCCTTCTTTATCCGCTCCGTGCTCGACGTGCTCGACGCGGGGGACGCGCTCTATTCATGGCGGCCCATCCACGTGAGCTACAAGCCTTCTCCCGGCGCCTCCA
>CAYTJL010000448.1:0-4752 GCA_964437785.1 uncultured Polyangiaceae bacterium
TACTCGGCCTCCCTCGAAGGCGGGCGCAAATTCCACTTGGGTGGATACCCCTGCGGCGGGAGGCTCTCCCCCGGCCGGTACCGCTGCTTGATCGTGGTTCTCCCCGAGCGCGCCGCGGCCTCGGGGTGCGCGACACGCGCGTACTTATCCACCTCACAGAAGAGGTTTTGGCAGTCGATGAGCTGAAGCTCTCGCCCCCAAAGGTCCTGGAAGGGCAGACCAAGGCGCGTAAATTCATCACGAGCGACGTCCGCCATCACCTCAATCACCTCTGCGTCCGAGAGACCGCCTGTGTCCACGAAGCATTTGTGGATACCGCTCTTGGCGCCCGGGCCGGCGACGACGAAGTCCATCTCGGAGAAGTCGACCATCGTGCTGTAGTTGAGATCAATCGCCAGTTGAAACGCGAGGAAGTCGCCCAACGAGGGATAACTTCGGAGCAGCAAAAAGACCTCTTCGAGCGAGCGGGCACGGGCCACCTTGGCGGGCGCCCCGTCCTTCATCATGAATTCAACGAGCCGCAGGTGATTCGCGTGCTTGCGCGCGCAGCCGAACGCGGGCGACGGCATGATGTAAGCCGCGGAATAAACACGCTCTCCACGTTCGAGCCGCCGGTCCAACGCTCGTTCGAGATGCTTTCTCCGAAAGCCCGCCCACGTGAGCGGCCCGACGGCGCTCGCGAGGTGCTCCCACGTCTCGATCGTGTTGAAGAGCTTGAAGAGCACCGCGCGAAAGAAGACCTCCTCCTCGCGCTGATCGCCGCTGTACAGGACGTGCCGAATCAAATATTGGCTGACGCGATCCGACGCGCGATAAACGTTCGTAAAGCGGTTGCCCGCGAGGATCGGGTCCTCGGTCCACGGGGGCGGCGCGCCCGCGACGCGCCGGTGGAACATGGCTTGTCGCTCGTGCGCGAAGCGAAAGTAGGTGTCGAAAATGGGAGAGGGGGTGAGCGTGCGCCCTCCTGGTGCTCGAAGTGTTCGCGAGCGGCTCATCCGGGGAGCAAGCTTAACGCCGAACGAGGCGAAAGAGGACAGCGCCTTCGCGACCCGCGCTCTTTTGTTCGACCAGGACGCTATTTCGGGCCGTCAATCATGGGTCAGACATGGTTGACAGCCCGATCGAGACCCGCTTCGATGCGGCTCGCCAAAGAGTGAGGGTGAGCCATGAGCAAGAAGCTGCTTGAAGGAAAAATCGCGCTGATTACCGGTGCTGCCACCGGGATCGGACAGGCAACGGCGTTGTTGTTCGCGGACTATGGCGCGAAGGTCGCCATCGCGGACGTGAACGAGCAAGGTGGGATCGCCACCGCCGACAAAATCCGCGGCGCAGGCGGAGACGTCGCCTTCTTTCGCGCGGACGTGTCCGTCGCGCGCGACGTCGAGGCGCTCGTCTCCGCTGTCGTCTCGCGCTTCGGAGGGCTCCATTGCGCCTTCAACAACGCGGGGATCGACGGCGCCATGGGCCAGACTCACGCCTGCACGGAGGAGAACTGGCAAAGGGTCATCGGCATCAACCTCTCGGGCGTGTTCTACTGCATGAAATACGAAATCGCCTACATGCTCGAGCACGGCGGCGGCGCCATCGTCAACACGGCTTCGGTAGCCGGGTTGGTCGGCGTCGGGCTGGGGCTGCCGGCGTATGTTGCGGCAAAGCACGGTGTCGTCGGGTTGACCCGCGCCGCAGCGCTCGAATACGCGACGAAGAAGATCCGGGTCAACGCCGTGTGCCCCGGCGCGATCCGAACACCGATGTTGGAGGACGCCATCAAACAAGGCCTCGCGTCGGAGGAGATGATGGCGAGCTTTCAGCCCATGGGTCGGCTCGGGGAAGGAAGGGAGATCGGCGAGGCCGCAGCGTGGCTGTGCTCCGATGCGTCCTCGTTCGCCACCGGCCTCGCCATGAACGTCGATGGAGGTTATTTCGCGCAGTAAGGGTCCGCCCAAATCACCCCCCGGTGGGTGTAGCCGCGCGCTAAGGTAGAGGCCCGCGCGCGCCGCGGGCCGGCACCCATGGACCACGAGCTGCTCGATCTCCTCATCTCCCTCGACGGCATCCGTCAAAACCCCCAACATCACCCCGAGGGCGACGCCCTCTACCACTCCCTCCAAGCGTTCGAGCTCGCCCGCCGCGAAACCGCCGACCGCGGCCTCTGGGCCGCCGCCCTCTTGCACGACGTCGGCAAAGCCGTAAGCTCACCGGACCACGACGCGATCGGCGCCGATCTCCTCGACGGCATCGTCTCCCCCCGCATCGTCTGGCTCGTGCGTCACCACCTCGACCTGCTCTACGCCCCCGGCCTCACCAAACGCCATCTCCGCGGCCAAAAGGCGCTCGCCGACCTCAGGCTGCTCCGCCGCTGGGACGTGGGAGGCCGCTCCCCGACAGCCCACGTCCCCTCCCCCGAAGCCGCCCTCGCCATGCTCCTCGACCAAGGCACCACAACACTCTCCCCCTCGGGCGAAACCGCCCCCGATCACCATGCTTACCAGGAGGACCGCTGACCGACGAAACCCCCGCTCCGCGCGCACCGTGCTCACGGGCGACGTCGAGCGCTTCGACTCCGCCCAACGCATGTGGGCTGAGACAAGCACCCATCCTCACCCCCTCCACGACGCCGTCCGCGAGGCCGTCGCGACCGCGCTGACCCCCAAACAACGCGAGGTCGTCGAAGCATGCTTCTTCGAAGGGCTCTCGCAGAGCGAGATCGCGAGGAGGCTGGGCGTCACCCAACAGGTCGTCCAAAAACGGCTCTACGGCGCAGGCCGCAACGGCCGCTTGGTCGGAGGCGCGCTGTCGAGGCTCCGTGAAGCGCTCTCCCCCCTCGTGGCAAAGAGGGTCGCGTCATGAGCATCGAACGCCATGGCGGCCTCCGCGCCGCGATCGCTGTCGAGGCCGCGCGCCTCATGTACGAAGAAGAGGTGAAGCAATACTTCACCGCCAAACGCATGGCCGCCAAACGCATCCTCGGCCGCGTCGAGGGGCGCAGGGTCCATTACAGGCCAGCCGATCTGCCTTCCAACGGCGAGATCCGCGACGCCCTCTTGGCCATGGCCGAGCTGTGCGAAGGGAGCCTCCGCACCGCGCGCCTCTTCGCCATGCGCATCGTGGCCCTCGAAGCCATGCGTGCGCTCACACCCTTCGAGCCGCGCCTTATCGGATCCGTGAGCACAGGCCACATCCGCCGCGGCAGCGACATCGACATCTCCGTGTTCACGGTCGATGAAGAACCCCTCGAACACCACCTCCGCGCGCTCGGATGGTCCTTTGAACGAGAGCGCGTGTCGATCCAAAAGTTCGGGCAGATCCGTGAATACCTGCACTTTCACGTGATCGACATCGTGCCCATCGAGCTCACCGTCTATGACCCGCGCGAGCTGCGCTTCCGCCAAAAGAGCAGCACCGACGGCAAACCCATCCTCCGCTTCAAGATCCCTGCGCTCGAAGCCTTGTTGAAGCGCGACCACGAAGAGGCATGGTCGCGTTACCTCGCCGACGGCACCGTCGAAGGCATGAGCCTCCTCACCTCCGACGAAGACGACGAGGACCTCCCCGCGCAATACGACGGCCTCCTGTCCGACGAAGAGCCCGATCCCGAGCTGCCGGAGCCCGGCGAAGAAGAGGACCCGGAGCAAGTCTATGATCCGCTCCCCGGCTTCGAAGCCTGGAGCGATGTGCCTGCATAAGAGCGCGAAAAAACCGCTCCGCGAGGCGCTACGCGAGCCGCGACTCCAACATCCCCACGAGCATCTGCGCTTCACCGCGCCGGCCGTCCGGCAACCGCCCCTCGCGCGAACAAGCCGCGAGCAGCGCCTCGGCATACATCTTCCCTTGCGCTGCCTCGGGCGAGAGCGCTTCGAGCGCGCCCGTGATCTCAATCAACGAGCGCAACGTCGAGGCGTCGTCCGCGGCCGAGCCCTGAAACTTCGTCGCCGCCCGGTCGCGCGCGCAGGTCGCGCGCACGAAGCGCTCAATCCAACGCGCCGTCGCCGCCATCTTCTCGTAATCGAGCTTGTCGGGCGTGTCTTCGGGAGTGTGGTAATACGCGGCGCGGCCCGCGGTCAAAAACAAGAACGGACGCTCGCGCTCCCAAAACGCAGCATAGTCCGAGAGCGGAGGGATAATCTCGACGTCCGCACGACGGATGATCAACCCCTCCTCGGCCCGCGCGATCGCGTCCACGACAGCGCTCGTCCCCACGCTGCGCTCCGCGCCGAGCGCGAAGAGCGAGGCCCGCACCTCATTGGGCATCTCCTCGCCCCCAAACGCATGCCCAACGAGGTCCATACACACCATCATGTCGATGCTGCCGAGCGGGACCGGCGGCTCTTTGACGAAGCGCTGTGAGCCCATCGCCCCCGTCATGTAATACGGCGGCTCCTCTCCATCGAACGCGGCGATGATCACCCCGCGCCCATCGGCCCTCGCCGCGCCGAGCGCCCGCGCGACCTCGACCAAAATCGCCACCGCAGCAGCGTTGTCGTCCGCACCACGATAGATGTCCTTGCCGACCTTGCCCAGATGATCGAAGTGCGCCCCCACGAGCACCCAACGATCCATCGACCCCGGCAACGTGGCGATCACGTTGGCCCCTTTGCAGCCGGGCACCGGTTGCTCGAACGGATCCAGACCCGCGCCGCGCAGCGCGTCGACGACCGCGGCCCGCGCCTCCCGACCCCCCGGCGTCCCCGGCGCTCGACCCGCACACCGATCCGAACAAAGCACCTCGACGAGCTCTCTCATCCCCCCAAC
>CAYTJL010000449.1:0-4752 GCA_964437785.1 uncultured Polyangiaceae bacterium
GCCCCCGAGGTCCCCAAGGCGCCTGAACCTGCAAAGGCCCCTGAAGCGGCAAAGGCCCCTGAGGTCACCAAAGCACCTGAGCCCGCAAAGACCCCTGCTTTTGCAAAAGCCCCTGAGCCCGCAAAGGCCCCTCCGGCCCCCGAGCCGGCGAAGGCCGCGCCCAAGCTCGGCGACGTTTCGCTCGACGAGGTGAGCGGCCTCGGCGATCTGCCGGTCGATGCCCAAGAGGAGCTCGTCCGCGCGGCGCGCATCGAAGCGTTGGGCCCCGATGAAGAGGTCTCCGGCTTCGGCGTGGGGGTCTTGATCGAAGGCGAGGCCGTGGTGTGCGCCACCATCGTCGACGCGCCCGCGTGCAAGGTGATCCGCGGCGCGCTCGTGCCGTCTCGCGGGAGCCTCGGCGAAGCGGTCTCGATCCGTGTGGTCGCGGGCCCGCGCGGCGCCAAGGTCGCCGTGTGGGATCAAGCCCTCATCGAGGGCACGTTGCGCGCGTGCCCGTGGGTGCTCGACGAGCTCGGCGCCGAGGCGGATCGCATCCAAGCGAGGGCCGGCGCCACCATGGGCGCGCTCGGCGACCTCGACGAGGGCGCGCGCGAAGCCTTGCTCGATCGGCTCACGGTGCGCGCCTACGGGCCGAACGCCCCGGTGCTCGAAAGCGGCGCGACCCAGCTCGGTGTGATGCTCGTCGGCGCGGGATCCATCGAGCATGCGGGCGCGACGTCGCGCGCCGGTGATTGGGTGCTTCAACGCGAGGTCATGTCCAAGCAGCCTGCGCCGCACGCGCTCCGCGCCGGCGCGTCGGGCGCGCTCGTGCTCACGGCCGAGGCGCGCGTCGCGCAGGAGCTTTTGCTCACGGTGCCTCCGCTCGCAGAGCTGCTCTCGGGTTAGCTGATGCGCACGACTCGATCTATTCTCGTCCGGTGACGCCGGAACGCGCGGGGCCTCCCTCCGAGCTCGACACGGACGCGGCCGACGCGGTGCCGACGCACGTCGAAGGCGGCAGCCGACCGCGCCCGCCCGGCGCCGCCGAGGAGCCGCGCACGCTCGTCGATGAGCGCTCCGCCGCGCGCGAGACCGTCCCGAAAGAGTGGCTCGGCGTCACGCACGACTTCGACGAGCGCTACGAGGTCGGCGAGACGCTCGGCGAAGGCGGCATGGGCGAGGTGCGCCTCTGCGCCGATCAGCGCATCGGCCGCGCGGTCGCGCTCAAGGTCATCCGCGCCGACAACGCGAGGAGCGCGCGCCTCCAAGCGCGGTTCTTGTTCGAAGCGCGCGTGCAAGGCCAGCTCGAGCACCCGTCGATCGTCCCTGTGTACGATCTCGGCCTCCGGCCCGACGGATCCGCGTTCTTCACGATGAAGCGCGTGCGCGGCAAGACCTTGCACGAGGTGCTCAAATCGCTCCGCTTGGGCGACCGCACCGCGGCCATGACGTTCACGCGGCGCAGGCTCCTCGCCGCGTTCCAGACCGTGTGCCTCGCGATCGAGTTCGCGCACCGGCGTGGCATCGTTCACCGCGATCTCAAGCCTTCCAACATCATGCTCGGCGAGCTCGGCGAGGTGAGCGTGCTCGACTGGGGCCTCGCCAAGCTCTGCGAGGCCGATCCGTCGAGCCCGATGCAAGAGGGGCGACCCTCGATCAGCGGCGGGCGCTTCGACGCGACCGGCGTGGGTGAGGTGCTCGGTACGCCGGGCTACATGTCGCCCGAGCAAGCGATCGACTCGCAGCGCGTCGCGCCGCCGACCGACATCTTCGCGCTCGGCTCGATCCTCTTCGAGCTCCTCACGTTGCACCAGCTCGTCGGCGGCAAGACCCACGCGGACGTCAAGGTCGCGACCGTGGCCGGCACGTTCGAGCCGCGCATCTCGAAGCGCTTCCCCGACACCGACGTGCCGCCCGAGCTCGAAGAGATCTGCGTCCGCGCGACCGCGCTCGAACCGAGCGATCGGATCGCGTCGGCCCGCGCCATCGCCGACGCGATCGAGCGCTTTTTGGAGGGTGATCTCGATGTCTCGCGGCGCCGCTCCATGGCAGGCGCGCACACGCGCTCCGCCATCCAGGCGCTCGCGGAGAGCGTCGAGGCCAAGGAGGGCGCCTCCGCGCGCGAGGCGCGATCGCGCGCGCTCCGCGAGGTCAACCGCGCGCTCGCGCTCGATCCTCGCAACCAGACCGCGCTCCGCACGTTGATGCGCATCCTCACCGAGGTCCCGCGCGCGGCGGCGCCCGAGGCCGAGGCTGCGATTCGGAGCAGCGAGGCGCGCGCCGTGCAAAAGGCCGCGCGGCGCGGCGGTTACGCGTACTTGGCGCTCTCGGGCAACGTGGCGCTGATGGCGCTGCTCGGCGTGGTCAACCCGCGCGGGCTCATCCTCGGGTGCGCGTGTTTCCTCGGGGCGTCGGCGCTCGCGTTCGCGGGCGCGCGGCGCGACGTCGCGAGCGACAAGCTCGCGATCGCGATCATCGCGCTCTCGTCGATCGGCATCGCGGCGATCACGCTTTTGTTCGGCGCGTTCGTGTACGCGCCCGGCGTGTGCGCGGCGAACGTGGTGGTGATGGCCGCGGGCCTGCCGCGTCATCTCCGATGGCTCGCGCTCGCGTGCGGGATGCTCGCGATCGGCGGGCCGCTCCTCGCCGAGCATTTCGGCATCATCGCGCCGGGCTGGGTCTTTCAGGGGGACGCGATCTCCATCGTGCCTCGCGCGGTGCGTTTTCCGGCGCTCCCGAGCGTGCTCTTGCTCGGCATCGCGAACCTGGGGACCGTGGTGTTCCCGGCGTTGCTCGTCGGCGCGGAGCGCGACGCGAGGGAGCGCGCCGAGCGCGAGCTCGTGCTGCGCGCGCACCAGCTCGCCGAGCTGGTCCCGCCCGAGGCGCGCACCACCGCGTCCGCAAAAGAGCCTACGATTCGCGTGTCGCCGAGCGCCCCTCCGCCTCCGCCTGCCGAGCGAAAGGCGTGATGTGCTCCGCGCTTGACCCGGGCGTAGAAAGAGCGGTTAGCTTGGTTCGATTGAGAAGGTGGTTTATGCGCGCTCCGCTTGCTTCGCTCGTCGTCGTCGCGTCGGTCTCGACAGCGCTCTGGGCCTCACCTGCCGCTGCGCAAGACATGCCTCCCGGGCGTCCGCCCTCGGGCTATGCGCAGCCCGGATTTGCGCCGCCTCCGCCCGGCTATGGCCAACCCGGGTATTACGCGCGGCGCCCCGCGTATCGCAGGAACAGCCCTGCGCTCATGGGTGTGGGCATCACGATGATCACGGTCGGCGGCATCGCGCTCCTCACAGGCATCGTGCTCACGGCGTTGCCCGGGCCCGACACCACGACCACGTGCGACAAGCTCGGGAACTGCACGACGTCCACGCCCACCGACGTCAAGCGCATCGTGGGCATCATCATGTCGGGAGTGGGCGGCATCTTCGTGGGTGTGGGTGTGCCGCTCACGCTCGTCGGCGCGCGCAAGGTCCCGGTCGACCCGAACGAGCCCTACGAAGAGGCCAAGAGGTCGCCTCTCACGCTGCAGCTCGGCGCAGGCAGCGTAGGTCTGTCGTATCAATTCTAATCCTCTCGTCTGGGCTGTGGCCGCGCGGGGGCGGCGCTGGTAGCCTGCTGTCGTCGTCGCATGCACCTCAACATCGGGGAGATTTACGCGGGTAAGTACCGCATCATCCGCCAGCTCGGCGCGGGCGCGATGGGCGCCGTGTACGAGGCCGAGAACGCGCGCATCCGCAGGCGCGTGGCCATCAAGGCGCTGCACCCGCACGTCGCGCAGAAGAGCGACACCGTAAAGCGCTTCGAGCGCGAGGCGCAGGCCGCGGGTCGCATCGGGTCGCAGCACATCGTCGAGGTGCTCGATCTCGGCGAGCTGCCCGACGGCACGCGCTACATGGTGATGGAGTTCCTCGAAGGGACGCCGCTCGATCAGCGCATCAAGCAGCGCGGCAGGCTCACGCCCGAGGAGGCGGCGCCCTTGCTCGTGCAGCTCTTGAGCGGGCTCGGCGCCGCGCACGACGCGCAGATCATCCATCGTGATCTCAAGCCCGCGAACGTGTTCTTGTCCAACGCGCGCGGCGGTGACTTCGTGAAGATCGTCGACTTCGGCGTCTCCAAGTTCAACGCGCTGAGCGACGAGATGAGCATGACGAGCACGGGCGCGGTGCTCGGCACGCCGTATTACATGTCGCCCGAGCAGGCCAAGGGCTCGCGCGAGATCGATCATCGCAGCGATCTCTATGCGGCCGGCGTGATCCTCTACGAGTGCATCACCGGCCAGGTGCCGTTCTCGGCCGAGACCTTCAACGAGCTGCTCTTTCGCATCGTGCTCGAGCAGCCGCCGCCCATCGAGACCTTCGTCCCCAACCTCGATCCGTCGTTCATCGCGATCGTGCGTAAGTCCATGGCGCGCGATCCGGCCGAGCGTTTCCAGACCGCGCGCGAGTTCGCCGACACGCTCTCGCAATGGATCGCGGGCGCGCGTCCGCTCACGGCCAACGGCACGTTGATGATGGACGCGGCGCCCTCCATCCCGATTGGTGACGGCGGCACGTTGATGATGCCCAATCGGCCGCCGGGCCACGGGCTCCCGCACGCGTCGCAGCCGCCGCCTCCGCCGGCCGCGGGGGTGCCTGGGTATGGAGTGCCGTCGAACGGGCAAATGCTCCAACCCACGCCTGTCTCGTTTGGCGCGCCCGGCGCGCTCGGCAGCACGGTTGATCGCGCGGGTCCTCCCAAACAAGGCAGCGCGGTGCTCGCGGTGCTCCTCGGTGTGCT
>CAYTJL010000450.1:0-4721 GCA_964437785.1 uncultured Polyangiaceae bacterium
AGGCGCGCGATGAGCGCGCGGGCGCGCGCGTGCTCGACGGAGTCGCCCGCGGGGAAGCGATCGGGATCGACGGCCGCGAGCGCCGAGACCGCGAACGGCAAGACGATCGCGGGCGGCGCGGCCTCGGGGAGCAGCGCCGCGAACGGGCGCAGAGGCACGCCGACGCGGCCCGGCAGAGGCCAGCGAAACGAGGGCGCGTCCGCGGGCAGCGCGCCCGTCCAGAGCAGCTCGGCGGCCGCTTCGAAGGTCGCGTGCTCCGCGAGCGCGACCGCCGATCTCCCCCGATAAAAGAGCCCCTTCGGATCGATCTTGGTGATGGCCGACGCGAGCACGGGCTCCCCCCACCGCAGCGCGCCCGCCGCGACCGGGCCGTGCCCCGCGCGCGCGTCGCTCCGCGCGCGGAGGCGCTCCAGATCTTCGCGCAGGTAGAGGCGCGCGCGCCCCCCGCCCGGGCCCGGCGCGCTGCGCAGGAGGCCGCGGCTCGCGTACGCGTACAGGGTCTCGCGCTTGACCCCGAGGAGCGCGGCGGCCTCGCGCCCGCTCAGGTGATCGGCCGGCTCTGGGGCGGGGCTCGGGGCCCGCGACCCGCGTTTAGGTTGATTCATGGATCCATCATGGATTGTTGAATCTACGTTGATCAACGTTGACGGTGACCCCATCCATACACCCCGTAGCGGCGAGCGTGGAGGTCGATCATGGAGAAGGGCACAGCGGCGGGGCTCGAGGGCGTGGTGGTCGCGGAGACGAGGACGAGCGAGGTGGACGGGGAGCGCGGCAGGCTGGTGATCGCGGGGCACGACGTCGAGGCGCTCGGCGGCGCGTCGATCGAGGACGTCGCGGCGCTGCTGCTCGGCGGCGCGCCGGCCGCCTTCCGCGAGGGCGCGGCCCGCGGGCGCGCGATCGCGTTCGAGTCCATCGCGAGGCTCGGGGACGCGCTCGAGAAGGACGACGGGATGGACGCGCTGCGCGCCTCGGTCGCGCACCTCCGCGAGGACGAGATGGATCCGGCCGCGCTCACGGGCGCCGTCGCGACGTTCGCGGCCGGCTGGGCGCGGAGGCGCCGCGGCGAGGCGCCGGTCGCGCCGGATCGCTCGCTCGGGATCGCGGCGGACTACCTGCGCATGAGCACGGGCCGCGCGCCCTCGCCCGCGCTCACGGCGGCGCTCGACAGCTACCTCGTGACCGTGTCGGACCACGGCATGAACGCGTCGACCTTCGCCGCGCGCGTGGTCACCTCCACCGGCTCGGATCGCGTGTCGGCGGTGGTCGCGGCGATCGGCGCGCTCAAGGGCCCGCTGCACGGCGGCGCGCCCGGCCCGGTGCTCGACATGCTCGACGCGATCGGCAAGCCCGAGGACGCCGAGCGCTGGATCGAGGGCGAGCTCGCGAACAAGCGGAGGATCATGGGCATGGGCCACCGCATCTACCGCGTGCGCGATCCGCGCGCGGCCGTGCTCGAGCGCGCGACGCTCACCTTGGAGCGCGCGGGCGTCTCGACGGGGAGGCTCGCGCTCGCGCGCGCGGTCGAGCGCGCGGCCGAGGGCGTGCTCGCGAAGCGCTACCCGGATCGGCCGCTCCGCGCCAACGTCGAGTTCTACACGGCGGTGCTGCTCGACACGATCGGCCTCGATCGCGGGGCGTTCACGCCGACGTTCGCGGTCGGCCGCGCGGTGGGCTGGTGCGCGCACATCGAGGAGCAGCGCCGCGAGGGCCGGCTCATCCGGCCCGCGTCGCGCTACGTCGGGCCGATGCCCGCGCGCGTCGAGACCGCGTAAGCTCGCGCCGATGCCCATCTTCACGCGCGACTTCGAAGAGCGCCTCCTCGCCTCCGTCCCCTCCCCTCCGCCGATCGCGCCGCGCGATCGAGCGACCCGCGAAGGCGGAGTCGCGACCTTCGCCGATAAACAGCCCGTCCACACGCTCTACGGCGGCGCGCACCTGTTCCGCGCCGAGGCGCCCGCGAAGCTCGGCGCCGCGGCGCTCCGCGCGCTCGACGAGCACGCGCCCGACGCGGCCTCGTTCGCGTCGGCGATGGGCCTCTCGGGCGCGCACGTCGATCGGATCTTCACGCGCGTTCGCGAGCGGATCGCGCGCGAGCCCATCGAGGACATGCGCGTCGATTTCGAGGACGGCTACGGCGCGCGATCCGACGCCGAGGAGGACGAGCACGCGTCGGCCGCGGGGCGCGAGACGGCCAAGGCGCTCGCCGCGGGCGCGCTCCCTTTCCGCTTCGGGATCCGCGTCAAGGCGATCGCGGGGGCGACCGGGCCGCGCGCGCTGCGCACGCTCGATCGGTATTTCGAGGCGCTCGCGGCCGCGGGCTCGCCCTTGCCTCCGCGCTTCGTCGTGACGCTCCCCAAGATCTCGTCCCCGCGCGAGGTCGAGGCGCTCGCG
Source organism: uncultured Polyangiaceae bacterium (assembly GCA_964437785.1). GTDB lineage: Bacteria > Myxococcota_A > Polyangia > Polyangiales > Polyangiaceae > CAYTJL01. The sequence goes on from CAYTJL010000450.1 coordinate 2,395, forward strand.
TCCGCGCTCGACGTCGCGGAGCGCGCGATCGGCGCGGCGCCCTCGTCGATCCGCGTCGAGGTGATGGTCGAGACGCCGGAGGCGCTCGTCGATCCGCGCGGGGCGCTCGCGCTCTCCGCGATCGCCCTGGCGGGCAGGGGCCGCGTGATCGGCGCGCACCTCGGCGCGTACGATCTTTTGTCGAGCCTCGGGGTCGCGGGGCCGCACCACGATCTGCTCCATCCGCTCTGCGATCGCGCGCGCGAGATCATGGCGATCACGCTCGCGCGCGCGGGCGTCGAGCTCTCCGACGGCGCGACCACCGTGCTGCCGATCCCGCCGCACAAAGCGCGCGACGGCGCGGCGCTCGGCGCGGCCGAGCGCGACGAGAACCGCGCGGTCGTGACGCGCGCGTGGAGGCGCCACGCCGAGCGCGTCGCGCACGCCGTCCGCGCGGGCTTCTACCAAGGGTGGGATCTGCACCCGGCGCAGATCCCCGCGCGCTACGCGGCGCTCTACGCGTTCTTCTTGGGTCATTGGGACGAGACCGCCGCGCGCCTCCGCACGTTCGTGAGCGCGGCGGCGCGCGCGACGCGCACGGGCGCGCTCTTCGACGACGCCGCGACGGGGCACGGGCTCTTGGGCTTCTTCCTCCGCGCGATCGCGGCGGGGGCCGCGACCGAGGACGAGGTCGCTTCATCCACGGGCCTCACGACGGCGCAGATCCGCGCGCGATCGTGGGCCGCGTGATCCTCAGACGCTCACGTTCGCGCGCGCCAAGATCCCGCGAAAATTCTCGCTGAAGATCTTGTCTTTGTCGCCGCTCGTGACGGGCATGCGCTCCACCCAGCCGCGGATCGTGCCGTAGTCGTAGCTGTGATCCGCCTCGTGAAAGCCGTACGGCGCGTCCGTGCCGTAGAGGCATCGCTCGGGCCCCATCGCCGCGACGGCCGCGCGCGCCAAACGCTCGTCGATGTAGGGGCTCGACAGATCGACGTAGAGGTTCGGGCAGAGGCCTTTGTACGCCCAAAGGTCTTTGTAAAAGGGGAACCCGGCGTGCGCGCTCACCACGGTGAGCTTGGGGAAGCGCGCGCAAATCGACTTGAAATCGCCCCGTTTGCGGAAGCCGAGGTGGATGAGCACAGGCATGTTGAGCTCCTCGGCGCGGCGGAGGATGGGGTCGAGGAGGTCTGTCCGGTAGTCGTGCCAGTGCGGGTGGAGCTTGATCCCGATCATCCCGGGCGCGCTCCGCCACCGCTCGAGATCGTCGAGGACCTTGGGGTTGTTACGCGGGTTCAAGAAGATCCAGCCGAAGAACCGATCGGGGTGCGCGCCGACGAGGCTCGCGACCGCGTCGTTGTCGGGCCGGCTGTAGATGGGGATGACCTGCCCGGAGAGGCGGAGATCGCCCTCGGGCGTGAGCAGCGCGCGGTGGACGCCCTCGACGACGACGCGGCCGAGCGCGCTCTGCGAGAGCGCGCGCATCACCGCGAGGAGCGCCTCCGGCGTCTCGGGGATCGGATCGTTCATCGCGGGGATGATCGCGACGCGATCGACGCCGGCCGCGTTCATCTTCTCGAGGATGCGCTCGGGCGGAAGGAGCCGCGGATCGAAGTGGGCGTGGCTGTCGATGATCACGGGCCGATGGTAGCGGAGGAGCGCGCCGCGCCGGGCACGCCCGCGACGAGCCGGACGCGCTCGCGCTTCGCGCGGGCGGTGAGCGCGGCGGTGAAGCCGGAGCGCGAGAAGAGCATGTAGCGGAGCTTGTAGCCGTCGAGCTTCTCGAGCGCGGCCGCGCGGGTCATGAGATCGTCGAGCGCGTCGGGGCCGACCTTGCCGCGGCGCCAGCGGCACTCGCCCACGAGCGCGGCGCGCGCCTTGCGGTCGATCGCGACGACGTCGATCTCGACGCGCCGATCCCAGATGCGGCCGACGTCGAGCGCGTCGAAGGGGAGCTTGCCGCGATCGGAGAGCGCGGCGACGTAGCGCCGGCAGAGCTCCTCGTAGCCCGTCTTGCCGACGTAGGCGTCGAGGCCCGCGCGGATCACGTCGAGCAGGCGAGCGATGCGGCCCTGCTCGAGCAGGCGGAGGTGAGGCATGACGAAGGTGAAGTAGAAGCGCAGGTAAGGGTCGCGGATCTCGTACTTCGATTGGCGCGAGGCGCTCGAGGCCGGCGCCTCGATGGAGACGATGCGGCGGACGAAGCGGAGCAGCTCCAGCGTGTGGAGGTACTTGCCGACGTGCGCGAGGTTGACGCCCGAGAGCTTGGCGACGTCGACCGGGCGCTTCATCCCGCCGCCGATCGCCTCGAGGATCGCGACGTAGGTGCGCGGGTCGGCGATCTCGTC
>CAYTJL010000451.1:0-2747 GCA_964437785.1 uncultured Polyangiaceae bacterium
CCGAGCGTGAGCAGCTCGCGCAGCTCGACGCCGTCCGGGTGCAAGACCACGCCGCGCATGTGCTCGCGCAGCACCGCCGCGATCGCGCTCAACGCGAGCACCAACGCGCACACGCTCGACGGGATCGGCCGCGTGCTATCGCCCTCGACCACGTACCGGAAGAGCGCCGAATACGGCGAGGCCAAGCGCTGCGCGTAGATCACGACGCCCGACGCAGCGAGCGCGAGCGCGAGGTACGCATACGCGGGGAGCCGTTGCTTGAGCGGAGGCGGGAACGCCAAACGGTGCTCCGGCCGGTAGGTCATGTCGAAACCGGGAGGCCTGGATTGTCGCGCCATACGCCGAGGATACACGCCCAGCGCAAGGGGCTTGGGTGATAAAACGAGGCCCCGCCCCATGAGCCAGCGCTCCCTCTTCTCGGCCAAAGCGCCGCCGCCTCCGGTGGGCCCGGGGCCGGTCACGATCGAAGGGGAGGTCGTGCGGGTGACCTTCGAAAACGAAGGGACAGGCTTTCGCGTGCTGCGCGTCGCGGTCGAAGGCCGGAGCGAGCCCGAAGTGTGGGTCGGCGTGATCCCGCCCGCGCCGCCGGGCACACGCGTCCGCGCGACAGGCAAATACGAGCGCGACGCCAAGCACGGCGATCAGCTCAAGGTCGAGACGCTCCTCCCGCTCGACCCCTCGACCGCCGAAGGGATCGCCCGCTATCTGGGCTCGGGCATGGTGCGCGGCATCGGCGCCAAGTACGCGAAGCGCATCGTCGAGACGTTCGGCGATCAGACCTTGGAGGTGCTCGATCGCGATCCATCGAGGCTCACCGAGGTGCCCGGCCTCGGCGGCAAACGCGCAGGCAGCGTGGCCGAGGCATGGGCGCAGAGCCGCGCCGTGAGCGCGATCATGATCTTCCTCCAAGGCCACGACGTCTCGGTCTCGCTCGCGAACCGCATTTTCAAGCGCTTCGGCACGCACGCGATCGAGGTGGTGAAGCGCAACCCGTACCGCCTCGCGCTCGACGTGTGGGGCGTCGGCTTCAAGACCGCGGACCGCATCGCCGAGTCGCTCGGCGTGCGGCGCGACTCGCCCGAGCGCGCGCAGGCGGGCGTGCTGCAAACGCTCAACGACCTCACGGGCAAAGGCCACGTGTTCGCGGAGCGACGCGATCTCGTCGCGGCCTCGGCGCAGATGCTCGACCTCGACGAGGCGCCCGTCGACGAGGCGCTCAGCGCGATCATCGCCTCGCACCACGTGGTGAGCGAGCGCTTGAACGACGGGACCGAAGCCATTTTCCCGCGCGAGCTCTACGAGGCCGAGCGGCGCGTGGCCTCGCGGCTCACGGATCTTTTGCGCGCGCGATCCCGCGCGGCCTCACGGCTCACGGGCGGCGCGGCCGAGGCGATCCGCGCGTTCGAAGAGCACGCCAAGGTCGAGCTCGATCCCGCGCAGCGCGACGCGGTCGAGCGCGCGTCGACCAACAAAGTGCTGGTGATCACGGGCGGGCCGGGCGTCGGCAAGACCACGATCGTGCGCGCGGTGCTCTCGCTCTTCGAACGCGCGAAGGTGCCCGTGAGGCTCGCGGCGCCCACGGGCCGCGCGGCCAAGCGCATGAGCGAAGCGACGCGGCGCGAGGCGACGACGCTGCACCGGCTCTTGGAGCTCGATCCCAAGCGCGGCTTCTCGCGCGGCGCGGGCAGGCCCATCGACGCGGGCGCCGTGATCGTCGACGAGAGCTCGATGATCGACGTGGCGCTCGCGGACGCGCTGCTCCAAGCCATCCCCGAGGACGCGCACCTGATCTTGGTCGGCGACGTGGATCAGCTCCCATCGGTCGGGCCGGGCGCGGTGCTGCGCGACGTGATCGCGTCGCGCGTCGTGCCCACCGTGCGGCTCACCAAAATCTTCCGGCAGGCCGAGGGGAGCCTCATCGTGCGGGCCGCGCACCGCATCCACGAGGGCATGCGGCCGGAGGGCCACCAAGGCGCGGGGGGCGAGCTCTACGTCTTCGATCGATCCGATCCGAAGTCCGCGGCCGACACCATCCTCGACCTCGTCGTCAACCGGATCCCTCGTGGATTTGGCTTGGATCCGCGCACCGACGTGCAGGTGCTCACGCCCATCCACAAGGGCGAGGTCGGCACCATCGCGCTCAACGAGAGGCTCCAAGCCGCGCTCAACCCGAGCGGCTTCGAGGTCTCGCGCGGGACCAAGAAGCTCCGCGTGGGCGACAAGGTCATGCAGCTCAAGAACGACCACACGCACGAGGTCTACAACGGCGACGTGGGCTTCGTGTCGAGCTTCGACCACGATAGCCGCACCATCACCGTGCGCTTCGACGAGCGCGAGGTCGAATACGACGACACCGAGCTCGACGAGCTGACGCTCGCGTACGCGACGAGCGTCCACAAAAGCCAGGGCAGCGAGTACAAAGCGGTGATCATCCCCGTGCTCACGCAGCACTACGTGATGCTCTCGCGCAACTTGGTCTACACCGCGGTCACGCGCGGCAAAGAGCTCGTGGTGCTGGTCGCCGACCCCAAGGCCATCGACCTCGCGCTCGCCGAGACGCGGCGCGAAGAGCGCAGAACGTACCTCGGCGAACGGCTACGGTTGCGGCTCGGCGCCGGATGATCGACGCTTCTCTCGTGCTCGACGCGAAGACGCTCAAGGTGTGGCTCGACAAGCTCGGCTACGACACCGCGCCCGAAGGAGACGAGGCGCTGCGCATCCGCGCGCGCGAGGCCGACAACGAGGCG
>CAYTJL010000451.1:2847-4574 GCA_964437785.1 uncultured Polyangiaceae bacterium
CCCTTCTTCGTGCAGCTCTCGGAGAACTGGGTCGTGCTCTCGATCCTGCCGATGCCGAGGCCCGCGATGTTCGATCGCGAGGACCTGCACCGCCGCCTGCTCCTCATGAACCGCGAGATGCTCGTCGCCAAGTTCGCGCTCGACAAAGAGGGTGCCGTGGTGCTCTCGGCCGAGCTGCCCACAGAGTCGCTCGACTACTCCGAGCTGGAGGACGCGATCGAGCGCCTCACCGAGCACGCCGTCCTCTATCACCGCGAGCTTGGTTTGGCCTGAATTTGCCTGCCCGATAGCGGTTCTTTAGGTGTAAAGGTTCCCCTTTCTTTCTCCTCGGAGGTCCCCCCTCATGCGCCGTCTCATCGCGAGCTTCGCCTTGCTCACCGCCGTCACGTCCGTCGTCGCCGCGTGCGGCGGCAAGGTCTTCGTCGATCCGCCGAGCAGCGGCGGCGGCGGCCAAGGCGGCAGCTCGAGCAGCAGCACCAGCAACAACGTCACCTCCACCAGCGTGGTCGTCAGCTCCGTGGGCCCCGGGCCTGGTCCCGGCCCCGGCCCTTCGACCGTGGTGAGCAGCTCGGGCGGCGATCCGTGCGGCACGGGCACGGACTGCTCGCAATGCCCAGGCTTCGACGGGTGCAACAACTGCTGCATCGAGTTCAACAACGACGCGTACGTCACGCTCGTCTCGACCTTCTTCGACCTCTGCATGTGCGGGCCGGGCACGCCGTGCGCGATGGCGTGCTTCGTCAACGGCGCGCCGCCGCCCGCGTGCATGGACCCGTTCGATCAGGTCTCGCAGCAGTGCAACAACTGCCTCAACGACATCCAGCAGAACGGCGATCCCTGCGTGCAAGAGGCCATCAACGACTGCTTCCAAAACCCCACCTGCTCGCCGGTGCTGAGCTGCCTCCAAGAGTGTTGATGGCGCCTGCGCCCCTCTCCGCCTTTACGTTCGCTCCCATCGGCGTCGCGAGGACGCCCTTCACCGATCGGCTCAGCGCGCCGCGCCAGCCCGCGGCCGCGGAGGGCGTACAAGGCTCGATTGAGCTCTACGCCGCGCCCGGGATCGAAGATGCCTTATCGGATCTCGAAGGGTGGGACTACCTCTGGGTCGTCTTCGTCTTTCACCTCAACGAGGAGCGCGGGTTTCGGCCCAAGGTGCTCCCGCCGCGGAGCCCCGACAAACGAAGGGGCCTGTTCGCGACGCGCTCGCCGTATCGGCCCAACCCCATCGGCCTCTCCGCGGTGAGGCTCCTCGGCGTCGAGGGGCTCACGCTGCACGTCGGCGGCGTCGACATGATCGACGGCACACCCGTGCTCGACATCAAGCCTTATGTGCCGTATGCCGACGCGCACCCCGAGGCCCGCACGGGCTGGCTCGAAGGCGCCACGGTGGAGGGCAAGACGCCGGTCGACCCCAATCAAGGTTTTATCGTGCGGTGGAGCGCCCGCGCGCGCGAGGAGGCGACCTGGCTCGAAGGTGCTTTGGGAACGCCGCTCACGGCGCCCGTCGAAGAGGTCTTGAAGCTCGGCCCGCAGCCGCACGCCTATCGCCGGATCAAGATCGATGAGCGGGGCCACGTCCTCGCGTACAAGGCCCTTCGCGTGCGCTTTCGCGTCGAGGGAAAGACCATCACGGTCGAGCGCGTCGAGAGCGGGTATCGGCCTCGCCAGCTCGCCGGCGCAGAGACAGGCGAGATCGCCGTTCACAAGGCGTTCGTCGAGCGGTTCTC
>CAYTJL010000452.1:0-4573 GCA_964437785.1 uncultured Polyangiaceae bacterium
GGCCGCGTTCGACGTAGGGTCGCCCATTCTTCTCGGAGGCGAAGCATGGTGAGGTCAGCACGTTGGATGGGCGTCGTGTGCGCGGCCGCGGTGATCGCCGCGTGTGGAGGTGGTGAGACGACCACCTCGTCGTCATCGTCGAGCGCAAGCTCGAGCAGCGGCAGCGGCGGCGGAACCGGCGGATCGGGCGGCAACGGTGGCCACGGCGGCATGGGCGCGCCGTTCACCTCGCACGGGGACGCTTCGTACGAGGCGCAGACGTCGATCGCGGCCGACACCAAAGGCGGCGTGGTCGCGGTGTGGATCGGCTTCTTCGCGGACGGGACGTCGTCCATCGGCTACGCGGTCTCGCGCGACGCAGGCGAGACGTGGACCGCGCCGCGCTACGTGTCGTCGCCGGGCGGGCGCCTCGCGAGTAACCCCGTCGTCGCGGTCGACGGACAAGGCCGCTTCTCGCTCGTGTGGCTCGGTTTCCGCTTCGACGCGCTCATGCCCGACGAGCACATCTACGTCTCTCGCCTCGACGGCGCGACCGAGACCTTCGGCGCGCCGGTGATCGCGTCGGACGATGGATCGGCCGCGACGCTCGACTTCGACAAGCCCTCGCTCGCGATCGACGCGAACGACAACCTGCTCATCACGTGGGCCGACTTCACGGGCTCAGGCATGGGCGCGCCCGCGTCGCTCACGTTCGCGCGATCGACGGACGGCACCACGTTCACGCGCTCGACGATCACGGCCGACGCCACGTTCGGTAACCTCGCCTCGCTGTGCCTCGATCGAGCCGCGGGCCCGTCCGCGCCGCTCTACTTGGTGCACCTCGGCGCAAACGCGACGCTCACGCTCCGCAAGTCGACCAACCAAGGACAGAGCTGGACGATCAAGCCGGTGCCCGCGACGAACGTGGTGTTCCAAGACGTCCGTTGCGCGGCGCAGGGCTCCAACCTTTGGATCAGCTACGCGTCTGGCACCGCGGTGTTCTCGCCCTCGCAGGACTCGCCGGGGGATGCGGTGAGCCTCGTGCGATCCGCGAACGGCGGTGATGCGTTCGATCCGCCTGTGACCGTGTCGAACGGGGCCGCGGGCACGCAATACCTCTTCCCCTCGATCGCGCGTGATCCCGCGGGTGAGCTCGAGATCGTTTATTACCAAGGCACGGTCGGGAGCCCGGCGAACCTCGTCCGCGCGACGTCGCAGGACGGCGCCGCGTGGACGCCGTCGACGATCGGATCGGCCGGCACGTTCACGATCGATCGCACGATCGCGAGCTGGCTCGGCGCGTACCTCGGCGTCGCGGCGGCCACGGGCGCGACGTTCGTCTCGTTCACCGAGAACAGCGAAGGCAAGGCGCACATCGGCTTCACGAAGGTGACGCCGTGAGGACGATCGCGGCGCTCGGCGCGCTCTCCACGCTCGCGCTCATCGCGTGCGGCGGGGAGCGCGCGGTCGGCGAGGCCGGCTCACCGATCATCGGCGGCACGAAGGACACCGGCGATCCGGCGATTGTGATGCTCGTCTCGATCCCACCGGATCAATCGACGTTCGATACGTGCACGGCGTCGGTCATCGCGCCTTCGGTGCTCCTCACCGCCGCGCACTGCATCGATCCTGCGACCCACGCCGGATGGACCTTCGGCGCCTTCGTGGGGCCCGACGCGTCCGCGTACGACACCGCGGCCTCGATCGCGCCCAAGCTCGTCCCTGTCGCGAGCGCGCACGCGCACCCGGACTACGATCCTGCGCCGCCGTTCCACGCGGACATCGGCGTTGTCGTGCTCGATCAAGACGTGGCCGTGGCGCCGCTCCCCATGAATCGCGCGCCGCTCGACGACACCATCGTGGGCAAGCCCGCGCGCATCGTCGGGTATGGCCAGCTCGTCTACAACACGTACAACGCGGTGAAGCACGAGGCGGACACCGTCGTCGCGGCGCTCGATCCGGGCGACACGATCAAGGCCGGTGACGTGCAGCGAAGAGGCTGCATCGGAGATTCGGGCGGACCCGTGCTCCTCACGATCAACGGTGTTGAGGTCATCGCAGGCGTGGACTCGTACACCGACACAACAGGTTGCCTGGAGCCCGCGCACTACCGGAGGACAGACCTTTATACGGCGTTCCTCGATGAGCACGCGCCGCCGCCGAGCAGCTCTTCGAGCAGCAGCAGCGGTGGTGGCGGTGAAGGAGGAGGAGGCGGCGGCGAGACCTCGACAGGAGGTTGCGCGGTGGGCGGCGGGCAAAGCCCCTATGGGGTTTGGCTCGCGGCGCTGGCGCTGCTCGTGGGGGTCGCGCGCGGGCGGAAGAGGGTTATCTCGTAGCCCCTCTCACAAACCATCCTTGCCGAGGAAAAATCCGGATCGTCCATTTTGAGTGACGGATCGGAGACCCCCATGCCAAACAGCGGGCGTGGAACGGAAGACAACGGCGCCGCTCAGGGAACCACTCGGGCGGGCAGCTTTCCGCGCCATCTATTCGGAGCAGATCGACTATGTGCTGAGGAATCTGAGACGCCTAATGGTTCCCGAGGCGGATCTCGAGGATGTGGCGCACGTCCTGTTCATCGCTGTGTATCGCCATCTACCAGAATACGATCCCACAAGGCCCATTCAACCGTGGCTCTATAGCTTCATTTATTGGGGCGCAAAGGACTATCGCCGCCGCGCTCGGCATCAGCGCGAGGAGATCGGGGAGGTCGAGGTCGAGACCGAAGACGAGGCCCCCACTCCTGAGCGAAGACTCATGATAAAGGAGGACCAAGCGCTCGTGATCGAGGCGTTGAGCAAGCTCAGCCTCGAACAACGCGCGGTGTTGGTCATGCACGACATCGAGGGGCACACGGCGGTCGAGATCGCTGAAGCGTTGAGCATCCCGACGAACACCGTGAGCTCCCGTCTCCGGCTCGCGCGCAATCGATTCGAGTCTGTCGCGCAGAAGCTCCTCGCGCGCAGGGAGGCCCCATGAAAGCCTTGGATCCTCGGATCGCTCGGCTGCTGGACGCGGAGCGCGACCGCGCCCCGGTGTCCGCCGAAGCTCGGCAACACCTGCTCAAACGCATCGAAGACTCCCTCGGCCCCGAGGACCCCGGCGGCGGGAGCCCCGATGGATCCGGCGATCTCGGCTCCACGGCGGGCCTCACGGGGGGCGGGGTGACAGGAGCGCTGGTGGGGGTGCTGGTAGGGTTATCCAGCCTCGGGATGAGCGGAGATACAAGCCTGCGCGCGGAGACCGCGCCTCCCAAAGCGGTCACCTCCGCGGCGCGACCTGCGTTGTTGACCGACGCGCCCCTGCCCGCCTCTCCCTTGGAGGCATCCCCGAGAGACACATCGAGATCGCGCGCGATCAGCGCGCCTCCCAGCGGGTCACCGCTCCTCGAACGTGCGACGCCTCCCACGCGCGCTCCGCGCCGTTCTTCGGCTCCTTCCGCGATGAGCGACGGGACGGTCTCCGTCTCTCCGTCATTGCCTCTCTCCGGCGAGCTGAAGGCCGGTCCGCGCGCGCGCCGCCCTGGGATCGAGCGCGCATTCGGGCCTGGATCCTCGCCGCGGGCGAGCGTGGAGCGGTCTCCCTCCTCACGGCATCTCCTCGAACCGGGGTTGGGACAGGCACCCTCGTTGGCTCCGCGATGGTCGCCGGAGGCCCCTCCGCGTCTCAAAGGATCGGGGATGGTGAACGGCGCGCCCTCGATGCACCCCAGCGCGCAACACCTGCCCACCGAGCCAAGGCCGGCATGGACCTGGGCTCCATGGGCCGATGACCAAGGCAGCCGCAATGGGGTGGAGGTCTCGCGGATCACCGTCGACTCCATGGGGAACACCCTTTTGACCGGCCGGTTCGAAGGGGAGATCTACGTTGGAGGCGAGGGGGACGAGGGGCCGGCGCTCCACAGCAATGGCCTCTCCGACATCTTCGTCGTGAAGCTCGACCCCAAGGGCGACCACGTTTGGAGCAGGCGGTTTGGCGGCAAAGGCCATGACGCGGGCTTCGGCGTCGCGGTGGATTGCGACGACAACGTCCTCGTCACGGGCCAGTTCTCAGGCACGCTCGATCTCGAGGGGTGTATCGAAGGTCAGAGCGAGATGCCGTGCTCCATCAAGAGCGAAGGCGCGGATGCCTTTTTGCTCAAGCTCGACAGCGCGGGGGCTCCCCTCTGGAGCAGGCTCCTCGGAGGTGGGATGTCGGCCGGGCTGGCGGTGACGACGGACGCCCGCAAGACGTGCAGCGCGGTGGTGATCGGCTGGTTCGAAGGGGCGCTGGACCTCACCTCGTTTGAAGGAGACAAGCTCCAGAGCGCCGGGGGCAAAGACGCCTTCCTCGTCGAGATCGACACCGATGGATATTGCGTCGGCGCCCACCGCTTCGGCGGCGAAGGCGACGACATGGGGCTCGATGTTACGATGGACGTTGCTCACGACGTCACGCTCGTCGGATGGTTCAGCGACAAGATCGAGATCGGCGCCTCTCTCTTGGAGGGCGGCCCGGCGGCGTTCGTCGCCAAGCTCGATCAAGATGGGAGCTTTCTCTACGCGCGGCGCGTCCCCAAGGAGGTTGAGCCGTTCGGGCTGCGGGTCGCTGTAGG
>CAYTJL010000453.1:0-1923 GCA_964437785.1 uncultured Polyangiaceae bacterium
TCGGTCGACATCCCCACCGAATACCTCTTTCGGTTCGAGGCGCCGAGCTTCGCGCCCGGTGACCCTCCGCGCCGCATCGACCGCCACGAGGTGCTCCTCGTGACACCGCCGGAGTTTCCGGTCAAGGCGCCTCAAGCGTATTGGCAACACGACATCTTTCACCCCAACGTCCACCCGACCTATGGCCTCGTGTGCTTGGGCGTGCTCGACGAGAGCTACCGGCCCGGCCTTCACTTTGGCACCCTCTGCCAAATGCTCATCGACATGGCCTCGTACAAAAACTACGAGCTGACCGAAGGTTACAACAAAGAGGCCGCGGCGTGGGCCGCGTCGGACGCAGGCCAAGCCGCTATCCTCGCCATCGGCGGGCGCTCGCGCGAAGAGGTGCTCGGCCTCGTGCGCGAGGGATCCTCGGGGAAATTCACGATCCGGAGGGTCACGCGATGAAGCTCGTCCTCTTTACCATCCAGCTTTTGGGCGAAGGCGGCGCGCCCCTCGCCGCCTCCCCGAGCCTCTACGAGATCGTCGATCTCTTCCTCGAAAAGGTCCTTGGCCGAGCGCTCGCGCCTGGGGAGCGCACCTTTGTCATCATGCTCCGCGTCCCGGCGGTCGGCGTTGGCGTTGTTGGCGGCGGGCTTCAAAACGTGACGCCCGAATATGGATACATGACCATCCTGCTCAAGCAGGATGAGCAAACGCTGTATCGCCACCCCCATCCGATAAGCGAAGTGTTCTCCGCCGGCATCCCGCTTTGGGTCGAGCGCTTTTCGCGGGCTTGCCCCAACGTGACGGGGTTCGCCATCCACGCGAGCGACGACCCGCCCGCGTCGGGGCGCAACCGCGCCGAGATGGACGACGCTGCGCAAGGGCAAGTCCCCTCCACACGCCGCGACAAACCCTCGTTTGGCATCAAGCCCATCGAGGAGCCTTTGCCGCCGCTCCGCAACCGCAGCTCGTTCCAGGTCGCCTCTGCGAGCGACGCCCAAGGTGAGCCCACCGATCCCGCCGTTCACGTGTACGTCGAGCCGAGCGTCCATCGCTTCTTCACCCGCGAGCACCCCTTTTCGCTCTCGGTCGAAGAGGGCGGGTTTCTGTTTGGCAACGTGTACCGCGACGAGGACGCGCTCGATCGCTACTTGGTCACCATCACCCGCGCCGTCCCCGCCGAGCACACCGGCGCCTCGCTCCTGGAGCTGACCTTTACGGGAGAGTCCTTTTCGTCCATGCGCAGGCAGCTCCGCGCGGTCGCCGTGGGTCGCGACTCCGCGTCCGCGGGTCGCTCGATCACGGGAGACGTCAAGCTCGTGGGGTGGTATCACACGCACCTCTTTCCGGCGTCACCCTCGTTTGGCCTCTCCAGCATCGACCTCGTGCTTCATTTTACGACCTTCCGTGTCCCATGGCAGCTCGCCGGCTTGGTCAACATCGAGGCCAACGTCGAGCCGGGCGCGCGCGCGCTCCGGTTTTACGTGCGCAAGCACGCTACGATGGTGCGTTGTCCCATGGAGGTCCTGGCATGAGCGCCGCCGCCATCGTTCGCGACGTGCTCACGTGGGCTCGCACGGGTCGGGGCGCACCGCCGTTCGCTCACCCTGCCTCGCTCGGGCATCCACCTCGCATGGATGATCTGCTCTCTCCTCCCCGCGATCTCGCCGAACAAGCATGCTCGCTCGCCGCGCTCCACGCGGCCAAGCTCCATTGCGGCGCGCCGCCGCTCGGCAAGGCAGATCCCCCGGGAGCGGCCGGGATCGTGCTGGCGAGCGTCGTTGCCTTTGCCCAAACACCATCGCTCGCCCTTGCGCTGGCCGAGATCTGCCCTCCGCTCTCGGGCGCATGGGACCTCGTCCTCCGCGACGCCGTCGCCGCCCCCGCGCTCCGCGCAAAGCTCGGAGAGGCGACCGAAGGGGCGCTGCGGGCGTGCTC
>CAYTJL010000453.1:2023-4571 GCA_964437785.1 uncultured Polyangiaceae bacterium
TCGCTCGTTTTTGGGGCCCGCTCTCGGCCCTTCGCAAGTCCCACCCAACCATGCTCCGCGAACGACCTTACCTCGACATCCACGCCATCCTCGAAGGGACGCGCCTCGTCGCGGTCGCAGGCACGCTCCATCAGGTGTTGGGAGGTGTCTCGTGATTGAGCCGATCGAGCTCGTGCCGCTCGGCGACGTCACGGCGTTTCGGGACGCGGCGCTCGTTCACACCGACAAGAAGCTCGGGGACTTTCTGCGCGAGACTCCAGCGTTGTCGCTGCGCTTCCTCGACGAGGCCGCTCTTCAACGGCCTTTACGGAGCTATCGGATCCGCACCATCGCTTTGGATCCAAACCTCCCCGTGTATCTCCCGCCGGGCGTCACCCTCTCTTCGACGACCCCCGCGGAGGCGCCCGCTTCGGTAAAGCCTGCTCCCAAACCGCCTTCTCCGCCCTTCTCCGCTCCGCCAAAGGCGGAGCCGCACGCGCCCGGTCACCCCGCCTCCATCACCGATGATCAGGCCGTTCAACGGGCGTACGCCGATGAGATCGACAAAATCGCATCGTTCCTCCGCGCGGGCTTGTCTGTCTTGGTGAGCTGCGACAAGCTCGTCGTGCGCCATTTGTATCCGCTCATCGCGAACGCGGCGCAGCTCGAAGGGCAGGTGCTCGAAACGCCGCAGGATGAGCCGGCGGAGGGGCTCATGCCGCGCTCGTCCCGGCAAAAGCAGCTCGCTCGGCTCCGCGAGCTGATTCATCATCTCAAGCCGGATCAGGTGTTGGTGCTCCCCCATTTGGATCTGCTCTCAGGAGGCGGGGAGCGGGCCATGACGACCGAAGCGCGCGAGATCACGGAGCTGCTCTATGAGGCGCCGGACAGGCTCGTGCTCGCGTTCGCGGATCGCACGTTGCCCGTGTCCGAGGTGGTGGCCGCGCGGTTCGCCGTGCGGCCCGAGCTCTCGGGGCTGCCGCGGGACGTGAGGGTGGGCGTGAGCCACCGTGATCCGCTCGGCATCGCGCTGGTGACCGGCGACGAGCAAGCGACGTTTGCCGGATACAAGGCCGCGGAGCTGTTCAAGCAAGTCGCCGGGATGAACCCCGTCCGCCTGCGCCACGCCATCGCCTACGCCGTCGAGGCCGCGAAGGCGAGCGCGTACAGCCATCAAAAGCCCGCTCCGGTGAGCCTCCTTTACGAGTCGATCCGCGCCTTCAAGGCGCAGACCTCCGAGCAATTCGTGATCCCCGACGTGACCATGAGCGACATCGGAGGGTACGAATCGGTCAAAGCCATCTTGGCGCGCGCGCTCGGGCTCATGGCCGGCGCGTGGAGCCTACCGGACGAGGCGCTCCGTCGCGAGCTCATCCCGCGCGGCTTCTTGCTCTGGGGCCCGCCGGGCACGGGCAAGACCTTGTTCGCCAAGGCCATCGCCAATCAGCTCAACGCCACGATCCGCGTCGTGTCCGGCCCCGAGGTGACAGACATGTACGTTGGCGAGAGCGAGCGCAAGCTCCGCACGGTCTTCGCCGAGGCGCGGCGCAACGCGCCTTCGGTCGTGGTGTTCGATGAATTCGACTCCATCGCGGCCAAACGCTCGGGGCGGGACGACGGCGGGAGCCGCGCGGGCAACGCGCTCGTGGCGCAGATCCTCACCGAGATGGATGGGTTCCGGCCCGACGTCCCCATGTTGGTGATCGGCACGACCAACCGCTTGAACCTCATCGACGAGGCGTTGCTCCGGCCGAGCCGCTTTCAACCTATCCGCATCAACTTGCCCGACGTCGCCGCGCGCCGGCAAATCGCGGCGGTCCACGCCAAACACTTCAAGGTCGAGGTAGGCGCCGAGCTCTTGGACCTCATCGCGGATGCCACGTATGGCTTCAACGGGGATCAGATCCGATCGCTGTTCCGCGACGCGTGCGTGGGCATGTGCTGTAACGATCCAAAGGAGCCGCCCACGCCCGAGCGCCTCGGATTCTTGGTGGGCCGGGTGCGCGTGGCCTCGGACGAGCAACGTTTGGAGGACGACCGCAAAGCGCCCGACGCGCCGCCGCCCGCTGCCGGGGACGTCCGCCGCCGCCCATCCTCTGCCATGTTCGGCTTGACTCCTCCGGCCCATCCATCCACGAAAAAGGACGAATCGTGAGTTTTTCGCAAACCACCTTGAAGACCGTCCAGGCGCTCTCCACGCTGCGCCGCACCCTTGGCCAACACTTTTATCAGCGCGACGAGGTCGCGGACGTGCTCGCGCTCGGCGCGGTGTGCCACGAGCACGTGCTCCTCCTCGGGCCCCCGGGCACGGCCAAGACCGATCTCGTGACCCGCTTTGCTTCGCTCATCGACGCGCCGCGGTTCCATTACCTGCTCACGCGCTTCACCGAGCCGGCGGAGCTGTTTGGGCCGATGGATCTCCCAGCCTTCCAAGAGGGCCGTTATCACGTAAGGACCGAGGGGATGTTGCCCAAAGCGTCCATCGCCTTCTTGGACGAGGTCTTTCAGGGCGGCAGCGCCATCCTCAACACGCTCCTCACCTTGGTCCACGAGCGGGTGTTTTACAACG
>CAYTJL010000454.1:0-4543 GCA_964437785.1 uncultured Polyangiaceae bacterium
GGCCGGGACCGTCATCGGCGGCAAATATCGTTTGATGCGCCCGCTCGGCAGCGGGGCCATGGGGTCGATTTGGGCCGCGTGGCAAACGGGCTTCGAGCGCGCGGTCGCGATCAAGCTCATGTCGCCGTCGCTCTTGGCCTCGCCCATCGCGCGCACCCGGTTCGAGCGCGAGATGGCCGCGGCGGGGCGGCTCCGCACGCAACACGCCGTGCAGCTCTACGACCATGGAGTCGAGGGCGACGCACCGTATCTCGTGATGGAGCTGCTCGAAGGAGAGGACCTCCAAGCGCGGCTCAAGGCCAAAGGGCGGTTCTCGATCGCGGAGGCGTCATCCATCGCCTCCCAGATCGCGGCCGGCCTCTCGGCGGCGCACGAGGGCGGGATTTTGCACCGCGACCTCAAGCCCGCCAACGTGTTTTTGCACAAGCAGGGGTCGGGCGAGGTCGTCAAGCTCATCGATTTTGGGATCGCGCGCTTCATGAACGAGGGCGACGGGCCCGGGGGCGCCGCGACCAAGACGGGCAGCGCGGTAGGCTCCCCTCATTACATGAGCCCAGAGCAGGCGCGCGCCGCCAAAGACTTGGATCATAGGAGCGATCTCTGGTCCTTCGGCGTCATCTTGTTTCGGATGGTGACAGGCGCCTTGCCGTTCCCCGGGAGCGACATCGCGTCGGTGATTCAAGCCTTGTGGACCCAGGAGGCCCCGCCGCCATCGCGCGTCGCGCCCGACCTCGGAGCTGGGGTCGACGCGTTCTTCGCCAAAGCGCTCGCGCGCGATCCCAACGCGCGGTTTCAGAGCGCGAACGAGCTCGCTTCGGCCTTTGCCGCGCTCGCCTCGGGCGCTCCGCAGCCGGCTCAGCCTCCGCAAGCGGCCATGACCCAAGCGCCAACGTCGTTTGCGCAGCCTCCGCAGCAGGCTCAGCCTCCGCAAGCGGCCATGACACAAGCGCCTTCGTCGTTCGCGCAGCCGCCGCCGGCCTCGTACGCAGCGCCGCCTGGCGTGCTCGTGCCTCAACAAGTGCCCAAACGATCGTCTGCTCCCTTCGTGATCTTGTTCATCGTGATGGGAGGAGTGGTGTTCCTCGCGGCGATCGCGGCGGTCATCTTGAGCAACGTCGCGACGAGCGGGCCTGTGCCGAGCGAAGAGGGCCCGAACGAAGAGCCCGAGCGGCCCGCGCCGGCCGCGTCGGAATCGAGCAGCGCCGCGCCGGCCGCGTCCGCCACGGCCACTGCCACCGCCGGCAAAAAGCCTCCCGCGCCCAAGCCCTCTGCGCCCAGGCGGTAGATCCGCACACAACGTTTTTGCTTGACAGGCCGCGCGCATCGCGGGTCAAACTGCGGGCGCCATGGTTGACGATGGCCGTGAGAGCCCCGAACATCAAGTCGCCGAGCTGTTTCGGTTCGGCCGGCACGAGGTCTCGCAGGCCGCGGGCGATGAGCCGGGCACGGTGGACTGGTTCGCGACCCTGCAAACAGGTTTGATTCGTCCAAAGACCTACTGGCAAACGTGGGACCAATGCCCTCCAGATATCGATGGTGCTCTGAAGGTACTGGAAAAAAAGCGCGTCACCACCGGCGCGGACCGAGCGATCGCCATCGCGATGGAGGGCGCGGTCCCCAAGAAGTATGAAGCGGACCTCGCGTCCAGCGCCGTAGGCGTGTTGACGCTCCGGCGGTTTGCGTTCGAGATTACGGGGGTCATGGATCTTCTCAGGAACAGCACACGGGCTTACGAGAGGGCAGAGAAAGACAAGCTTTACCTCCCGCGGAAGGTCAGCAATCACGCGGAGGGCTTGGATCCCGTGGACGCCGTGGAGTACATCGAACATTGGATTCAACAGAGCGACCAAATGATCTTGGCCATCGTGGGGCCCCCAGGCTCTGGCCGGGGCACGGTCCTTGAGCACACACAGTACGTCTTCGCGAAACGCCTCCTCGGCGGCTCGGATTCAATCCCAGCGTTGCTCCCGCTTTATCGGAGTGGTTTTCCGAGGATGATGTATCAGCGGGGCTGGGTGATCGAAACAGGCGACTGGTACGCCGCGCTTAGGGCTGGTTACACGCGCGCCCATCCTCGATTCGTAACAACTGTAACGCAACTTGAATCAGGCTTGAGCGAGAGGAGCTCAACTATCGTGTACCTCGATCCTCCGGGTAAGGATGAGATCGAACATTGGTATTCGTCCAAGCTCACCGACGCCCTGATCAAAGAGCGCTTCTTTGAAGCGCAGCGCAAGACAGCGTGGCTCGAAGCGCTGACTCTTCACATCTCTAGCATCGTCTCGTGGCTGGAAGCATTGATTAGGAGCGGCAAACCTACGAGCCCAGATGAGACACTCTCCACGTGGACGGCGCGGGTGTTCGTCGATTACATGCGCAGTCCTTTGAGAGACTTGCAAATTGATGGTGCGGAGGTCGTCACCGCGCTCGAAGACGGCGCGCTCGAACAGTTTGGGCTGGATCGTGGCTTCCATTTGCAAGATCTCGTGATGAGCAACGTGGCGGCCTCATGGCTCTCAGAGCGTGCAGATTATTACGATGCCGTACGGTTCCAAAACCCGCTCATCCACCACTACTTCCTGGCGCGCAAGATCATCCGCGAGGTGCAAGCCGGCAACCTGGAGATCCTGACGCGGTATCAATTCCCGCGCGACTACGTGCTCCTCTTCTTGGCCGTGCTCTCACCCGAGGTGGCGGCGCAGCTCGGCTCCGATCAAACTGCGCACATGCGCGCGCAGATCGAGGACGAGGTCGAGCGGCGCCTCCAGCTCACGCTCGCCCACATGCTCAAACGCTCGGCCGGCGCGGCGCGGTCCCAACTCAAGGCCATCCAACGCCATCTCCAGCGCACCTCTCCCGGCGAGATGGCGTATGAGCTCGCTCGCATCGAGGAGGAGCTCGCGTATCAGGGCGCGCTCGCCGAGCAGACGAGGCTCTGGCACGAGGTGCCGGAGGGGGAGATCACAGGGCTCGTCCTCCAAACGCACGTCGAAGAGAGCTTGTCTGAGCTGCGCGAGAAGATGCCAAACGTCTCGTGCGCGGTGAACGTCGATCCGGCGATCCGCGTCCGCGCGAGCCGAGAGGGGCTCCGCGAGATGTTGCACGGCTTGTTCGAGAACGCGTATCACGCCGCCCTCTCCCTCCGTGATGAACGACCCCCTGCTGTTCGGATTGAGGCCCAGAGCGAGGGCGACACGACGCGCTTGAACGTCATCGACAGCGGCCCCGGCGTGGCCGAGGCCGACCGCGAGCGCATCTTTCAGCTCTACCAAACCACCAAAAAAGGCGGCTCCGACATGCCGCTCGGCACGGGCATGGGCCTCCCCATCGCGCGCCGGTACGGAGAGCGCGCGGGCGCCCGCGTCGACATCGATCCCAATCACGCGGAGACGTGTTTCTTCATTCGGTTCGTGACCTGGAGGGACGTCGGATGAGCACCCGGAGAGAGCGAGTCCTCCTCATCGAAGACAACGACGCGAGCGCCGGTGACTACGTGCGTTGGCTCAAAGCGGCCAGATACGTGGTCGAGCGGGCCTCTGCCGCGAGCGATGGAGTCGCCAAAGCGAAGAGCTTCGAGCCCGACGTGGTGATCCTCGACCTCCAAATCCCGCTGGAGCCCGGCCACGTGGGCGACGACGTGGAGCACGGCCTCGGTGCGCTCGACGAGCTGCTCCGTGAGAGGCCGTTTCGACCGGTGGTGATCGCCACCGCTCACAGCCGCGATCGCGAGCTGATGCGAAGGGTGATGCAGCGCAATCGCGGCGGCGGCTTCGTCTTCAAAGATGCAGAGGACTTGGAGCGCGAGCTGCTCCAAGCCGTGGCCGTCGCCGTCGAGGGCCCGGCCTACAAGATGAGCAAGACCGTGGCCGAGTTTCGAGCGCTGGTCGACAAAGAGCTGAAGGAGGACGAATACCGCACCTTCATTCATCGCCACTGGGAGGTCATCCTGGGGCCGGAGTACAAAGACTGCCGCTCTCCGTACGAGATCGCGCGCGGCGCAGAGATTGACCTCCTCGCGATCCGGCGGGACGGCTTCCCGGACCTGTGGGAGCTGAAGCGCCCCGAACATCCGGTGTTCACGCGCTACAATCAATGGCTCCATCACAGCGTCGAGTGCGCGCGCGCCGTCGGGCAGCTCATGCACTATTACGACGCCGCCCAGCGCGAGCCCCAACCGGGCAAGCTGAGCTACGATGACCGGCGCGGCGTCCCTGTAGAGCTCCACCGCCCAAGGGGCTTCGTGGTGATCGGGCGCAACCGGAGTGAGCAGGAGCGCGAGCGCCTCCGGCTGGAGAACGGCTTCTTCGCCGGGATCACCATCTTGACGTACGACGATCTCATCGAGCGCGCCGAGCAGTTCCTCTCCTTCTTGCAGCGTTACAAAAACGGGGACGACCCCCGCTAAGTATAGCCCCGCAGAAGTTCGTTGCTCATTTGTGCCTCCCGTAGCCCCCCTCGCGGCGCTCGCCAATCAAGAGGTGCACGGAGAGGAGAAAGGGACGCAAAGGCGCAAAGACGCTAAGACGCTAAGAGAAAGAGGGGG
>CAYTJL010000455.1:0-4542 GCA_964437785.1 uncultured Polyangiaceae bacterium
ACCATGCAGCGCTGCGGGGTGTCGAACAATTTATGATAATTTTCGAGCAGTTACGGGGCACACCCTGGGAGCATGCCCGGCCGGAGCCGGGAGGCGCAACGTGGTTGAAAAGACAAGTGGTGCCCTCAAGAGCGTTTGAGCAGACGGGCAATGGCTTTAACCCATGTGGAATGTTGGAGGCTCAAGCCATCGCGATGCTGCTTTGTGGAGGGTGTTTTGAGCAGACCGGGAGGGCGGGTAGGCCCGCGTGTGCTACCATCGCGCGGTTCATGGGGGCCGGGCATTTGAGGCTCCCCTACGGGTCGAAAGGATTTGCACGCGATGGAAGCTCGCCAATGGGTATTAGGAGCGCTGGATGCGCTGCGATTGGAGCTGCCGAACCTTGGAGCGGAGCGCCGCCGGGCGCTGCGTTCGGAGATGGTGGCGCTGCTCGACGCGCTGGACCGATGCCACAAGACCGAGGACTGGGAGCACCTACGCCGGGACTTGCAGTCGTTCGGCACAAGGAACCGATTGCGCGACGTGCTCGACGCGGGCGCCTACCCTGACGACGATCCCGCGCACGTAACCCGCTCCGGGGGCACGCGTGGCCACGATCACTCGTCGCCGCCGCGTGGCCGTTCGGCGTCGGAGCTGAGCGGGCTCCTCCGTCGCTTGCTCGGCACGAAGGAGGTGGCGCCGATCGAGACGTACCCGGAAGTGGACGCGCCCGAAGAGGTGGTGGAGCAGACGTCCTTCCAGATCAAGGTTACCGCGCGCAGTAAGCCAACGGCGATCGCGGGCCGCAAAGTGGAGCTTCCGCGCGAGCGCGAAGAGCCTGTCGATTTAGAAGTTGAGGTCGAGCTGCCGGACGACGGCGCGCTCACCGCGTCGTGCCAGTTGGTGCAGCCGTTGCGCGTCCCGGAGGCGCTGGACTCGACCACGCTCGTGTTCGAGCTCTTTGCCAAGCGTCACGGCTCGTCGAGCATCGTCGTTCGCTTTTATCAGGACGGCGTGGAGCGGTTCGTTGCCCAGCGGAAGGTGTTGGTGCGGACCGTCGCGGAGCACCTTGCGGCGACGACCAGCAACGCGCGAGCGAGCAGCGGAGGCGTGCTCCACGCGGCGAGCGAGCGCTTCGTCGGGCTGCGACTTCGTGTCGATGAGCGGAGCCGCGATGCGGACCGGCGCACCGTGCGCGTTACTCTCGACGGAGCACGAGCGTTGCTCCGCGCGCCGATCGAGGGATGGAAAGAGCTGCCCGCGGAGGCGTCCACGTTGATTGTCGATCTGTGCCGCGACCTTCACGGCGAGGTGAGGCTCGACGAAGCCGAGGCGCGCGCGCTGCGCATCCGAAACATCGGGGCCGAGCTGGCGCGAACGCTGTTGCCGGAGCCGGTGATCGCGGCGCTCGCGAACGCTCCCGAGGGCACGGAGTTGCACATCGAGGCAGAGGATCCGTGGGTGCCATGGGAGATGGCCTCGCTCGGGTCCGCCGGCTTTTTGGGCGAGCGCTTTGCGGTGACGCGTTGGCTGCGCAGCGGCAGCCCGTGGGAGCGTTTGCCGGGCGGCCGGGCCGTGCTCGTGGCGCCGCCGTCGAACCCGCCGCTTTCTGTGAGCGACGAGCGGAGCGCGCTGCGCACGATCACCGGAGCAGCGCCGATTGAGCTGCGCACAGCGCTGGAGACGATGAAAGCGATGGGCTCCGCGAGCACGATCGGCTTTTTTCATTTCGCGTGTCACGGCCTCGCGGAGCCTGTTGCGCCGCTCGGCGGGCGCTTGGTCCTCGAAGGGGGCGAGTTGCGCACGGTTGACGTTCAATCGGCCGAAGCGTTGGCGGGAGCGTTGGTGTTCCTCAACGCGTGCGAGACGGGCATCGAGACGCGCGCGCTGTCAGGCCACGGCGGGTGGGCAAACGCCTTTCTTTTGCGTGCGGGAGCGGGAGCATTCATGGCTCCGTCGTGGTCCGTGGGGGATCGCGTTGCCGCGCTCTTTGCGCGCCGGCTCTACCAGCACCTCGGCGCCGGAAAGACCGTCGGCGAAGCTGCGCGCCTCGCGCGTGCTCAGGTGCGCGATCACGTCGGGCCGCACAACCCGGATCGTTTGGCGTACGCGGTGTACGCATCACCAACCGCCCGGCTCGCGACCGCGGAAGAAGGTGCGTCATGACGAGCTTTCGCAACCCTGACGGCGTCGCTCCGAGCCGCGATGACATGCCCCCCGCGCCCGCCGTCTCGCATCCATCGCCCACCACGGCCGCGGACGCGTTCGCGCGCGGCAGACACAAGCTTCGCGTGCTCGTCGTCGCCTCGGCGCCCGTGGGCGACAGCGTGCCGCTCGACCTTCGTCGGGAGTGGGTGCTGCTTCAGCGCGAGGCCAAGGCCGGGGACGTGCCGGCGCTGTTCTACCGCTTGCTGCCGCCAACGCGCGAGACATTCGAGCAAGCGCTCAAAACGTGCGACGCGCGCGGTGTGCCGCCGCATGTCTTTCACTTTGCAGGGCATGGCCGTCCGGGCGACCTCGCGTTCGAGGACGCGTTCTGCAATCACAAGCCCTTTCGACGCGAGGCGCTTGCCGAGGCGCTCAAGGGCCAAGGCATGCGACTCGCTGTGCTCAACGCGTGTCACACGGCCACACGCGAGACCGTCTCGCTCGCGCGCTACCTCCAAGAAGAGGGCGCTGTCGAGGCAGCTATTGGCCACGAGCGTCCGGTGCCCGACGACGCGGCAGCGCTGTTTGCAGGCTATGTGTACCGGGGTCTTTGTCGTGGACAGACGGTGCTCCACGCCTTTGCTGCCGCCGAGAGCGCGCTCGCCAAGACCCATTCCAAGGCGGCGAAGGCCACGCAGCTCTTTGGCGGCGATCGCCTGCGCCTCACGGAGATTGCGACCAGCGACGGCGGATTGCCGCTCGCGTTCGATGGCACGTCCGGTCGCGGGAGTATGATCGAGGTGGCCCATTTTTACGGCCGCGCCGAAGAGCTGGTCGAGATCGGCCGCTTCTTCGACGACACCACGCATCGGGTCATGGCGATTGCGGGCGTGGGCGGCATTGGCAAGACGACACTCGCGCAGGAGGCAGCGAATCGCCACGCGTGGCGCTTTCCTGGGGGTTTGGCGTTTGCGTCGGTGCGTTCGTTCCATTTTGGGAAACCAACCGCGGAGTCGCTCGTGCGGAGCGCGGCCACGGCGTTGATGGTGCCGGACGCTTCGGGACCAGAGTTTGCCCAACGGCTGCTCGCGTATCTCGGGCAACACCCGTCGCTCTTGGTGTTCGACAACCTCGAAGACTTGGCGGACGAGGAGATTGAGCGTCTCCTCCGGTTTCTCGCGGAGATGCCGTTGAACGGGAGCAAAGCGCTCCTGACGCTCCGTCCCGCGCCGCAGGTGCTCCATGCGTGGCCTTGGGTCCGCGCGCGGGTGCTGACTGAGGGGCTCTCGCCGCGCGTGGGAGCTGCGTACGTGGTGAACGTGGCACGCGAGCGAGTGTCCGAGATCGCGAACGCGGCGCGCGACGACAACGGTGTTTATCAAGGGTTGCCGTTGCGCTTGACGCTTGCGCTCGGGGGGCACCCGGAGATGCTGAATTGGGCCGTAGGAATCGCGGCGACGCGAGGCTTGCCCGAGCTTCACGGCGCGGTGCCGGAGCTCGCCCAAGCAGACAAGCTTGCGAGCGCAGCGCGCGCGTTGGCAGCCGAGGCCATGAGCACGCGGATGGAGGCGCTGCTCGCCTCGTCGTTGAAGCTCCTCGACGACGAGAGCCGAGAACTGCTCAGCGTGTTGCCTTTGTTTGCGGACGGGAGCTTCACGCGGGACGAGCTGGAGACGGCCACGGCAGGGATGCTCGACAACGCGGACGAGGATGAGGCTCAGCGGCAGGAGCAAGCGGCAACGTTGGTGGGGCGCGCGCTTTCGGCATGGAGCCGAGCTGGGCTCGTCAACCGGGATGTGGGCCTCGACGTGTTTCGTGTGCATCCCACGGTGCAGGGACATGCGGGCAACCACAGCGAGCTCGCCGGAGAGGTGTTGGAGCGAGTCTTCTTCGCGCTGCTCGGAGCGGCGCTCCGCTACGCGCTAGAGCATCGAAACGACAACGACAAGTTGGAGCAGCGGCTCGGGCATCTGCTCGGGCTCTTCGAGGCCGGCTGGAACCGCGATGACGCGACGGGGAGCTTGCGGCGAACGATCGCTGCGGCGATCGATGCCATGGGCTACTTCTTCTATGGGCGCGGGTACTGGCCCATTATGGCACGCTGGCAGGAGCGGCTTCGCGAGCTTTCGGAGGAAGATCCGCGAACGCGATCCCATCGGCTGTATCGAGAGAGCTTGCTCCTCGCAGGGCAGGGCAAGTACGAAGAAGCGCGCACGCTGCTGCGCGAGTCGATCCAGCTCGCGGACGAGCTCGGGGACCGACAGGGCCGAGCAGCGTCGCAGCACCAGCTTGCGAGCATCGAGTCCAGCCAGGGCAACTACGCGGAGGCGCGCGCGCTGCTGCGCGAGTCGATCCAGATAAAGGACGAGATCGGGGACCGAAAGGGCCGAGCAGCGTCGCAGCACCAGCTTGCGA
>CAYTJL010000456.1:0-4466 GCA_964437785.1 uncultured Polyangiaceae bacterium
GGCCCGCCCCGCGCGGGCACGGTCGCGATCGTCGGCCGTCCCAACGTGGGTAAATCAACGCTCTTGAACGCGGCGCTCGGGACCCCGCTCGCGATCGTGTCGCCGACGCCCGAGACGACGCGCGACGCGATCTTGGGCGTGGTCCGTTCGGGCAAGGCGGAGCTCGCGCTCGTGGACACGCCGGGCCTTCACAAACCGAGGTCCGAGCTCGGTCGCGTGATGAACCACGCGGCGCGCGAGGCAGCGCGCGGCGCGGACGTGGTCGTGTTCGTGACGGCGCCGGACCCCCGGCCCGCGAAGCGCCCGAAGAGGCGCCCCGGCGAGGACGCCGAGGAGGTCACGAAAACCCCTCAAAAACAAGGCCCGATCGAGCACACGCCGCACCCGGGCGACGTCGCGCTGCTCGCCGACATCGGCGCGGGCAAGCCGACCGTGCTCGTGATCAACAAGGTCGACACCGTCAAAGACAAGGCCGCGCTCCTGCCGATGATCGAGGCGTATTCGAAGCTGCGCGAATTCGCGGCCGTCGTGCCCATCGCGGCGCTCAAGCAGCGCGGCGTCGATCGCGTGATCGCCGAGGTCGCGAAGCTCTTGCCCGAGGGCGAGCCCAAGTACTCCGAGGACGATCTCACCGATCGCCCGACGCGCTTCTTCGCGGCCGAATACGTGCGCGAGCAGATCCTCTTCGCGACCAAAGAAGAGGTGCCGCACGCGGTCGCGATCGCGATCGATCGCTTCCACGAGCCGGCCGAAGGTGAGGGCAAGGGCAGCGTGATCCACATCGACGCGACGGTGATCGTGGAGCGGCCGGGCCAAAAGCGGATCGTGATCGGCGCGGGCGGCGAGATGATGAAGCGCATCGGCACGCGGGCGCGCGCGCGCATCGAGGAGCTCGTCGGCGCGCAGGTCAACCTCAAGCTCTGGGTCAAGGTCGTGCCCGAGTGGCGCGAGGCGCGCGCCGAGCTCGACGCGCTCGGCTACACGCGATCGACGACGGGAGCGCGGTCATGAGCGAAGAGGTCAAGACCTCCGCAAAAATCACAAAACCCTCGGCGATCGTCGCGATCGTCGGGCGGCCCAACGTCGGCAAGAGCACGCTCTTCAACCGCCTCGTCGGCAAGAAAGAGGCGATCGTCCACGACGAGCCGGGCGTCACGCGCGACCGCCACTACGGCGACGTGCTCTCGCGCGGGCGGCGCTTCACGCTCGTCGACACGGGCGGCTTCGACCCCGAGAGCGACGACCCGATGCGCCGCGGGATCAAGCGCCAGATCGACGTCGCCATCAGCGAAGCCGACGCGATCGTGTGCGTGCTCGACGCGCGCGCGCCCATGATGCCGGCCGATCACGCCGAGATCGATCTGCTCCGCCGCGCGCAGAAGCCCGTGATTTACGTCGCGAACAAGGCCGACTCCACGCGGAGCGAGGCCGAGGCCGCGGACCTCTTCCGCCTCGGCATCGGCGAGCTGCTCTTCATGAGCGCGCTGCACGGCCGCGGCATCGCCGAGCTCGAAGACGCCATCGACAAGGCGCTCAGCACGCTCGGCGCGGCGAGCGCCGAAGAAGAGGCGGACGACGGCGCGGTGCGCGTCGCCATCGTGGGCAAGCCCAACGCGGGCAAGAGCTCGCTCGTCAACCGGCTCGCGGGCGAGGAGCGCATGCTCGTCGACGCGCGCCCCGGCACGACGCGCGACCCCATCGACACGCGCGTCACCCGCGGCGACAAAAGCTATTTGCTCATCGACACCGCGGGCATCCGCCGCAAGCCCAAGGTGCAAAAAGAAGAGAGCGTGGTCGAGGCGGTGAGCGTGATGCACGCGATCCGCGCGATGGAGCGCGCCGAGGTGGTGCTCCTCATGTGCGACGCCATCGAGGGCGTGGCCGAGCAGGACGCGAAGATCCTGGGTCTCGCGGTCGATCGCGGGCGCGGCGTGGTCATCGGCCTCAACAAGATCGACGCGCTCGGCGGGCTCGACAAGCGCGATCTCAAGAAGGCCGAGGAGCGCGCGCGCGACAAGCTCACGTTCGCGCCGTGGGCGCCCATCGTGCCCGTGAGCGCCAAGACCGGGCGCGGCATGAACGTGCTGCTCGGCATGGTCGACACGGTGGCCGCGTCGTACCGGCGCAGGGTGCCCACGGGCGAGCTCAACCGCTTCTTCGAGCAGGTGCTCGCGACGCACCCCCCGCCCACCGGCGGCGGCAAAGCACCCAGGCTCTTTTACATCACCCAAGCCGAGACCGACCCTCCGCTCTTCGTCGTCTTGGCGAGCGACCCAGAGGCGATTCACCTCTCGTATCGGCGCTACGTGGCGAACCAGATCCGCAAAGCCTTCACCATCGAAGGCGTGCCCATCCGTGTCAAATACAAGGCTCGCAGGCGGCGCGAGCGCTGATATCCTCCTGCGCCCATGATCAGCATCGGCGCCGCGCTCGCGAATCGCTACGAGCTGACACGCCTCGTCGGGCGCGGCGGGATGGGCGCGGTCTATGAGGCCACCGACCGGGAGACACGGGGTCTCGTCGCCGTCAAGGTGCTCCACGGCCACCTGACGACCGAAGACGGGGATGCGGCGCGGCGCTTTCGGCGCGAGGCCGACGTGATTCGGTCCATCCAAAGCGATCACGTGGTGCGCGTCCTCGACGCGGGCAAACACGAGGCGACAGGGGAGCTGTTCTTGGTGACGGAGCTGCTCCACGGGGAGGACCTCCAAACGCTCCTCGATCGGGTGGGGCCGCTCTCGGCCGGCAGCGCGATCCGCGTCGCGACACAAGCGCTCCAAGGGCTCTCGGCGGCGCACAAGGCGCGCGTCATCCACCGTGACATCAAGCCTCATAACCTCTTTTTGGCGCGCGATCCGGCCCAAACCAAGGGCGGATCCATCCGCGTCACGCTCCTCGACTTCGGCATCGCCAAGGTCCATAAAGACCCCTTCGCCGAGGCGCCGAGCGGCCTCACCACGACAGGCATCCTCGGCTCACCCATGTTCATGTCGCCCGAGCAGGTGCAGTCGAGCCGCGACGTCGGGCCGCTCACCGACGTTTGGTCGATGGGGTGTGTGCTCTACGCGGCGCTCGCGGGCCGCGCGCCGTTCCATCACATCTCGGCGGTGGGGCAGCTCCTCATCGCCATTTGCACCTCCGCGCCGCCCCCGCTCACCGAGGTCGCGCCGTGGGTCGACCACGAGATCGCGCGCGTCGTCCACAAAGCGATCACGATTGACCCTCTCCGGCGCCACGCGAGCGCGGAGGCCATGCTCGACGCGCTCTTATCCATCATCCCCTCCTCCACGCTCGGCGAAGATCAGCTCGTCTCGTCGGGCAGGTCGCCTGTCCGCGAGGCGAGGACCACGCCGCCTCCTTCGCCCGCTGTGGTGGTGGTGCCCGCGGCGGCGCCCGCGCTGGAGAGCCGCGTCGCCCTGCGTGATTCACCGCGAGGTGGGGGCACCCTTGGGAGCGCGGACACGTTGCCTTCCGGGGCGCTCTCGGGCGAGCCGCGAGTCGGCAGCGCGCCTGTGCGGTCGTCGACGCCCGCGATCGGCGTCAAGCCCGGCGCGCGCGTCGTCACCGTGGATCCCCGCAGGATCTTGGGCCAAGAGCGCGAGATATGGAGCCTCTCCATCGACGTTCACCCGAACGTCACGAGCTTCGTCGCGCGCGTGTGGAAGTCGCTCCGCAGGGCCGGTAAAAAGCTCCCTCCCATGACGTATGGAACGGAGTGGACGCTCATCGAGCCTCGCACCGGGCGCAGGATCCCCGAGCACGGCGAGCCGGGCGGCGCGCCGCTCACGCTCGAAGAGGCGGGGATCCGCCCCGGCGCCATCCTCTGGGCCGTCCCCATCAGCGCGGGGGCCGAGGAGGTCGGGGGCGAAGGCGAAGATCGTTGATTTTGCCGCATTTTTCGTAGGTTCTGCGCTATCCCCTTCCCTCTTCTCTCTTTAGGCTCTCTCCGTTCTAAAAGGAGGAAGCCCATGTCCCAATATACCAACGTCACGGTGTACGACCTGTCGTCCGATGATCAGGTCGCGAGCGGCGCCACGGCCAACATCATCAACGACGCAGAGAACGCGCAGTTGTACGGCGGCACGTGGAGCGCGAAGCCGTCCACGGGGGACAGGCTGCGCCTCACCTCCGGCGGGCTGCTCGACTGGACGGGGGTCTTGACCGGCGGGCAAGGCACCAAGACCAATCCCTACAACTTGACCGTCACCGACAGCGAGCGCGAGCGTCGTTTGGCGCGGGCCAAGGCCTCCGCCGCCTGACTCCCTATCCCTCGATCGCGACGGACAGCTCCACGCGTCCGAGCTCCTCGTTCGTGGCTGCGATCGTCACCTCGATGGGATCTCCCACCGCATAACGGCCGCTCTCCGAGCGCACCGCGAAGCCCGAAGGCTCGATTTCGAACGGCCCTCCCGGGAGCGCGTCCATCGCGATGGTGCCTGTCGCGCCCGTGCCCTTCATCTGCACGA
>CAYTJL010000457.1:0-1255 GCA_964437785.1 uncultured Polyangiaceae bacterium
CGCGGCAACCCCACGGTCGAGGTCGAGGTGAGCACGCTGAGCGGCGAGGGCCGCGCCGCGGTGCCGAGCGGCGCGTCGACCGGCGAATATGAGGCGGTGGAGCTGCGCGACGGCGACAAGAAGCGCTATTTGGGCAAGGGCGTCCTCGCGGCGGTCAAGAACATCGAGAACGTGCTCGGGCCTGCGATCGTCGGCATGGACGCGCTCGATCAAGCGGCGATCGATCGCGTGCTCATCGACGCGGACGGCACGGACAACAAATCCAAGCTCGGCGCCAACGCGATCTTGGGCGTGTCGATGGCGGTCGCGCGCGCGGCGGCGGACGCGGTTGGATTGCCGCTCTATCGTTACCTCGGCGGCGCGTCGGCGCGCGTGCTCCCCACGCCGCTCATGAACATCTTGAACGGCGGCGTTCACGCGGACAGCGGCCTCGAGATCCAAGAGTTCATGATCGTGCCGCACGGCGCGCCCACGTACGCCGACGGGCTCCGCGCGGGCGTCGAGGTGTTCCACGCGCTCAAGGCGATCCTCAAGAAGGACAAGCTCACGACCGCGGTCGGCGACGAAGGCGGCTTCGCGCCGAGGCTCGCGAACAACGAGTCGGCGATCATCCACATCGTGCGGGCGATCGAGGCCGCGGGCTACCGCGTGGGCGACGACATCGCGCTCGCGCTCGACGCGGCGATGAGCGAATTCTACGACGTCGAGAAGGGTGTTTATACGTTCGACGGCCACACGCGGAGCCGCGAGGAGCTGGTCGACACGTACGCGACGTGGTGTGAGCGTTATCCCATCCTCTCCATCGAAGACGGCTGCGCCGAGCAGGACGCCGCCGGTTGGCGCCTCCTCACCGACAAGCTCGGCAAGACGGTGCAGCTCGTCGGCGACGATCTCTTCGTCACGAACCCCGAGAAGCTCCAGAAGGGCATCGAGGGCGGCGTCGCCAACGCGATCTTGATCAAGCTCAACCAGATCGGCACCGTCACCGAGACGCTCGACTGCATCCGTATGGCGTCCGAGGGTGGATATCGATCGATCATCTCGCACCGTTCGGGCGAGACCGAGGACACGTTCATCGCCGATTTGGCCGTCGCCACCAACGCGGGTCAAATCAAGACCGGATCGGCGTCCCGCTCGGACCGGATGGCCAAATACAATCAGCTCCTCCGCATCGGCTACATGCTCGGCGATGGAGCGGTGTACGCGGGCATTGCCCCCTTCCGCAAAGGCAGCGGCGCCGGGAAGGCGGCGTAGC
>CAYTJL010000457.1:1355-4464 GCA_964437785.1 uncultured Polyangiaceae bacterium
CATAATTTGGCCCACTCGCCCTATCCGTGCGCTCTTTGCGCCGGATGCTCCGCGTAGGCCAAGGCTCTCTTCACACCGGTGACAACCTCACCATCCTTCGCGAGAAGGTCGTTACGGCGTCGGTCGATCTCATTTATCTGGATCCGCCGTTCTGCTCGCAGAAGGTCTATGATCTCGTCGAGGGCGCGCACGGGGGCCCCAAGAAGCGCTCGTTCGGCTTCAACGACGCGTGGCGATGGACCGATGAGGCGCGCGCGAGCTTCGATGAGGTGAAGCGCACGGACGCGCGCGCGGGCAGGCTCCTCGACGCGCTCCGCGTGCTCCTCGGCGAGGGCGAGCTGCTCGCGTACCTCACCGCGATGGCGCTCCGGCTGCCCGAGCTCCACCGCGCGCTCGCGCCCACGGGCTCGCTCTACTTGCACTGCGATCCGACCGCGAGCCATTACCTCAAGGTGCTCCTCGACACGGTGTTTGGCCCGCGGTGCTTCCGCAACGAGATCACGTGGCGATACCGCAGGTGGCCGGCGCGCTCGAAGCAATATCAAAAGATGCACGACGTCCTCTTGTATTATTCGAAGAGCGATGACGGAAAGCACACCTTCCACACGCTCTATGGATATGAGCGCTTGGCCGAGTCCACCCAAAAGACCTTCGGCACCAAGAAGCAAATTGCCAATTTCGCCTCCGGCCACCGAAAGCCCGGCACGCTCGACGAAGAGACGGCGGGGCCGCCGCTCTCCGACGTCTGGGAGGTGAGCGTCATCGCGCCGATCGGCAAAGAGCGCACGGGTTATCCGACGCAAAAGCCCGAGGCTCTGCTCGAACGGGTCCTCCGCGCGAGCAGCCGTGAGGGCGATCTCGTGCTCGATCCGTTCTGCGGGTCGGGCACCACGCTCGCGGTCGCCGAGCGGCTCGGACGCAGGTGGATGGGCATCGACAAGAGCGCCGAAGCCGTGCGCATCGCGTCGTCGCGCATCGCCGCGCTGGCCGAGCTTCGAAGGGTGGGATAAAACCTCGGGTATGCCCGAGCCTGCCAAGGTGCCGCGCTTTCGTTCGCTCTTCGATCGCTGGTCGCGCCGCGTTCGCGCGCGGCTCGCGCTCCGCCACGTGCTCGGCGGCGCGGCGATCGGGCTCGTGATCGGCGCGGCGGGATCGGCCGCTGCGTGGCAGTCGCGGCACGGCGCGCTCCGTCCGCTCGGCGCGCTGGGCGGCGTGCTCGGCGGCGTGGCCGGGTATGCGATGGCGCGGCGTCGTCGCTGGCACGACGCGGACGTCGCGCTTTATCTCGACGCGAAGCTCGATTCGAACGAGGCGATCGCGACCGCGGTCGAGCTCGCTTCTTCGGGCTCATCGAACGAGCGCGAAGGCGAGGACGAGGCGCGCGCGGTCGTGATCTCGCAAGCGGCGATCGCGCTCGAAGGTGCGTCGCCCAAGAAGGTGCGCGCGCCCGTGCTCCGCTCGTGGCATCTCGCGTTGCCCATCGGCGCGGCGGCGATCGCGTGGGTGTCGGTCGCGCCGCTTCCGCCTGCGCCGCCCGCACCCGCGAAGGCGCCCGGCGCCGACGTGGTGAAGCTCGCGGACATCGAGGGGCTCGAGAAGATCATCAAGCTCGCCGAGCTCAACGCGCGCGACGACGCGCAGCGCGAGCGCCTCAAGAAGCTCTCGGAGGACGCGAAGAAGCTCCGCGAGAAGCTCAAGAAGGGCGTCGAGAAGCGCGAGGCGCAGGCCGATCTCGCCAAGATCCGCGACGGCATCAGCGCCGAGAAGCTCTCGATCGGCGAGGGCGTCGAGCGGCAAGGCATGGAGAGCGCGCTCGGCAAGCTCGGCGAGAACCCCGATCTCAAGGGCGCGGAGAAGGCGCTCGGCGATCGCGATCTCACCTCGCTCGACGACGAGATGGAGCGGCTCGCCAACAAGCTCGAAAAGACCGATCGCGATCGTGCGTTGAAGACGCTCGAAGAGGCGGCCGAGGCCGCCAAGAAGAACGGCGCGCCCAACGTGGCAAAGACGTTGGAGGAGCAGAAGAAGCGTTTGGCCGAGCGCGGAAAGAAGCTCGACAAGCTCAAGGAGCTCGCCAAGGAGCTCGGCGACGGGCTCGGCCCCGAGGGCAAAGAGGCCCTCAAAGACATGGAGAAGGGCGGCGGCGGCAAAGAGCAGCAGAAGCTCGCCGAGGGGCTCGACAAGGCGCTCGGCAAGCTCACGCCCGAGGAGCGCAAGCGCCTCGCCGAGAACCTCAAAAAGAAGATGGCGCAGGCCCCTGAAGAGGGCATGCCCGGCAAAGGCCCCTCCAAACAACAGCTCAAGGACCTGGCTGAGCAGCTCGAGACCGAAGAGGGCCAAAAGCAGCTCGAAGAGGAGCTGCGCAAGATGGCCAAAGAGCCGCCGCCCGGGAGCGAAGAGGGCGACAGGCAACGTGGCCTCGACGACGCGCAGAAGGGCGCGGGCGAGGCTGAAGGGCAGATGGGAGCGCCGATGCCTTTGCCGATGGCGGGTGATCAACCGGGCAAAGGGAGCAAAGGATCGAGCGGCGACAAGGGCAAAGACAAAGGCAATCCGTCGCCCGGGCACGGCGAAGATCCGCCGGGCAAAGCCGATCACAAAGGGGTCACCGGCGTCATCGATGGTGACGGCGTTCGCGCGCGCGCCAACGCCAAGCTCGGCAAGGGCAAGCCCATGCCTGGTATTACGCAGGGCAGGGCCGCGGGCAGGCCCGGCGACACGGCCAACCTCAAGGGCGAAGGCGGCATCGGCGCGGCGGCCCCGGACGAGGTCGGCGGCATCGAGCGGAGCGACGTGCCCGAAGAGTATCGCGAGCAGGTCGGCCGTTACTTCAAGCCTCGTTGAAGTTTTTTTCAACCCTCGATATTGACACAGCATCGTTCGTAACTACACATCGGCCCACCTGGGGGTGTGGGGTGCGGAGGGTCCGCTCGCCGAGCCCGAGACTCCCTCTCTCTCGTCCCAACGATCGCTCCGGCGATCGAGAGGTTGAGCCATGGCCGGACATCTCCCTTCGCCCCAACCGCACGACGCGCTGGTTAAATTCACCTTCTCCCAA
The DNA here is from genome assembly GCA_964437785.1 of uncultured Polyangiaceae bacterium. GTDB lineage: Bacteria > Myxococcota_A > Polyangia > Polyangiales > Polyangiaceae > CAYTJL01. The sequence continues at coordinate 4,414 of CAYTJL010000457.1, forward strand.
CGCGAGCACGCCATTGGCCTGCTCAAAGCCGCGCTCCCTGCCGGTGCCAGC
>CAYTJL010000458.1:0-4449 GCA_964437785.1 uncultured Polyangiaceae bacterium
CCGCGCTCCTCGACTACTTCGCGCCGCTCGCCAAGTGGCTCAAAGAGCAGAACAAGGGCGAGCAGTGCGGGTGGTGATGATGGCAATCCGCTGGAGCGAAGCCCAAAGAGCCTATGTCGCGGACGTGCTGAAGCGCTTCGACTACAAGAGCGATCGATGCGCCGCTGCGGCGCGAGGCGTGCTCCCAGTCGCGAGGCAGGTGGATGACAAGGCCGTAGGGCTTCGGCTCGCCGCGTCCGAAGGGGCGCCCTTCATCCTCTCCAAGCCTCCAAAGAGCCGACAATTCTATCACCATGTCCTCGTGGAGGCAGACGCGCACCGCGTGGATGCGTTTACGGGGGAAGATGGGTTCGACGCCGATCGATACCTCGAAAGGTATTGGCAGCACCACGAGCATCTCTTCGTCAGCGAGGTTGACGTCGAAACCATCGACGTCGGTATCCAACGGGGAGACGAGCCATGAAGCCCATTCTCTCGCACCTCCTCGTGGAGTACATCGATCGTCGCTTGGACGCGATGCTCGCGGCTCCCGCGATGTGGGGGACGGACGAAGCCGTCGAGCTTCAAGCGCTTCAGCTCCTCGACCTCAGGACGCTCGCGTTCGCCCCGGAAAATAGGAGTGGGAAGCCCCGGGCGACGCTGGATGATTATGCGGGGTTTCTTCGGCGCAAGTTTCCCGAGGCACCCACGCTCAACCTTGCGGCGTTGCTCGAGCGCGAGGGGCGACAACACGAGCTCGCGGCTATCCTCGGAGAATTTCGTGATTTTATGCTGGCCGTCGCGGTGGAGGCTTCCATCGTCTCCGCTCCGCCGCGCCGCGTGCGCGCCAGCACGAGTCACGCTCCTCGCCGCGGGTTCCCGCATTCCCTTCGGGTCAAATAGCCATGAGCGACGGGCAGATCGTCACCTTTTACTCCTACAAAGGGGGGGTGGGCCGGACCATGGCCCTCGTCAACGTCGCCGTGCTCGAAGCGCAGCGCGGCAAACGGGTCTTGGTCGTGGACCTCGACCTGGAGGCGCCCGGCCTGCATCGTTATTTGTTGAGCGACAAAACCCCGCTCGGGGGACGACGTTATGACAAGAGCAAACATCAGCTCGGTGTCATCAACGGGTTCCACGAGATCAACCATCGAATCCGCGCCAAATACCCCGACCCCGGCGAAGAGCTCGACGGCGCCGAGGTCGAGGCGGAGACGAAGGCGATCGTCGAGATGGTCTTGGGCTCGCCGAGGTATGGATATGAGGTCACGGTAGGGAGCCCGTCGGGGCGCGAGGCCGCGCTCACGTTCCTGCGCGCGGGGCGCTTCGACGACGACTACTCCCGCCTCGTCCGCTCGTTCGATTGGGAGGCGCTCTACGAGGATTTCCCCGAGGCGTACGCGGCGGTGCGCGCTTATTTCCGCGCGCGTTACGACATTGTGCTCATCGACGCACGCACGGGGATTTGCGACATCGAGAGCGTCGCCACGGTGCTCCTCCCCGACAAGCTGGTCGTCGTCTTCTCCCCCAACGATCAATCGCTCTCCGGCGCGCTCGACATCGGCGATGACTCTGTGGCGCTCCAGCGCGAACGGGAGGTGATCGATGGGCCGCTCGCCCTCTTCCCCTTGCTCTCGCGCGTCGAAGGCGCCGAGCCGGGCCTCAAGATGGATTGGGTGAGCGACGCGGCGGCCCAATTCACCAAGCTCTTTGCTGAGGCGTATGGGGCTCGGGACGTGGACCTCTCGGGGTATTTCGAGCGCGTCCAGGTCCCGCACAGCAGTTACTACGCTTACGGCGAAAAGATCGCGGTCGAGATGGAGCCTTCGACCATGGCGGGCACGCTCGCCGAAGCGTACGAGCGTTTTCGCGATTGCCTCGCTCATCCCACGATCCTGGATTGGCTCGTCGCGCACGGGCGCGGCGATCGCGCGCTGCTCGTCGCGCTCGATGGCTCGCTCAGCGTGCCTCCTTGGCTCGATGTCGAGGAGGTTATCGTGGTGCCGGAGGAGCCTTTGGATGGGGGCCCCACCCTGCTCCGAGACGCTCCTTTGGACGTGCTCCTTTGGGAGCGCGCCCTCGCCGCGATCGAGCATGGGATTGTGCGCGCCACGCGCGGGCTCCGCGGGGCCCTTCACCTCTTCGTGGCGGCGCCTTACGCCGCGGCTGTGCTCCTCGGCCAAAGGCTCAACGCCCTCGCGCGGACGACGCCGCTCGTTACGTATCAGTGGTCCGAGGGGAGGTTTCAATTGTTCTCCGCGCCGCGGGAGCGGACCATCCCGCCCGAGGCAAGGCGCTTCTTTGAGAGCGCGCGCTCGGAGACGCGAGGGGGGCGCGGGGTGATCTTGGCTGTCGAAGGGGTGAGCCGGATTCAACGAGACTCGGTGGAGCGGCTCGCCGCGCGGGTGAATGCGCGGTTCGTCCATTCGTTGACGCCGCGCTCGAAGGAGCCTCTCCGTGCGATGGCGGAGATCCAGGGCGCGATCGCGGAGCTTCGCGCGGCGCTCGACGCTGTTCAATCCGAGGCGCCGGGGGAGCCTATTTATTGGGTGACCACCGCTCCCGTGGCGCTCTCGGTCGAGCTCGGGCGGATGGTGTCCCCCACGGCGGTACCTTCGTTGTTGGTGTGCCACTACGACGCGGCGCGCGGACACCTCCCGGTGCTCGACGCGATGACCGGGAAAATGGCGGCGGAGGAGGCCGCGCTCGACCCATCTTGACGCTCGGCCCTTCGGCGTGTAGATTCCGCTCTTGCATTTGGGTTCGAAGGGTAGGCTTAAATAAAAGGCCCACCGCCGCGCGAGCGGCGGCTGATCATCGGGTGAATTGCCGGAAACTCCGGGGACGGACAACCGGCAGCCAAGGCCGGCACGTAAGGTGGTCATGCGATCACACGAGGGGCCGGCAAGGTTCAGAGACTAGGATCCGAGCGAAAGCAGTATGGTCCCACGAGCGCCCGACATCTCCTGAGGGATCGGTCCAAAGGGCCCGCCCACCTCTGGAGATGATGAGATAGTCCGAGCTACCGCGATAATCCGCTCGTTCAACGAGCCCAGAAACGGTAGAAGCCTGGGATAAAGAGCCTGGGCGATAACAAAAGCTCCGGCTAAGTAGGCCCTTTGATCAATGAGCTTCCATGAAGATCTCCGCGCGCGCTCAACGAGTCCCTGCCTCCCCGATTCGCAAGCTCACCCCGCTCGCCGACGCGGCCAAGAAGCGCGGCGTGCGGGTGCTGCACCTCAACATCGGCCAACCCGACTTGCCCACGCCCGAGGCGCTCCGCGCGCGCGTGAAGCGCGACATGCCCGACGTGCTCGCGTATTCGCCCTCGGGCGGCACGGCCGATTACGTCGCTTCGCTCGTGTCGTTTTATCGGCGCTCCGGGCTCGACGTGAAGCCCGAGCACGTGCTCGCGACCACGGGCGGGAGCGAGGCGCTCGTCTTCGCGCTCATGGCGGTGGGCGACCCCGGCGACGAGGTGCTCATCCCCGAGCCGTTCTACACCAACTATGCGGCGTTCGCGGCCATGGCCGGGCTCACGGTCAAGCCGCTCACGCTGCGCGCCGACGATGGGTTTCACCTGCCTTCGCGCGAGGTTTGGGAGGCCGCCTGCACGCCCAAGACGCGCGCCGTGATCGCGTGTAACCCCAATAACCCCACGGGCACGGTCTATCACCGGAGCGAGATTGAGGAGCTCGCGGCCTTTTGCAAGGCCCGTGACCTCGCGCTCATCTCGGATGAGGTGTATCGCGATCTGGTCTATGACGGGCGCGAGGCGACGAGCGCGCTCTCGCTCGACGGCATGGCCGACCGGACCATCGTGGTCGACAGCTTGTCGAAGCGCTACAGCGCGTGCGGCATCCGGCTCGGCTGTTTGATCACCAAGAACCCCGAGATCATGGCCGCTTGCTTGTGCATGGCCCAAGCGCGCCTCTCGCCGCCGGGGCTCGCGCAGCTCGCGGCGCTCGGCGCGGACGACCTCGGACCGCCTTATTTTCAAGGCGTCGTCAGCGAATACACACGTCGCCGCGACGTACTGTACGAGGGGCTCTCGGCCATCCCGGGCGTCTCGCTGCACAAGCCCGAGGGCGCCTTTTATACGGTGGTGACGTTGCCTGTCGACGACGCCGAGGCGTTCGCGCGGTATCTGCTCACCGACTTTTCGGAGGGCGGAGAGACGGTGATGGTCGCGCCCGCCGAGGGGTTTTATGCGACGCCGGGCCTCGGCAAGAACCAAGCGCGCATCGCGTACGTGCTCGCCGAGGCCGACCTCAAGAGGGCTATCGCGCTCCTCGGCGCGGCCCTCGCCAAATACAAGGCAAGCGCGGCGTAATCCTCCTCCTGAGCCGCGGCACCTCACCCGCTTTCCCCCGGCTCGCCGATAGAGCTTGGGGTCGCCGATCGGTAGCTCGGGAGGCCCGATCGCCTCTACCCTTCTGCGCGGCATGCAAGACCCCCGGCCGCGCACGC
>CAYTJL010000459.1:0-4392 GCA_964437785.1 uncultured Polyangiaceae bacterium
GTCACCAAGATGTAACGCGGATGTTTACTTGGCGGCCCAAACAACCCACTTGCCGGTCGTCGCCCACGTGTCGTTCGCGTCCTTGAACGCGCCGATGTACGCCGCGGTCTGGTCGAAGAAGCCGTCGTTGGGGGGTGTCGCCGCGTTCGCCGTGAGCGACACCATGGGCCCAAACGCGGGCGCGCTCGCGTTGAAGCAGCCAGGGATTTGCGGATCCATCGTGCTGTTCTTCTTGAGAGGATCCATGAAGAAGGCGATCTCGTCGAGCCCGCCATCGTCGTCGTCGAGGAGCGGCGCGGCGCCGCCTACGGTCTCTGCGTAGGCGATGTTGGCGATCAAGTTCGCGAAGAAGATGGAGCTCTGGAGATCGACGTTGGTGGTCGCGTCGCGGACGTCCCAGCCGGCTTCGAAGCCCATCGCGATGGTGTTGAAGATATGGGCCTTGGTGTTGCGGCGGAGCAACATTCCATATTGCTGCTTGTTGACGTCGATGTTCTTGCCGCAGAGCGTGGCGTTGTAGATCGTGGGCTCGCTGAGCGGGAGGTGCTGTGACCCGACCGCGTCGTTGTCGCCTTCGAAGCCGTTGGTGTCGTCCGCGATCGAGGGGTCTTGCTGCAAGACCAAGAACTGGAGCTTGCCGGTGTACCCGTTGTCCCAGTCGAAGCCGTCGTCCCCGTTGTATTGGCAGGCGAGGTGCTTCGCGTTCACCGTGCCTCCAAAGAACTCGAAGCAATCGTCTGCGCTCTGCCGCACTTGGACGTAGTCCACCAAGGTCCCTCGGCCGACACCGCCGAACGTGAGGCCGTTGACCTCGTTGTTGGGCGCGATGGCGATGCCGCCGTACTCGATTCGAAGGTACTTGAGCGATCCGCTCGAGTCATCGGGGTTCGCGCCTCCGTACAAACCGCCGCTCAGCACGCCCTCGATCTTACCCTGCGTAGGCATGTTGTTGGCGTCAACCAGGTTGATGGGCGCGTTGCCGAGCAGGATGACCCCGCCCCAATCACCAGGCTGCCGCTGGTTCGCGGGCAGCTCGCTCGTAAAGACGATGGGCTCCTCCGCCGTCCCCACGGCGAGGAGCTTGGCGCCCGGCTGGATGACGAGCACCGCCGGATTGGCCATGTCGAAGAAGCCTTTGATGGTCGTGTTCTTCTGGATGGTGAGCGTCGCGCCGGGGGTGACCACGACCTCGCCGATAAGGCGATAGTCCTTGTCGCAGGTGAGGATGAAATCGCTCGTGATGTCGTCGGAGATGTCGACGGTGGGTTTGTTCGCCACCGTGCAGGGGTCCGTCCCACCGTCGCTGCCGCCGCCCGACGAGCTGCTCGTGGACGTCGAGGTGCCGGTCGACGTGCCGGTGCTGCCCCCCGAGCCCCCGGTGACGACGACGCACGTCTTGGTGCTCTGATCGCAGACCGTGTTCGCAAAGGCGCTGCAATCCTCGTTGCTCTCGCACTGCGTCTCCCGGTTCTCGACGATCAGTGAGCACGCGCTGATCGCCGCGAAGGCGAGGAGGGAGAAGCGGCGAACGTCGATGCGAACGTGGAGGGACGAGCGGAGGGTCATGAGAGCCTCTCAAAAAGGATCAGAAGGATCCGGTGAAGAGCAGGGATCGCGGGCCGGCGACGAGCCTGTACGAAGGTGCTTTGGACGCAGCGGGCTTGCTGTCGGAGCGGGCGGACACCGTGAAGTAAATCGAGACGCCCAAGGCGACGGCGGTCACGCCGATGAGCACGTCGGTCGTGATCGAGAGCGCGCGGACCTTGTCATGAGCGCTCGTGATGTCGTCGGGCTTCACGCCCAAGGTCGCGATCTTATCTTTGAGGTCGTTCGAGGACACGAGCGCGAGCGAGCCTGTCACCACCGCGCCCGCGCCGAGGAGACCGGTGATGATCCACGGCGCGACCGGGACGGGCTTGGGAGGGGGAGCTACGGTGTCCCCGCCCGGAGGGGGGTTACCGGGCGTGACCGCGGGAGCGATCAAGGTGATGGTCACCTTCTTCAGATCTCCGCCGGCGAGCTCGACGACCTGGGTGACGGGCGGCCTGCCCGCTTTGCTCACGGTGACGCGGCGCTTGCCCGCGCTCACCAAGAGCGGCGCGGTGAGCGGGGATTTGCCCGCCGGCACGTCGTCGATCGCGACGTCCGCGTCAGGCTCGTTGACGGTGATCTCGATTTGCGCGACGCGGGTCTTGAGCTTCTCGATCTCTTTTTCGACCTCGGCCCTGCGCTCGGCCGAGATCTGCGCGCCGCCGTCCTTCAGGTACTTCTCCAAGGTGCGCAGCGCGTTCGCGTAGTCTTGGAGCTGATAATGCGTCATCCCGATGTTGTAGAGCGCTTGATAGCGGGGATCGACCTCGTACGCGCGGCGGAACTCGATGAGCGCAGCGGCGTAGTCGGCCTCTTTGTAGAGCTCGACGCCGCGCTTGAAGTGCGCGTCCGCCTGCCCCGGCTGCGCGGGCGGCTGCTGCGCGTGCGCGGGCGCAGGCGCAAGAGGAGCGGTTGCGGCGAGGAGCAGCGCGAGGAGGATGGGTCTTTGGCTCATTGGGCGTAGGGGCTGTCGGAGTCGATGGTGCGTTTGGGCTTTTGGCCGGGGGCGAGCGGTGCTTGCGGCGGCGGCGCGGGCGTCGCGGCGGGCGGCGTCACGGGATCGCTCGGCCTTTGCGGGCGCGGGCCTACGGCGGGCGCGGCGGCCTGCGGCTCTTTGTCTTTGGCCTTGGCGTCGCGTTCGAGCGAGATGCTCATCATGACGTCACCGCTGAGGGCGATGGTCTCCTCTTTGGCGAGGTAGCCCGGGGCCTCCACGCGAACGCGCTTCGCCCCATCCACCTTGACGACCTTGCCCTCGAAGCTGCCCGCCGAGAGGAGGACGCCGTCGAGCAGGATCTTCGCGTCGCCGGGCGTGACGCGGATAACGAGCTTGACCGAGCCTTGCTCCGGCGTGACGGTCGTGGTGGAGGTGCCTTTGGGAGCAGGGGATCGCTCCGCGCCGGTCGCGGCGCTCACCGTGGGCGCGGGCTGCGAGGAGGGCAGGAAGAGCCGAACACCGACGATTAAAACACCGATCGCCGCGACCGCCGCGACCGCGATGGGGACGATGGGTTTGTTGGGCTTGGGGCTCGGCGCAGGGGCCTCAGCGCTGGTGACGGGCGCGGCGGTGAGGAGCGATGGTGTCTTGATGGATGGGGACGACGGCTCGCCTGTGCCGGCGCTCGCGACGGTCTTCGCTCCGGTAGGCGTGAGCACCAATTGGCCGGGATCGATCTTGGGCAGGTTCTCGGCCGTGACGCGCGGGTGGGTGCCCGACCAACGCACGTCGCGGAGCTGGGTCTCGACGATGGATTTGACCTTGGCGCGATCCTCGGCGAATCGCTCGGTGATGAACTTGCCGATCTCGCGCGTTGTCAGCGCGTCGGGCACCGAGGCGAGGTATGCCTCGATGTCGCGCTGCATGTCCTCGGCGGTCTCATAACGATCCTCGCGCTTCGGCGCGAGGGCCTTGTCGATGATGCGCGCGAGGGGCAAAGGCACGTCGGGGACGACGTCGGTGATGGCCGGGATTCGCCCCTGCGAGAGCTCGAGGATGACGGTGATGTCGGCGATACCCTTCCACATCCTCCGCCCCGCGACGGCCTCCCACAACATCACGCCCGCCGCGTAGATGTCGGCGCGCCGGTCCACGCGTTGGCCCGTGGCCTGCTCCGGCGGCATGTACGACACTTTGCCCTTGACTACACCTGTGCGTGTATCCGAGCTGGAGTCGACGGCCTTCGCGATACCGAAGTCGACCACCTTGACTTGACCGTCGTAGGTGACGAAGACGTTTTGCGGTGTGGCGTCGCGATGGACGACCATTAACGGGGTTCCATCGAAGTCACAAAGCTCGTGCGCGTAGTGAAGCCCCGCGAGCGCCTCGGCGAGCACGCGGGCCTGCATCGTTGGCGTGAAGTCTTTGCCGAGGCGGCTCCTCAGCCGATTCATCGGCTGCCCTTCGAGGTACTCCATCGCGATGAAGTAACGCGCCCCGTCTTGGCCGATCTCGGTGGTGTGCACCACGTTTGGGTGGCTGAGGCGCGCGGCGAGGCGAGCCTCATCGAGGAACATCGATAAAAACTCCGGGTCTTGCGTCAGCTCCGTCCGCGCCTTCTTCACGACGACGAGCTTGTTGAACCCGACCGGCCCCTGCGCCACAGCGAGGAACACGTCCGCCATGCCGCCGCGGCCGATCTCGGCGATGAGCCGATACTTCTTGAAGATCTGGCCTTCTTCCGACATCGATTGACGCCCCTCGTCGCGGCCTTGGTCGGGTTATCCGACGCCACCGCACCATCCATTAAGGTAGTGATGCACTTGGGCCCAAAGTGATGCACTTGGCTCCAAGTATCAGCATGA
>CAYTJL010000460.1:0-4355 GCA_964437785.1 uncultured Polyangiaceae bacterium
ACGTCACGTATCCGCTGCGGGTCGCGTTCGGGTGGGTGATCAGACCGTAGCCCTCTCCGAGGGCGCGGGCGAAAGATGCCGGGGGAACGGGGGCGAGGTGGTGTTTCACGGGTCAATCTCTCCTTCGTGAGCGCCTTGCTCACACCCCAAACCTAGCACGCTGCTAGGGTCGTGTCAAGGGGTAGCGTGAGAATTATTTCGAGGGGGCTGCTAGGCGGCGATCCGCTCATCGACGGAACCTCCGGCGCGAGCCGGCGACGACGCGCACACCGGGTGCGCTCGTGATGCGCACCCACCCTCCTCCGTCTCGTGTCCATGACGAGACAAGCGTCCCGTCGAGCGCGCGCCAAAGATCCGCCTCGTGGGAGGCGGCGATCCTCTCAATGGCATCGGGCGACGTCTCCATTCGAGCAAGCTCCTTGGCTTCGTCACGCCGGACGAAGCCGACAACGGGATGCCCGAGAACGACGACGCGCGGCTGTTCGCGCGCCCATACGCCTCGACCCTGCGCGACAGGGAAAGCCGGCATGAGCCCGGGTGTGCGACTGCGCTTCACATAACGACGATTATTGACGGCGACGGCCGTCAAGCTGAATTGTGCCATGGGGGTCTCCTAACGCCCCAAGCCCGCCGAGCTGCGCCGGGCGGGCTTGGGGCGGGATGGGGCGTGGGCAGCTACGCCGGCGGGTTTACGTGGGTGGGGTCGTGCGGGATGGGGAGGGTCATGTCGTCGCCTCGACGCGGGCGCGCTCGGCGCGGTACGTCTCGAACGCTGCCAGGTAGGACGGCGCCTTGGTCGCTGCCTGGTGCGCCTGATACAAGGCGAGTCCCTCGCTCGCGGCAGCGTACGCCGCGTCGTACGCTTCGAGCATCGCGATCATGAGCGGCGCCACGTCGGGGTGGCACCCGCCGGCGAAGAGACCGTCGCGCAACACGCGCACGCGCTCCGTGGGGTTGATCGTGTCGGTGTCGATGGTGTAGTTCGATGTGACCATAGTGGGGTCCTCCTGATGTCCTCCTGATGGGTGAAGCCCGCCTCCTAACGCATCACCGCCGCGATCGCCGCGTCGAGGCGCGCGTACACGTGATCGGGCGCCTCGACGGCACAATCCTCGATCGCGCTCCCGTTCCAGCGGCCGTATCCAGCGAGCGTATCGCAGCGGAGAAGGGTAACGTGCCCGGTCTCCGCTACCTGCGCTGTCCACGTCACGCGCTCGCCGTCGAGGGTCTCGGGGATGGTCACGGTGATGATGTTTTTCACGGGTGCCTCTTCTTTCTTTCGGCGCTCCGTGCGCCTCTCACCCCTATCTATTGCTAAACTCATGCCATCGCTGCCATGCCTAGCACCGCGCTAGGCCGCTCGCGCAAGTGCGCGAAATCTCGTGGTCGCGCGCTCGGACGGGGCCCCAAGGTTACGTCGTAACGCGGTTACGCGCGTAACACCATGTTACGCCTGACATGTGACGCATGACTCCGCTGTCATGCTGAACGGAGAGCGACGCGCGCAACTACGCGGAATCGTTGCAGCTTGCACCCATGACAGCCGTGTCATGTGTATGCAACGATTGCGAGCTGGGCCAAATCTTCGCGAAAGAGCCTTGGATTTCGAGTGTGAAGCTCGTGTTCAGCAATCGCGCGAGGCGCGCGAGGTGCGCGAGCGAGGGGGCTCTATCGCCATTGACCCATCGCGTTACGGTGGAGTTACCACCGTGCGTTTCAGGCTTAAATCCGAGCTTTTCCGCGAGTTGAGCGCGCGTCATCCCTGACGCGTCGAGCGCTGCGCTGATCTGAGAGGAGAGGGGAGGGACGGCCATAGAGGAGGGGTAAGCACTCGACGGGCCCATGTCTAGGATGGCATGGGTAGTGCAATAGGTTGGGACCATGGCAAGCGCGAAGCACAACGCCCGACCGAACCGTGAGAGCCTCTCGAAGCGCCTCGGGCGCGTCGCGAAGCTCATCCGCGAGCGCGACGGCCACTGCTGCCGCTACTGCGGCGCCACTGAGCAGAGCAGCGGCGCGCACCTTCACCTCGACCACCTTGACCCCAAGGTGAGCGGCGGCGCGGACGTGGCGAGCAACCTGGTGCTCGCGTGTCGCTCGTGCAACTCGCGACGTCAGGACATGGCCCTCGACGTGTGGTGCGCGCGCGTGGGTATCTGCGCCGCGGCGCTCCGCGCGCACGCGGCGCAACCCCTGCCCGAGCTTCGTCGCGCTGCCTAGTTGACACTCACCTAGCACAGTGCTAGGCTACCCGAGGAGGATGCAATGGATCTCGTCACTGTCTCGACCACGACCCCCGAGGACCGCGCGCCGTCATCACCGCGTCCCGTACAGCGGTGCATCGAATGCCCCGTCGTCGCGGTCGCGACGCGTCTCGTGGACGCTGGCGATGGGCACAGGCACCTCGTCGCGCTCTGCGCGGAGCACGCCGCGCAGTTCGACGCTCCCGAGGAGGATGCGTCGTGAGCACCGGAATCACCTGCGCTGCGCGACGGCGCGCAGCGCGCACATGCGCGGCGAAAAAGCTGGAGCGTCGCTCCGCGCGTGACTACGCTGATTTTTGCAAGCGCGAGCGTGAGCGCGGAGAGAGCGCCTACAGGCGCCGCTCCAACACGCGAGCGCTCGTGATGAAGTACGCCGCTCGCGTCGAGACGAGCGACAACGCCGAGGCGCAAGAACACATCGCGCGAGCGCTCGGCGCCATCGACTACGCCTGCGCGGCGGCGCGCGAATGGAGTCGCGCGCATCATGGCGAGGCCGCGATCGCTGCGCGATACTGGGTCGCACACGCTCGTCTCGCGCTCGCTGGGCGCTCTGCTCCCGAGCGCTCGCGCGACGAAGAATATCGGCGCTTCCTGCGCCGGAAAGCGATGCTGTCATGAAGATCGAGGACATCCGCGCCGCGGTCGCGCGTGGCGAAGTTTCGCGCGAAGAGCTTATTGTGCTATGCGATGAGCGCGTCGCGCCCATGCGCGTCGAGGTGCTCTCTGGGAGCATGAGAGTCTACGAGAGAGCGGGGTGTCACGGGGTGTGGATCCCGCCCGAAATCCTCGCTCACATGGGCGCCGAGAAGGGTGAGCTTCTATATCCGCTGCTCGGGCCATCGGGCGAGATTCGCCTGCTGGGCGAGAAGCGGTATCACTCGATCCTTGCGTCGGAGGAGTCATGAGCTTCAAGATCGGAGACGCCGCGGTCCACGTCGAGCAGCTCCAGTGTCGCGGACGCATGCGCGAGATCGTGCGCGTCACCATCGTGCGTGAGACGGCGACTCAGTGGATCGACTCCACCGGGGAACGATGGCGGAAGAAGAGCGGATGGAGCGTGTCGCGGTGACCGCCTCGCGCGAGCGCCCGATCCTGTTCACGGCGCCGATGGTCCGCGCGATCTTGGCTGGCTCCAAGACGAGGACGCGGCGCATCGTCAAGCCCGATTGGCTCAGGTGCCTTGACCCTGACGACGAAGACGACCATCGCACATGCCTTGGGCGCTCACCGTACCAGCCCGGCATGGTGCTTTGGGTGAAGGAGTCGTATTGTCCAGATCCGCTGCGTTTCGCGGCTGATTGGTACGGAGAGTGGTTTGGGCAGCCGGCCGCGTGCCGCCCTCGATACCCGTCAGGCGTGAAGAAGTGGACGCCCTCGATCTTCATGCGGCGCGAGCACTCGCGCATTGACCTCGACGTCGTGAGCGTGCGCCTTGTGCGCGTCCAAAACATGACCGAGGCCGACGCGCGCGACGAGGGCGTCGAGAGCCTCGCGGAGTACAAGATGCTCTGGGACAAGATCAACGGGGCCGGCTCATGGGCCGCGAACCCGTGGGTATGGGACATCGAGTTCAGGAGGAGATCGTGACTGACAAGCTGAGACTCTACAGCGCGACCGTTGAAGTGGATGTGCTTTACTACGCCACGAGCGACGATCCGTTCGATGCCATCGACGCCGCGCGCGAAGCGCTGCGCGATTGCGGAGCAGAGGCTTCTGCGTGCCCGCAAGAGGTAACATGCGAGGAAGACGCCCTCGGATGGGACCGCGGCGCGCTCGCGTATGGAGATTGGCCATATGGCCACGAACCGCCGAGCGTTGGTGAGTATCTCGACGCGCACGCGCGCGGAGGCCAAGACGCGGCGGACGCGATGATCGCAGAGCGGCTTGCGCAAATCAAAGAGGAGGAGACGGCATGATGACCGACCACAACGCAGCTCGCGCAAAGTGCCTCGACACGACCATCACCGACGCGATGGCGCGAGGGCAGCGCATCGCGGAACACAACCGCGCCGCCGTCGAGGGCGACGCGTTCGATGATCGAGTGGGGCCGCCAAGTCGGAGCCCCCGTGTGCGTACTGGAGAATGGCGATG
>CAYTJL010000461.1:0-4323 GCA_964437785.1 uncultured Polyangiaceae bacterium
GTGCGCGCCCTCTTCGCTGTCTCTTTGGCCCTCTCGTGCGCCGTTTTTGCCGCATGTGAGGGCCGCGCGAGCGCGGAGCCAAAGGGTGCGCTCGACGAGTGGACACCTGCGCCCGCGGGCGATTCGTTCTTCTCTGTGCCTTCGGCCGACGTCACGGGCGGGCTCAAGCCATCGATCGCGCTCGCGGTGAGCTACGCCAAAGATCCGCTCGTCCTACGCCCCGAACAGGGCGGCGGGTCGGGCCCATCGCTCTTTCGGTGGGTGAGCTATCAAGCTGTTTTTCATGCGCTCGTGAGCGTCGAGATCGCGAAGCGCATCAAGGTCGATCTCGATCTGCCTGCGACCTTGGGCCAATCGGGGTCGAGCGGCTCGCTCGGGCCCATCACCGTCGCTGGGCCGAGCGGCGCGGCGCTCGGCGATCTGCGCCTAGGCGCGCGCGTCGCGGTCCTTCATCAAGATGGCTTTGTCCCCGCGGCGTCGCTCTCGCTCTCCGTTTGGGTGCCTACGGGCGCAGAGGAGCGCTTCTCCGGCGCGTCCGGCGTGCGCCTCGCGCCCGCGGTTCACGTGGGCGCGGATTATGGTCGCGTGCTCTGGTCGCTCACGCTCGCGCGCCGCTTCGCCCAAGCGAGCCCCGACAACTTGATCGGCAGCCAAACCACGGGCGGCGCGGCGTTCGGCGTGCGCGTCGGGCCGGTGCAGCTCGGGCCCGAGGTGTTCTTCGCCGTGGGCTCGGGCGACTCCATCACGTCGATCGCGCGCGCAGGATTCGCCCTCGAAGCGATGCTCACCGCGCGCGGCACGTTCGGGCCGCTCATGGTCGGGCTCGGCGGAGGTCCCGGCTTCGGCCACGAGATCGGGACGCCTACGTTCCGCTTGTTCGGCACCGTGGGCTTCGCGATGGATCTCCTCCCCGGGCTCGGATCTTCGGGCGGCGATCGCGGCGATCGCGGCGCGGGCGCGAACCGCGGCGCCGGCGCCGTGCCCTCGCCGCCTGTGCCGGCCGCGCTCGCCGATCGCGACGGCGACGGCATCCCCGATGCGTCGGACGCCTGCCCCGGCATCGTGGGGATCAAGAGCGCCGATCCCGCGAAGAACGGCTGTCCTGCGGATCGCGACGGCGACGGCATCTACGACGTCGACGACGCGTGCCCCGACGAGAAGGGCGCGCCGAGCGCCGACCCGAAGAAGCACGGGTGCGTGCCCGACACCGACGGCGACGGCATCAAGGACACCGAGGACGCGTGCCCGAACGAGCGCGGCGAGCGCACGAGCGATCCCAAGACCAACGGGTGTCCCAAGGCCGTGCGCGTGGTGGGCCAGCAGATCGTGATCTTGGATCAGGTCCACTTCGAGACGGGCAAGGCGATCATCAAGCCCGAGAGCTTCCCGTTGCTCCAGCAGGTCGCCGACGTGCTGCGCGATCACCCCGAGATCGCGCGCCTCGCGGTCGACGGGCACACCGACAACGTCGGCTCCGAGCGATCGAACATCGCGCTCTCCCAGCAGCGCGCGCTCTCCGTGATGCGCTGGCTCACCGAGCACGGCGTCGACGCGCGCAGGCTCGAAGCGCGCGGCTTCGGCCCGCGCAGGCCCGTCGACGACAACAAGACCGACGCGGGCAAGGCCAAGAACCGGCGCGTCGAGTTCCAGATCCGCAAGCGCACCGACAAGGGCGAAGCGGGCTGGAAAGACGGCCCTATCGAGTGAGGTCGCGGGTACTCTCGCGGGATGCGCGTCTCCCTCAAGACCAAGACGATCGCGTTGTTCGTCGTGATGACGTTCGCGCCCGTCGCCCTCGTGATCGCGTTGCTCATCGAGGCGAACCGTGAGCCGGTGAGGCTCGCCGAGCAGCTGCTCCAGAGCGCCGTGTTGGCCGAGATCGCCGCGCTGCCCGCGCGCGAGATCGACGCCATCAAGGGGGACGCGGTCGCCTCGGCGTTCGTGCTCGAGCGCGCGGCGAGCGACGAGTCGATGACCGACAAAGAGATCACGGAGGCCATCCGTGCGCTCGTCGCGTCGCACACGAACGTCGAGTCGGTGCGCTTCCAGGTGCCCGCGGGCAAGGACCGCTTGACCGTGAAGATCAAGGGCGGGGCGCTGCTCGATCCGCCGGCCTCTTCGTTCAAGCTCGCGGACGAGCGGCGCGTCGCGGTCTCGCTGGTCGCGCCGGAGACGGTGGCCGCGGTGGTGCGCCTCCGATCGGTCAAGGAGGGCGCGCCCGCGGGGTACGTGATCGTCAACGCGCGGATCTCGCTCGGCGAGTCGCTGCCGTCGATCGCGCAGAACCGCTTCGGCGGGCGCGACGTGAGCCTGCTCGTCGTCGAGCACGACAAACGCGCGGTCGCGTCGCACGGCGTCGCCGGCCTGACGCCCGGCGCGGACACGTCGAAGCTGCCCGTGTGGTCCGCGATCCGCGACGACATCTCGTGGAACAAGCCGATCGGCGTGGTGCTGGAGATCGCGCAGGATGGGGTCCCGATGGTGGGCGCGATCGAGACGATCCCCGATCTCGGGTGGGCCGTCGCGATTTGGCGGCCCAAGCGCGTCGCGTACGCGGCGCTCGCCGACATGCAGCGCCGCGGCGCGATCGTGGCCGCGGGCGCTGTGTTCTTGGCGATCGCGATCGGCCTCGTCGCCGCCGCGGGCGTCACGCGGCCGGTGCTCGCGATCGTCGAGCGCGTGCGGCGTATCGGCCAGCGCAGGTGGAGGGAGATCGGCGAGGCGACGCCGCGCGGCGACGAGATCGGCGAGCTCGATCAGTCGATCACCGAGATGGCGCGCGACCTGGAGAAGGGCGAAAAAGAGGCCAAATTGCGCGGAGATTTGAGCCGCTTCTTGAGCGCGGCCGTGGTCGACGCGATCGTCAAGGGCGAGCACGCGCTCGCGCTCGGCGGCAAGCGCGCCGAGGTGAGCGTGCTCTTCGCCGACGTCGTCGGCTTCACGCCGCTCACCGAGGCGCGCGACCCAGAGCAGATGGTGGCGCTCTTGAACGAGCTCTTCAGCGTGCTCAGCGAGGTCGTGTTCCGGCACGGCGGCACGGTCGACAAGTTCATCGGCGACTGCATCATGGCCGTGTGGGGCGCGCCCGTGGCCACGCCCGATCACGCCGAGCGCGCGCTCGCCGCGGCCGAGGACATGATGCGGTTCTTGGAGACCGCGAACGACAGCTTCCGCGACAAATACGATCTCGAGATCAGGCTCGGCATCGGCGTGAGCTCGGGCGAGGCGATCGTCGGCAACATCGGCTCCGACAAACGCATGGAGTACACCGTGGTCGGCGACATCGTGAACGTCGCCGCGCGGCTCGAGTCCATCGCGCAGCCCAATCAAGTGCTCGTCGCCGAGCGGACGCAGGCGCTCGCGGGCGAGGCGTTCGAGCTCAAGGAGCTCGGCGTGCGGCGCCTCACGGGGCGCCAAGCCGAGACCAAGGTCTATGAGCTCGTCGTGTGATGGAGCGTTTGCGGAGATTCGTTATTTGCCGATCAGCGCGGAGGCGCGGGCCTTGCCGATCGACACGGCCTCTGCGTGGTCCTCTTTTTTGACGACGACGCCGGACGCGCCGGTGAACGCGATGTACGTCACGCCGCTGTCCACGCCGCCCGAGATGGGGCTCGGGTTGATGCCGAGCTCTTTGGCCATCGCGTAGGACGCCTCGCCGATGACGCCCATGGGCCCGACGTCGCCCAAGATGCCATACGAGATCTTGCCATCATAGACGACGGCGACCACGCTCCCCAGCTTGAGGCCGTTATTCTTGTAGTTGAACCCGTTGCTCGACCCGGGGATCACCACGTAAGGCAGGGTCGACGCGTCGAGCGGCTTGCCCTTCGAGTCGGTGGCCGCCGTCTGCGATTGGTAATACGGATCCGCCTTGCACGCCGAGCCCAAACCACCGTCACAATCCACGTCCAGGTCCGCCGTCCACCACACGGCGCCCGAGAGCGCGCAGACCGAGACCACCTTGGAGCTGCCGGAGTCTTTGCGGAACTTGGTCGTCCCCGGGATTTGCGCGCAGCTCCCGAGCGCCGCCAAGAGCTCGTCCGGGGTGAAGTCGCCCGAGGGCGGAGGATCGGTGTCGTCCGGGGGCGGCGCGCCGAGCTCGTAATACGAGCCGTGGGTCCAGCCGATGGTGCCGCCGTGATCGACGTTGTAAAAGCCGTTCTTGGGGTCTTTGCCGACCACCGTCACGCTCTCTCCTTTGGAGACCACGTGAAGGACGGCGTTGGACGTCGAGGGGCCGCTCCGCAGGTTCACGTCGGTCGTCGCGATGAGCGTCGTCCCGACCGTGATGGAGCCGCTCACCGCGCCTTCGACGTCGCCCGT
>CAYTJL010000462.1:0-4295 GCA_964437785.1 uncultured Polyangiaceae bacterium
GGATACGCCCTCTCCCTCCGCAGCACGAGCCAAACCAAGAACGCATAGAGCGCGACCATGCGGGCGAGCGAGACGGCGATCGCTGTCTTCGGGTCGGGCATGGGCGGGAGAAGCGAAAACGAGAGCCAGGCGCACACGAACGCGACAGCACCCCTCCGCGAGCGCACCTCAGCGGTCATGACCAAGAGGAGGAAGGCGATGGTCACGAGCACGAACGCCGCCGCATAAGGGCTCTGGAGGGAGGCGAGCATCACGAGCGCGAGCCACACGGTCAGCCGGTGCTGAGGCGAGCCTTGGTTGCGCCCGGCCAGCACGGAGAGCACCAACAGCATCACCGTATAGACGTTGCCGAAGATCCGTGTCTGGCCCCACCCCCAACCTTTGAACCCCAGCGCCCCAAGCTTGAAGGGGATGCCGAAGAGCGCTTGGTTGAACTCGATGTTCTGCTCGGTCTCGGCCATGAAGCGAAAGGCCTCTCCCGATTGCACCTTGGGCATGTGATAAAAGAAGAAGTCCCGCCACACCTTGGTCCCGAGCACGGCCACCGACAGCGCGCAGATGGCCACGGCGGCGAGCGCGGTCATCGCCGCTGCGCGCCAACGCCTCTGCATCAAGAGCACGATACCGAGCACGCCGGGAGAGATCTTCGAGAGGGTGGCCGCGGCGAGGAGCGTGCCTGTCAGGCCGTCTCGCCGCCGTTCGAGGGTGACCCACGTGAGGAGACAAAGGCTCACAGAGGCCAGATGAAAATTGCCCACTTGGAGGAGGACCACCGCGAAGGGATTGGCCATGAAGAAGGGCGCGAGCAGCCAAATGCGCCGCTCCGCGACGCCCCCGAGGGTCTTGGCCGCGGCCGCGCACGCATAGAAAGCCAGCGCCAACGAGCCCGCGCTGAACAGCATACGAAGCGACAAGAAGTCGCTCGTCACCACGAACAAGGCACGTGGGATCAGCAAGAATGGAGGAGGATAGCCGTACGCGTCGAGCTGAAACGGCGCGAAGCACGCAGCGCTCGGGGGCAACGGCCCGGGTGCGGAGCTCACGAAGGCCATGTCATAGACGTTCGCGCCGGGGTCGAGCGAGAGGATCGCGCCGTGGAGATAGGCCGTGAGACAACAGTGGTGAACGAGGAACGGGTCGTTCGGGACGACGGAGCAGCTCACGTAGCTCGGGTCTCCCAAATAGACCGCCATCCGGCCAAGCAGGAAGAGCGCCAACAGGCTGCCGAGCCCCCAAAGTACGTTGAGCGCGCGGCGGCTCGGATCGAGCCAATCATCGAGGTTCTCCGGGAGCCGCGCGGCGAGCTTGGGCGCGCCCCTCACGAGGAGCAGGCCGGCGATCATGCTGAGGACGACGACCGCCGGGATTGGCACGCTCCTCAACGCACCTGCCGCGCGCGCCCCAGGGATCCAGAGCGCGAGCACGAGATAGGGGGCGATGGCCGCGGCCCACAAGGACGCGACGACGCGGCGGCCGAGCCCGGGAGGGCCTTGGGACGGCGGGTCCGTCACGTCGCGCCGAACCATTGTTTGGTCTCGGGCTTCATCCACACGATGAGCAGCGGGATCAGGATTGGCATGCAGCAGCTCATCATGCCGAGCCCGATCACCACGGTGCCGAGCGTGTGGACCCACGGCTTTCGCCCGGCGAAGAGCGTGATGAAGACGGGCGTCGCCTGGGCCGCGCCCATGCCGAAATAGAACAAGCCGCCGAGCCACGTCTCGAGCACGCTGCCCGACGAGGTCGAGCCCTTGTCGAGCAACATCGGCAGGAACATCATGACGACGCCGGCGAGCGCCCCGATCACGCTAAAAACACCGATGATCCAAGCATAAATACGATAATACGTGACGCCGTCCGGCGGGCGCTCCGCGGGCCCCCCATACGACGTTCCGGGCGGCATGCCCTGCGGGATGAAGGGGCCATAGGGAGTTCCAGGGGGCATCGGAGAGGCCATGCGCGATCGTGAGCATTCCTCGGCCCCGCGCCCGACGCAAGGTTCCTCTCGCGCCGTTCGAACCGTGGTAAAGCGGCCCGTCATGCCCTCCATCGGCTCGCTTCACCCCGTGCTCGTCCACTTCTCCATCGCGCTCCTCGCCGTGGGCGTGCTCCTGCGCCTCGTCGGGCTCACAGGGAAGGTCGCGTTCGCCAAGCCGGCCGCGAGCCTCTTGATCATCGCCGGCGTGCTGGCCGCGCTCGC
The DNA here is from genome assembly GCA_964437785.1 of uncultured Polyangiaceae bacterium. Classification (GTDB taxonomy): domain Bacteria; phylum Myxococcota_A; class Polyangia; order Polyangiales; family Polyangiaceae; genus CAYTJL01. Next base: position 2,201 of record CAYTJL010000462.1, read on the forward strand.
ATCGGCCAAGTCCGGGATCGACGCGCACGGGCCGGTCGAGCGCACCCCCGGCGCGCTCGAAGCGCTCGGCCGCCACCAGCGCCTCGGCCTCTTGACCCGCAACATCTTTTTGGGCGTCGGCGTGATGGAGATCGCGGCGCTCGTCCTCGAATGGCGCATGAAGAGGCGCGGTGAGCCGGACGCGCGCGCGAAACGCATCGTGCTCGCGCCTTATCTGCTCTCCGCGGTGGTGGGTTTGGTGGGGCTCGTGTACCTGTTTCAGACGGGTCGCAACGGCGGTAAGCTCGTCTATTCGTACGCGGGCGGCGTCGGCGTTCGAACGGGCGACCCCAAAGACGTAGGCCGTTTGCTCATCGCGGGCTTGGTCCACCAAGCCGAGGTCGATCGCAAAGAGGGCCGGAGGGCCGAGGCCGGCGCGCTCTACGAGCTCGCCGCCAAGCGCTTCCCCGATGAGCCCGAGGTGCAGCTCGCCGCCGCAGAGTCGTTGTTCCTCGACAAGCTCGATCCGGCCGCGGCCATCGCGAGGCTCGATACGCTCGATCTGCCCAAGCAAAACCGAGGGCTCCTGCTCCGCAAGATGATGGTGCGCATGGAGGCGCTCGGCGCGCTCGGCAAGTCCGAAGAGGCGGCCGAGCAGCGCAAGGAGCTGCTCAAAGAGTTCCCCGGCGCCCAACGCGTGCTCCAGCGCCGCGAGGAGATGCGCCGGCGCGATCAGGAGCGCGAGCGCAAGAAGCCTTGACCCAACCGCGCGATCGCCGGCAAATCCCAGCGACTAGACCTCCTCCAACAGATTGTCCATCGTGCTGACAGGTTGAGCGGCGGGCTCCATGTTCGCACCATGCTCACCTTGGTCCTCCGCCGGCCCGCGTTCCGCAACCTCTTCCTCGCGGGATCCATCTCGCTCATCGGCGATTGGCTGAGCTTCGTCGCGGTGAGCCTCCTCTCGATGGATCGCGGCGGCGGCGTGCGGTCGCTCGCCCTCGCGTACGCGGCGCACGCGCTGCCGCTCGCGCTCTTCGCGCCCATCGCGGGCGTCACGGCCGATCGCTTCGATCGGAGGCGCGTGCTCCTCACCGCGCAGATCACGCAGGCCGCGCTCACGCTGCTCATGGCGCTCGCGGCCGTGCGCGGCGCGGTGGGCGCGGTGCAAGCGCTGGTGTTCGTGCGGGGCGTGGTCGCCGCGTTCGTGGCGCCCGCGGAGACGGCGGCGCTGCGGCACACGGTGCGTGAGGACGAGCTCTTGCGCGCCAACGCGCTCGTGTCGAGCGCGTGGAGCGTGACGCTGGTGATGGGCATGTTGATGGGCGGCGCGGTCGCGATGCTCGGGCCGGGGATCGCGATGCTCCTCGACGCGTCGACGTTCGTTGTCGCGGCGCTCCTCCTCCGCGGGTTGCCGCCGCTCCGCTCTTCGAATGAGGAGCCTCACAAGGGCTCACCGTTCACCGTGATCGCCGCCGTGCCGAGCGACATGATGGTCGCGCTCCGTCATGCCCTCTCGCGCCCCGACCTCGCCCGGCGCGTCTTTGGCAAAGCGCCTGTCGCCATCGTGGGCGGAGCGGGGTTTATGGCCCTCAACCTGATCGCGGGCAAAGGGGCGTTGTTCGTGTCGGCGGCGGCCTCGATCGGCGTGCTCCAAGCCGTTCGCGGCGCCGGAACGGGGCTCGGACCTTGGTTGGTCAGCGCGCTGCCGAAGAGGCTTTATGCGCTCGCCGATCACGGCGCGGTGGCGCTCACCATGGTGGGTGTCGCGCTCCTGCCTCTCGTGGGATCGGCCCCGCTCGTCATCGCCGCTTCGCTCGCGTGGGGGATGGGCGGCGGCTCGAATTGGGTGCTTTCGAGCGAGGGTCTCCAAAGGCTCGCTCCCGACGCGATGATGGGCAGGCTCGCGAGCGTGGATGAGCTCGCCACAACGACCTCGGCCGTGCTCGGCGCGCTGCTCGCCGCCGAGATCATCGAGCGCACAGGCTCGATCGGCGCGGCCGCGATGGTCGCCTCGGCCCTTGGAGGCGCGATGTGGTGGGGGCTTTGGCGCGAGCGCGCGGGCCACGCGCGACAAGAGGCGGCGATCGCCGGCTGATACGGTCATTCAAAAAAA
>CAYTJL010000463.1:0-4288 GCA_964437785.1 uncultured Polyangiaceae bacterium
GGAGGTGCGGTGTCGGGGAGCAGCGGTGGAGCGTCGTCGAGCGGGGCGGGAGGTGCGGTGTCGGGGAGCAGCGGCGGGTCGTCGTCGAGCGGAGCCCCCGGAAGCGCGTTGTGGGTGCGTCGCATCGGTCCCAGTGATCAGCAACGGACCTTCGCCGTCGCGCTCGATGGTCTTGGCGGTTTGGGGGTTGCGGGGGTTTTCGGGGGCGGCATCGATCTCGGGGAGCCGCCTGTGGACGGTGGATATGGAGTATTTGTCGCCAAGCTCGCGACGGACGATGGCGCGACACAATGGGCGTCGACGTTTGGCAGCGGAAACGCACCCGTAGTACGAGGGCTCGCGTCCGGTCCCTCAGGCTTCGTGATCGCGGGGAGGACTGTGGGCCTTGATTTCGGTCAAGGTCTGCTGCCCTACGGAGCCTTCGCCGCGAGCTTCTCGCCCCAGGGCGACGTGCAATGGAGCAGGACGCTTTGCAACGACACCGCTTATGACGTCGCGGTCAACGGCTTGGGTGAGGCGTTCGTTACGGGGAGCTGCGCCGGCCCGGCGCCGATTGAGTCGTGCAGCAACGTCATGGGGGCGGGGGGCATCTTCGTTGCCAAGCTCGATTCGAACGGTGCTTGTGTTTGGCGCAGGCACTTTGGATCCGGGAGCGGGAAGGGGCGCGCCATCAAGATCGACGATCTCGGGGCCGTCCTCGTCGCCGGCGATTTCGGGGGATCCATCGACGCTGGGGGGAGCTGCCAAGTTGGATCGTTGGGCGGTCAAGATGCGTTCGTCATGGAGCTCGACACCAACGCGGGCTGCGCGTGGGTGAAGGCGTTTGGCGGTGCCGGCGATCAAATGGCTTGGGACATCGCGACACAAGGGCAGGAGCTCATCGTGGTCGGAGACTTCAACAAAGCGATCACCTTCGGGGGCGACGTGCTCGATGACCCGCCGATGGGCACCGACATCTTTATGGCGAAGCTCGACGTCATGTCGATGGGCGCGCCGATTTGGAGCAGACCCTTCTTTGGAAATAACCTCGCCGCGAACGTTGACTACGAGAGGGGCCTCGGCGTCACGTTCGCCGGTAACGGGGACGTGATCATGGCGGGGGCGTTCGAGGGGCAAATCGATTTTGCCGATGGTGGCTCGCCGCTCGTGAGCGCGTGCAATGGTGGCTTGACGTGCCCCGATCTGTTCGTCGTTCGGCTCGACCCGGACGGGAACCCCATTTGGAGCGATTGGATTAAAGATAGCGGTGGAGCCCAGCAGCAGCTCGCTTACAAGGTCACGATCGACGGCACAGGGGTATATGTCGTGGGCGAGGTGAGCGGGGAGGTGAGCTTTCCACCGCTGATGCCCGATCCTCCTAACCAGGGGGGCAGGGACGCGCTCATCCTCAAGCTGCAACCGTGACGGGCGGGGCGCTGGTTCTTTTTGAGCGTGAGGGGGCCCTGACATTTCGGGCCTTCCCCTCCTTTTATCCGATCATCCCGCCGGGCTGTCTCCAAGTACCTCGATAGGAGAGCACGTCGTAACAACGGCTGTGCTGCTCTCTCGCAACGGAGCCTCACAGGAGATCGCTTGTGGCGCTTTCCGTGCGACGCGGCTCTCTCATGGAGGAAGAAGAAACATGAGCCCTACCCTGAAGCTCTTCGGATGGATGATCGTTGGCGGCGTGGCGTGTCTTTGCTACGCGGGTTGCGCAGCGCCGGTGGACGACGGCACGGAGGACGGAGCGGCGAGCGAGGAGGTCGGCGAGGCAACCTCCGATCTCACGATCGCATCGTACTTCGCGACAGGTCCGTGCGAATGGTATACACAAGTGGTGGTGGACCCCAACGCGTGTGCAGGGTACTACACCAAGACATCCTGCAGGAACAAGGTCAATCAGGTCTGCGCGGATCCGAACCTCAGCTGTAGGGGGCACCTCGAAGTCTCCAGCCCCAACAGCACGACGGTGACCGCTGTGTGCGACTGCCAGCCGAAGGATCCGACCTAACCTCGCGTAGGGGTGTCGCTTCATCGAGCACGCGCGGACACCCTCCGCGGCTTCATCGACGATGTGCTCGCCGCAAAGACCCAAGCGGACATCGATCGGCTCGACGCGCGTTGACCTCGCCGCGGACGCCGCGCTTCAAATGCCCTTCCAGCTAAAGCTCGTACCGCCCGTGGGCAGCGCCGGCGGATCGAACGAGAGGAAGTAGTCAATCCGCCGATTCTTGGGCTCCGGCGTCTCGTCCGGCGTCTTCACGAGCAACATGTGCTCGCCGAACCCCTCATAAGCGATCGCGATCTTGAGGCCGCGGCCCCGGAGCCACGTGGCGATGGACTTGGCACGTCGGCGTGAGAGATCGAGGTTGTGCTCCGCCGATCCCACCGTATCGGTGTGTCCCTTGATGAAGAGAGAGGGTTGTTTGCCCTGGATCTTGCCGAGGATCTTGTTGATCTCACCGAGGCTCGCTTCGAGCTTCGGCACCTCGGAGGGGCGGATGACGTCGGAGTCGTTCTCGAAATTGACCTCCTCGTGCGCGAGCGCCACGCTCCAGGGCGAGATCGCGACGCCCACGAAGTTGCCGTCGACGTCGTGCCCCCAGACCTCGATGCGCATCACGGCCTCGGCGCCGGCGGGGGACCACTTGACCGCGAGCGCGGTCCCGGCGGACGCCCCGTTGAAGGCTTGCGCCTCTTCGGCGAGGACCTTCCCCGACTCGCCGATCACCTTGAGCACCACCTTGCACGCTGAGCGCGTGAGCTTGACCTCGAGCGAATGCCCCACGAGATCGACCTTGGCTTTGTCGATCGCGAGCTCGAGCTTGGGTGTCTTGATGGGCTTCGAGCCCGGCTTCGCCTCGCACACGATCGGCGGCTTCGGGGCCGCCGGCGCCTCGACGATGGGCTCTTTGGGCTTGTCTTGCGGTGCCTCGACCTTGGGCGCTTCGGTCGGCGCCGCGGTCGCCTGCGGGGGCGGCGGCGGATCGGCGGGCTTGTCCGCGCTCGACACCTCGGGCGTCGGCGCGCCTACAGAAGACGTGGAGCTCCCGCACGCGCCTCCCCACGTCGAAGCGAGCACGAGCAAGAGAGCGGGCGCGGAGGGAGCGGTTCGGCGAGCCGTCATGATGCGCGCGATGCTACGGCGCTTCGCGGCCGAACGCGAGGGTTGATCGTCACGATCTCGTTATCGCGCTCCCCTCCGGCTTGGCTCTCGCTGTATTAGCTCCTCCCATAACGCAGGTCCGCCAAGAGCTCTTGCTCCAGCGATGACCACGGCGATTGGGGCTTGTCGACGTCGAGCCGGTCGCCCGTGAGCAGCGCCATGAGGAAGCGCCCGGCGCCGCCCCAAAGGGCTTCGCGGAGCGCGGCGCGGAAGAAGCCGAAGTGGCCAATCGATCGTCGATCGATGTCGCGCGGGGCTACGCGAAGGTGGGTGACCGAGGAGGAGGGGAGCAGATCCATCAAGCGGCCGACGGCGGGCTCGGGCGCAAAGTCATCATCGGTGAACGAATAGACGAGCAGAGGCTTATCGAAGCGCGAGAAGCGCGCCGTCGCGTCGGGGTGCTCCGACATCAAGTAATCCGGGTGGGTGCACCAGCGCGCCCACTCGCGCGCGACGCCCGCGGGCAAATCGGTGCCGAGCCCCATCGATCCAGGCCAATACCCGAGCACGCTGGTGAGCGCCGGGACGAGCGCCTTGAAGGCGAGCGCGATCCGCGCGCGATCCATCGCGTTGGGCCAATGCCCCACGTACCCGAGCTGCGAGCCGACCAGCACAGCGCCTTTGGCCTCTTTGAGGTCGTCGACGAGCCCTACGATTTGGCCGCCGAAGCTGTGCCCCACGAAGGCGAGGTTACCGTCGCTGAGCGAGCGCGCGTGGGCGTGCGCGGCGCGCGCGTCGAGCGCGGCCCAATCGGTCATGGTGGCGGAGAGGCCGCGCAGCGAGGCGGGCCGCGACGCGCCGACGCCGCGATAATCATACGTGAGGACGCGCATCCCGCGCTCGGCGAGGTAGGCGGCGAAGGGCGCATAATACGTCTGTTTGACCGCGGTCGCGCCGTGGATCACCACCGCGCCGAGCGCGGGGCCGCGCGGCTCGAAGAGCTTGGCGCCGAGCAAAAACCCATCTTGGGTGACGATCTCGATCGGGCGGGCGTGGAGCGTGGTGGTCGTGGGGCCTTGGGTGGTTTGGTGTGTGGCGAGCATGTGGCCTCCGTTCTATCGTCGGAGGATGGGGGCTCGGCGCGGGCATGTCCCGCGGCAAGACCGCAGACCGGCCGGGCGCGCATGCAGCCGTCGCTTCCTG
>CAYTJL010000464.1:0-4268 GCA_964437785.1 uncultured Polyangiaceae bacterium
GAATCGCTCACCCGCCAGCTCGGGCTCCTCGGCCACACGGTGACGCCGTTCCCCAACGGCGCGCCCATGTGCGACGCGCTCCGGCGCGGCGAGACGGCGGATCTCATCTGGTCCGACCTCGTGATGCCCGAGGTCGACGGCTTCGAGGTGATGAAGGTGGCGCGGAGCTTCCTGCCCAACGTGCCGCGGTTGGTCGTGTCGGGCCACGCGGACGCGGAGCTCTTGCGGAGGCTCCTTTCGAGCGGCGGCGTGCACTTCCTCCCAAAGCCCTTCACCGCGCCGGAGCTGCGCGAGATGCTCCGGCGCATCGAGGCCATTCGCTTCGCCGAGCGCGAGGAGGACCGCGCGTGGCGCTCGCTCACCACGTGTCATTTCGAGCTCGCGGTGCCGCCCGATCGCACGCTCGCCGACGCGCTCGCGAACCTCATGCAGAACCACGCCCGCGGCTTCTTGAGCGACAACGCGCTCGAAGGGCTGCGGCTCGCGGTCTATGAGGTGATCATCAACGCGATCGAGCACGGCTGCTTGGAGATCACGCGGGACGAGAAGCTCGCCGCGCTCCGCAAGAACAGCTTCGACGCGCTCCTCCGCGACCGCCGCGCGGATCCCCGCTTCGCCGATCGGATCGTCCGCGTGACGTTCGGGGCCAAGCAGGGAGAGGGCGTCACGGTGCGCGTCGAGGACACGGGCCCAGGCTTCGATCCATCGAGCTTGCCCGACCCGCGCGACCCCGAGAACCTCTTTCTCCCGAGCGGCAAAGGGGTCACGTGCGCGCGCCTCGCGGTCGACGACTTGGCCTACGAGGACGGCGGGCGCGTCGCGATCATTCGCGTTTTTCCGGCCGGCCCGGCGCAATAACCACCTTGGTCCCGACAGGCACCCTCGCGTACAGGAATTCGACGTCCTCGTTGGTGACGCCGATGCACCCGTCGGTCGGCCCCCACACCGCGGCGAGGCCCGTGGAGGCGGCGACACGCGTCCAGAGGCGCGCGAGCGGGGCGAGCTTCTTGGTGGTGCCGTGGATGCCAATCCCAAACCCCACCTTCTTGATGCCCTTCTCTTTGGCGCGCTTCAGGTCTGCCTCGTTGGGATACGAGACGCCGAGGAAGCGGTGGAATCGATCGCTCTTGACGCGTGACGAGATGGTGTAAGCGCCCTCGGGCGTGCGCTCGTCGCCCTCGCGCTCTTTGGGCCCAACGGGGTTTGCGCCGAACGTGGCGGACATGGATCGGCGGAGCTTGCCTTCACACCACAGCTCCACCACCCCCTCTTTTTTGTAGATTTGAATCGAAGGGGCTTTGCACTCTCGTTGGTCGTCCCCGTGCACCGAGGAGGGCCATGCGAGCGTGACGGCGGCGAGCGCGGCGAGCGAGGAGGCGGCGGCGAGCGAGGTGAGGGCGAGCTTGTTGCGGCGCACGGAGCGCGGAACGAAGGGTGGAGCCGGGCTCATTCCACCTCTCGTTGCGTCAGCGCCGCGCGCGCTTCTGGGCTTTGGCGGGGGGAGAGGACTTGTTGCCTTTGGGGCGGGGCGCGGGCGCGGGGACGTCGCCGCGCTCGACGGCCTCGCCTTTGAGGATGCGGAGCTGGTCGCGGAGCGAAGCGGCCTTTTCGAAGTCGAGGCGCTCGGCGGCGGCGAACATCTCTTGGCGCGTGGCCTCGATGCGGTCGGCGAGATCTGCGGCGTCGTCTTTGGAGGCGCCCTGCGAGGGGCCTTTGCCCTTGGGGACGGCGTAGTAGTCGCGCGCGCCGCTCGTGGGGGACAAATCGAGGATGGCTTTGACGACCGTCGCGGGCGTGATGTCGTGCTCTTGGTTGTACGCCTCTTGGATGGCGCGGCGGCGGGTGGTCTCGTCCATGGCGTGTTGCATGGCGGCGGTCACGCGGTCGGCGTACATGACGACCTCGCCGTGGACGTTGCGGGCGGCGCGGCCGATGGTCTGGATGAGCGACCGTGGCGAGCGCAAAAAGCCCTCTTTGTCGGCGTCGAGGATGGCGACGAGGGACACCTCGGGGAGGTCGAGGCCTTCGCGCAGGAGGTTGATGCCGATGAGCACGTCGAACTCGCCGCGGCGCAAATCGCGGAGGATCTCGACGCGTTCGAGGGTGTCGACGTCGGAGTGGAGGTAGCGCACGCGGACGCCGAGCTCGGTGTAATACTCGGTCAGGTCTTCGGCCATGCGCTTGGTGAGCGTGGTGACGAGGACGCGTTCGCCGTCTTTGGTGCGTGCGCGGATGCGCTCCAAGAGGTCGTCGACCTGGCCTGCGACGGGGCGGACCGTGATGTTCGGGTCGAGCAGGCCTGTGGGCCGGATGATTTGTTCGACGACGACGCCGCTGGTCTTTTCGATCTCGTAGTCGCCGGGGGTGGCGCTCACGAACATGACGGTCGCGTAGTGCTCTTCGAACTCTTCGAACTTGAGGGGGCGGTTGTCGAGCGCGCTCGGCAGGCGGAAGCCGTAGTCGACGAGCGTCTCTTTGCGCGCGCGATCGCCGCGGTACATGGCGCCGACCTGGGGCACGGTCTGGTGGGATTCGTCGACGATGAGGAGGAAGTCTTTGGGGAAGTAGTCGATGAGGGTCGGCGGCGGATCGCCTGTTTTGCGGCCCGAGAGGTGGCGTGAATAGTTCTCGATGCCGTTGCAGAAGCCCATCTGCTCGAGCATCTCGAGGTCGTACATGGTCCGCTGCTCGATGCGTTGCTTCTCCAAGAAGCGGCCTGCTTTGTCGTAGAAATCGAGCCTGTCGCGCAGCTCTTCGCGGATGGCCTCGACGGCGCGGCGCAGCTGTTGTTGTTCGGTGACGTAGTGCGATCCCGGGTAGATCGCGACGCGATCGAGCTGTCCGATGACCTTGCCGCGCACGGGATCGACCTCTTTGATGGCCTCGACCTCGTCGCCGAAGAGCTCGACGCGGATGGCGGTGTGCTCTTCGTAGGCGGGGAAGATCTCGACGACGTCGCCGCGGACGCGGAAGGTGCCGCGGTGGAAGTCGACGTCGTTGCGCTCGTATTGGATGTCGACGAGCCTGCGGAGCAGCTCGTCGCGGCGCAGCTCGACGCCCTTCTCGATGCGGACCAGGAGGCCGTGGTAGCTCTCGGCGGATCCGATGCCGTAGATGCAGCTCACGGAGGCGACGATGATCACGTCGGGGCGCGAGAGGAGGGCGTGCGTCGCGGCGTGGCGCATGCGGTCGATCGCGTCGTTGATGATCGCGTCTTTCTCGATGTACGTGTCGCTCGCGGGGACGTACGCCTCGGGCTGGTAATAGTCGTAGTAGCTGACGAAGTATTGAACCGCGTTGTTGGGGAACAGCTCGCGCAGCTCGCCGTAGAGTTGGGCGGCCAAGGTTTTGTTGGGGGCGAGCACGAGCGTTGGGCGCTGGAGGTGCTCGATGAGCTTGGCGGCGGTGAACGTCTTGCCAGAGCCGGTGACGCCGAGGAGGGTCTGGAAGCGGTCGCCGCGCGCGAACCCGTCGATGAGCTCCTGGATCGCGCGCGGTTGGTCGCCGCGAGGAGAGAAACCGGAGACGAGCTCGAAGCGTTTGGACATGGAGGGCGCAGCCTAATCTCGGCCCGAACGAAGCGCAATCGCGGCACGCCCGAGGGGGACGCCCCTCTTTTTTCATGCCTCTTTCGCTACTCGGCCTGCGCCTGCTCTTCGCTCTCTTCGCTCTCTTGCTTGGGGTGCGTCTCGGCCCGGTGCGCTTTGCGGCAATCCTTGTGGACCGGCTCTTTGCAGGACTTGCATCGCACCGCGATGCCTTGCACGAGGATGGTTCGTTTGCAGTGCACGCACGTCTTTCCCGCGAGCTTCGGCCCTGTGTAGGCCGGCACCTCTTTGGCGGCGAGGAAGGCTTTGACCACGCTCGGATCGGCGCCGAGGAAGCCCACGGGGATCCCTGCTTCGCGCATTCTGTTGGAGGCGCCCGCGCTGAGCACGAGCAGCGCGATCAAGTTGATGAGGGGGATGCACACCAGCACACCGAAGACGACCGCCCACCCTTTGCCGTAGAGGGCGCTGGCCAGGCCGACCGCGGCGTAGCCTACGAAGGCAAACACCCCGAGGGCCACGACCAACCGAAGGGGGCTCAGCCCGGGAGCGCCCATGTTGCCTACGACGTACCCGGCCCCAAAGTAGACCAGAAAGGCGAGGTTGAGCAGGCGGTGATAGTCGGCGATGCGCTGGAGTTTGCGAGCCCGCGCGGCGTCCGGCGCTGCGGTTAGGGTGTCGTCGCTCGGTGCTTGATAGGGATTTTTCATGGCGGCCACC
>CAYTJL010000465.1:0-4229 GCA_964437785.1 uncultured Polyangiaceae bacterium
CATCGACGGCAAGAGCGAGATCGGCCATCACCCGGTGCTCCGCACGCCGCTGCGCCAATGGCTGATGCGCATCACCGCGTACGCCGACCGCTTGCTCGACGATCTGGCGCTCGTCGACTGGCCGAACGGCACGCTCACCATGCAGCGCGAGTGGATCGGCCGGTCCGAGGGCGCGCTCATCGCCTTCGCGATCGACGGTCACGAAGGTGGCTTCGAGGTGTTCACCACGCGCCCCGACACGTTGATGGGCGCCACGTGTTGTGTGCTCGCGCCCGAGCACCCGCTCGTCGCGGTCATCACAACGGCCGCACAAAAAGCCGAGGTCGACGCGTACGTCGCGGCCACGGCCAAGCGCAGCGATCGCGATCGCACCGCCGACGCCAAAAAGAAGACGGGCGTCGCCACGGGCGCGTTCGCGATTCACCCGCTCAGCGGCGACAAGCTCCCCATCTGGATCGCCGACTACGTCATCGGTGGTTACGGCACGGGCGCCGTCATGATGGTGCCCGGCCACGACGATCGCGACTTTGCGTTCGCCAAGGCCTTCAACCTGCCTGTCATCGAGGTGGTGAGCCCGGACGGCGCGCTCCACGGCGATTTGCAGGCCGCGTTCACGGGCGACGGCGTCGCGGTGCAGAGCGGTGAATTCAACGGCCTCACGACGCCCGCGTGCAAGAAGGCCATTGTCCAAAAGCTCGCGGACGTGGGCAAAGGCAGGGCCAAGGTCACGTACAAGCTGCGTGATTGGGTGTTCTCGCGACAGCGGTATTGGGGCGAGCCCATCCCCATTTACTTCCCCGTCGAGCTCAAGGACGCCGCGGGCGATCCGCGGCGCGGCGACGAGCACACGATTCGCTACGATCAGCCCATCGCCGTCGAAGAGAGCGAGCTGCCTTTGCGGCTGCCCGACCTCGCGGACTTCCGGCCCGGCGAGGACCCGGCCGGCCCGCTCGCCCGCGCCGTGGAGTGGCGGTATTTCCAGAAGGATGGTCGCTATTACGCGCGCGAGACCAACACCATGCCTCAATGGGCCGGGTCGTGCTGGTATTACCTGCGCTTCGTGGACCCGACCAACGACAAGGAGGCTTGGTCCCAAGAGGCGTACGACGACTGGATGCCTGTCGACCTCTACGTGGGCGGCGCCGAGCACGCGGTGCTCCACCTGCTCTACGCGCGCTTCTGGCACAAAGTGCTGTTCGACTCAGGGCACGTGAAGCACCCCGAGCCCTTCATGAAGCTCGTTCATCAAGGCATGATCCTGGGCGAGATCGAGTACACCCGGTATCGCGACGCCGAGACGAGCGAGCTCGTGAGCGCCGAGCACGTCGAGGAGGACGGCGACGGGATCATCCACCGTTCGACCAAGAAGAAGCTCGTCGCCGAGCGCATCTCCGAGGACGACGCCGAGAAGCGCGGCACGTCCTTCGTCGACAAGGCCAATCCGGCCATTCGCATCCACGCGCAGGCCCACAAGATGAGCAAATCGCGCGGGAACGTGGTGAACCCCGACGACGTGGTGAAGGCCCACGGCGCCGACGTGCTGCGCCTCTATGAGATGTTCATGGGGCCTTTGCCGGACGTGAAGCCCTGGCAGACCGCGCAGATCCAAGGCATCGTGCGCTTCCGTGACAGGGTTTGGTCGCTCGGCCAACGGCCCTTGACGGCCGCCATCGACGAGGCGACGAGGCGCATCGTTCATCGCACCATCAAGAAGGTGACGGGCGACATCGACGCGATGTCGTTCAACACGGCCATCAGCGCGATGATGATCCTCACCAATCACCTGATGGATCACAAAGAGATGCCGCGCGAGGCGCTCTCGGCGCTGGCGCTCTTGATCTCGCCCTTCGCCCCGCACATGGGCGAAGAGCTGTGGAAGAAGCTCGGGAACGGCGCGTCGCTCGCGCGCGAGCCGTGGCCCACGTGGGACGAGGCGCTCTGCAAAGACGACGTGATCGAGCTGCCGATTCAGATCAACGGCAAGGTGCGCGGCCGGGTGAGCGCGCCCGCCGGCGCGGGCGAAGATGTGGTGAAGGGCTTGGCGCTCGCGGCCGAGGGCATCCCCGCGGCCATCGCGGGCAAAGCCATCAAAAAATTCATCTACGTGCCGGGCAAGATCGTCAACATCGTCATTGGTTGACGCCCTCCAAAAAGCGATCGCGGAGCTTCTCGATGGTGCCTTTGGAGAGGCCTCTCTCCAAAAGCGCGTTGGGGAGCCCGCCCCAGTGCGCTCCGGCGTGCGCCAAGAACCGCTCCATCACGGAGGGGGACGCGCGCAGATATCCCATGATGAACTCCTCGCGACGCCTCCTGTCGCCCGCCCAATACCGCGCGAAGCGGAAGAGGTGAGGCTCGATGGAGCGCGTGGTGGTCGCGTAATCCTCGATGATGTTCGCGTCGGTCACGCCGAGGCACGCGAGCAGCGAAGCGGCGGCGACGCCCGTCCTGTCTTTGCCCGCCGAGCACCCGAACACGACGGGCGCATCGGCGACGGCGATGCGGTTCAAGAGGTCGACCAGCGTGCCTCCAAAGCGCTCGACGAACGCGATGTAGAGCGCGCACCAGTGCTCTTCGCCCGGGATCGGAGGCATGGCGACGCCCGCGTCGAACGAGTTGATCGGGAGCAGGTGCCACGTCACGCCCTCGGCGAGCAGCGCGCGGGGCTCACCTTCGGCCTCGACCTCGAACGACGTGCGGAGGTCGAAATACGCCGTGAGGCCGAACCGAGACACGAGGGTGGAGGCGTCCTCGGTGGTGGTGTGCGAGAGCGCGCCCGTCCTGAACACGAGCCCGCGCCGGACGCGTCTCCCATCCTTCGACGCAACGCCACCCAGATCGCGGAAGTTCATGACCGAAGGCAAAGGCATGGAGCTGAGCATGGTAGCCTACCCCGCGCTCATGTCGAACCCCCTCGATTCTACCCGCATCTCGACCGACCTTTTGGATCTCTCGACGCACCTCCGGGACGTCGCGATGAAGATCCACGCGAGCCCCGAGCTCCGCTTCGAGGAGCACAAGGCGATGGCGTGGCTCGCGGATCTCATCGAGCGCGAGGGCATCGCGGTCGAGCGCGGGACGGGCGGGCTCCCGACGGCGTTTCGCGCCGAGGTCGGCAAGGGGCGCGGGCCCAAGGTCGCGATCTTGTCGGAGTACGACGCGCTCCCCGAGATCGGTCACGCGTGCGGTCACAACTTGATCGCGGCGGGCGGCGTGGGCGCGTTCCTCGCGCTCGCGCGGCAGCGCGACGCCATCGAGGGCACGGTCACGATCCTCGGCACGCCCGCGGAGGAGGGCGGCGGCGGCAAGATCACGCTCATCGACGCGGGCGCGTTCGAAGGCGTCGACGCGGCGATGATGTTCCACCCGTTCGATCGCGATCTGATGGCGCACATCGCGCTCGCGAACATCTGGATCGAGGCTCGTTTCAGCGGCAAACCTTCACACGGCGCGATCGCGCCTTGGGACGGGAGGAGCGCGCTCACCGCGTGCATGGACATGTTCCGGCTCATCGACGGGCAGCGCGTTCACTTCCGCGACGGCGTCCGCGTGCACGGCTTCATCCGCGAGGGCGGCGTCGCCGCGAACATCATCCCCGAGCGGGCGATCGCGGAGTTTTCGGTGCGCGCGCTCGACACGGCCGAGCTCGCGCGCGTGAAGGCGATCGTCGAGCGGTGCGCGCGCGCCGCGGCGATGGCGAGCGACGTGACGGTCGAGCTGACCGAGAAGCCCGGCTACAAGAACATGGTCAACAACATGACGATGGCGCGGCGCTTCGGCGCGCATCTCGCGTCGCTCGGGCGGCCCATCGCCGAGCGCGACGTGGACGTGGGCGCGGGCTCGACCGACATGGGCGACGTCTCGCACGTGGTGCCGTCGATCCATCCGTACGTGGCGATCTGCGATCGTGGCGAGAGCACGTGTCATCAACATGCGTTCGCGGCGTGCGCGGCGAGCGAGCGAGGGATGCGCGCGATGCTCGACGCGGCCGAGGCCATGGCCAAGACCGCGGCCGAGCTGCTCACGAACGAGGCGCTGCTCGCGCAGGTGAAGGCGGAGCGCGGCGCGCTGGGCGCGTGACGCGAAGGGCTCGCAGGAAACAGCGCTTTTTCGGCTCTGATCGCGAATTCGATCAACGCTGTTGATCGAATCTCGTCGCTCGCGGTCGAGCTTGAAGGCCGAGCCTTGGGGGTGCCGTCCGCAGGACGAGTCATTCGGTCGCTCGGACGAGT
>CAYTJL010000466.1:0-4227 GCA_964437785.1 uncultured Polyangiaceae bacterium
GGCGCGCTCGATGTGCGCGCCGTCGACGAGCTCCGCCAGCTCGCGCTCGCCCGCGCGTTCGAACGCCTCCGCGAGCGCGTCGTGGATCAGGCTCACGATCGGGCCGCCGCTCCGCGCGAGCACCCGCCACGCGCTCGCGGCCTCGTTGTATTTGCCCTCCGCGAACGGCTCCGCGCCCGCGATCGCGGCGCCGAAGCTCGGCAGGAGCGACACGAAGTGGCCCTCGGCCACGAGCTCGCGGAGCCTCGAAAAGCAGCGCTTCGAGAGCGGCTGCGGCGCGAGCGCGCATGCCGCGATCGCGATCTGCGGCGTCGAGAGCTGCCGGCCCAAGCCGCGCGCGGGGCCCACGATGCGCGACGCGAGCGTGCCGCCGATCTCGCGCTCGCGCCCCAAGAGGAAGGCGAGATCGATCGCGAGCGCGACGAGGCGCATGTGCGAGACGTCGTTGCCGAGCACGGGCGCGGTGTCGAGCGCGCGCTTGGCCCTCGCGAGCGCGGCGTCGAAGCGCGCCTCGCTCGCCTCGACGCTCGCCATCATCAGCTCGCCCGCGTCGCGCCCGCCGGGCTGCCCCGTCAGGAACGACGACGCGAGCGCGCGCGCCTCCTCGCGCTCGCCCGACGCGATCAAGAGCGACGAGAGCTCGATCGCCGCGCTCTCGTAGCGCGGCGCGAGCAGGTTCGCGCGCCGCGCGAAGGTGATGCGCGTCGCGCGATCGTGATCCCGCGTCGCGCCCTCGTGCTCGGGGCCGAGGTCGACGTCGCGCACCGCGAGCCAGCGCCACGGCACCGGCGAGTCGGGCAGCCACGCGGCGTAGGCGCGCGCGACGGCGCCGGTGCTCGGCTCGCTGATGCTGAGCGACATGAGCCGCCCCCACGAGAGGCGGAGCCTCGGCTCGATCGACACCGCGACGATCGCGCGATCGCGCGCGCTCTGCGGCTCGCCCGCGGCCTGCAACATCTCGGCCTCCGCCTCGGCGAGCAGGGCCTCGCCGAACGGGCTCTCTGCGCGCGCGCGCGCCTCGTTCAGCTCCTTCGCGATCGCGCGCGGCGCCTCTGCGCCGCCCGACATCACGTGGTAGCGCGAGGTGAGCGCGAGCGCGCCGGGGCTCGATCGATCGATCGTGATCGGCGTGATCACGGTGTCCTCCTCGAGCGCGCACTCGACGCGGATGAGCGGCGTGAGCGATCCGAAGGTGCCCTGGATCGAGCCTCGATCGGCGCACATCGCGGGGCGCGCGGGGATGAACATCGTGCGCTCGATGGCCTCGTCCCACGCGACGAGCGCGCGCGTCTCGGAGGTCCCGAACCACGCCGCGACGCTCGGATCGACCGCGGCGACGCGGCGGAGCGGGCCATCTTCGGTGAGCCCTTCGATCGCGGCGAGCGTCGCGGCGGAGAGGTGCGGGCCCGCGCCCGCCCGAGGTGTTCGCCGCTCCCCGCGGGGTCCCTCCACGTGGAGGCTCACGCGGAAGCCGTCCACCATGCGCTCGACCGTCCCGTCGACGAGCAGCTCGGCGCGGGCGCGCGCCGCGGTGAGCGCGCGATCGCGCGCGTCTTCGCTCCCGAACGGATCGAGCTTCGCGCCGCTCGTCGGGATGTGCGGGAGATCGAGCAGCGTCGCGGGGACCAGCGTGCGATCGAGGCGCCCGCCCATGCGCAACGCGACCTGGATGCACACGAACGACGCCACCGCGGCGCCGATCCAGCGATCCGTGTCCGGCCCTCGCACCGCGAGCGGCGGGCACGCGAGGAGGGGTGGGACCGGCGCGCCGAGGCTTTGCGGTGGAGGGGCGGGCGCGGCGCGATCGAACGTCACCACCGCCGCGATCGCGGCGAGCGCCCACGCGGCGCGGCTCGTCACCCAACGCGATCGCGACGGCGCGCGCGACGCCTCCGAAGGGGGCGGCGTGAGATCCGCCGAGACCGCGGCGGTGCCCGTGGGGGTGGTGGTGACGGGGCGCGCCGCGCGCGCGGGCCGATCGAGCGCGGCGATCAGCTCGGTGACGCTGGCGAAGCGCTCCTCCGGGCGCTTCTTGAGGCAGCGCGCGACGACGGCGTCGAGCTCGGAGGGCACGCTCATCTCGACCTGCGAGACAGGATCGGGATCGTCGCGATCGGTCGCGACCAGCACGTCGATCCGCGTCGCGCCGCGGAACGGGCGCACGCCGGTGAGCATCTCGTAGAGCACCACGCCGAGCGCGAAGACGTCGGCGGCGGCGGTGGCCTGCCCGCCGCGCGCCTGCTCGGGCGCCATGTACCCCGGCGTGCCCAAGATCTGCCCTTCGATGGTGACGAGATCGGTCACGAGAGACGCGCTCTGATCGAGCTCGATCTCGGTCGAGGGAGGGATCTTCGCGACGCCGAAGTCGAGGAGCTTGATCTCGCCTTCGTCGGTGATCATCACGTTCTCGGGCTTGACGTCGCGGTGGACGACGCCGGCCGCGTGCGCCGCGGCGAGGCCCTCCGCGATCGCGCGCGTGATCCGCAGCGCCTCCTCGACGTCGAGCGCGCCGCGCTCTTGGAGCTTCGATCGCAGCGTCGTCCCTCGGACGAGCTCCATCACGATGTAGAACGCGCCGTCGCGCTCGCCCACGTCGTACACCGCCGCGACGTTCGGGTGCCGCACCGCCGAGACCGATCGCGCCTCGCGCTGAAATCGCCTTCGCCGCCCGCCGTCCGTGGCCGCCCACGGCGGCAGCAGCTTGAGCGCGACGTCGCGCCCGAGCTCGAGATCACGCGCGGCGTACACCGCACCCATGCCGCCTTCGCCGAGCTTCTTTTGGATCGCGTAGCGCGCGATCTTCTTCCCGAGGAACGGGTCTTCGCCCCGCCTTCGGCTCAAGGCGCGTCCTCGCTCGCGGAGATGCCGTGCCTGCGGAGCAGGTCGCGAAGGTGGTTGCGATCCATGCGCGCGGCGCGCGACGCGCGCGAGATGTTGCCCTCGCCGAGGCGCACGAGCGCCCTCAGGTACGCGCGCTCCCAGCGCGCGATCG
This sequence comes from uncultured Polyangiaceae bacterium, assembly GCA_964437785.1. Taxonomy (GTDB): domain Bacteria; phylum Myxococcota_A; class Polyangia; order Polyangiales; family Polyangiaceae; genus CAYTJL01. Next base: position 2,993 of record CAYTJL010000466.1, read on the forward strand.
CGTGCTCCTTGGTCTCGCGGAACGGCCGCGAAAGATCGATCGCGATCGCGGGCTCGTCGCTCTCCGGCGCGGCCTCGTTCGAGGCGGCGTCCTCGCGCCACAGCGCCGCGTCGCCCATGAGCACCGCGCGCTCCACCGCGCCGCGCAGCTCGCGCACGTTGCCCGGCCACGACTGGAGCGAGAGATCGCGGATCAGCTCGGGCGGCGGCGACGCGCCGTCGTCGCGGACGAGCCGCTGGTAGAAGTGCGTCGCGAGGAGCGCGATGTCCTCGGGCCGCTCGCGGAGCGGCGGCACGCGCAGGCGAACGACGTTGAGCCGATAAAAGAGGTCCGATCGGAACCTGCCCCGGTTGACCTCGATCCGCAGATCGCGGTTCGTCGCGGCGATCACGCGGACGTCGAGGCTCACCGGCTCGAACGACCCGACGCGCCGGATGGATCGCTCCTCGAGCGCGCGCAGCAGCTTGGGCTGCATGTCGAGCGTCAGCTCCCCGATCTCGTCGAGGAAGATGGTGCCCCCGTTCGCGGCCTCGAAGGCGCCCGCGCGGGCCGCGTGCGCGCCCGTGAACGCGCCCTTCGCGTAGCCGAAGAGCTCCGCCTCGACGAGCGTCGGCGGGATCGCGCTGCAATCGAGCACGATGAACGGGCCGCGCGCGCGGCGGCTCCCTTGGTGCAGCACGTCGGCGAGGAGCCCCTTGCCCGTGCCGGTCTCGCCTTCGATGAGGACGGTCGCGTCGCTGTCCGCGATCTTGGGCAGGATCGAGAAGATCCTGCGCATCGCCCCGCTCTCTCCGAGCACGCGCCCGTAGCGATCGCGATCGGCGATGGGCTCGCGCACCTCGCCGCTCAGCGCCTCGAAGCGGAGCCTCGTCTCGCCGGCGCCGATGATCGCGCCTGTTCGGAGATACCCGGCGTCGACCCGGTACCCTCCGAGCGTCGTGCCGTTGGTGCTGCCGAGGTCGCGCAGGCAAAACCCCCGAGGGGTCGCGGTGATGGAGAAATGCAGCCGCGAGACGGTGCGATCGCGGAGCTTTAGATCACTCACCTTGGCGGTGCCGATCGTGATCTCGGGGGTGGTCGGCGCGAGGCACGTCCCTTTGTCGGGACCATGGATGACGTTCAGCGTGTAACGTCCGAACGCGATCTCGCTGGATCGGGTGATGAGCGCGCAGGTGTCGGGTGCCGTGATCTCTCCGAGGTCGTCAGCGCGGGACATGCAGTGATAAGCCTAACAC
>CAYTJL010000467.1:0-4204 GCA_964437785.1 uncultured Polyangiaceae bacterium
GTCGCACCGGCCGCCGCCGGTTCGAGAGCAGGTGATCGTGCGCGAGCCGCCGCATACGCCGCCGGTTCGCGAGGTGGTGATCACGCGCCCGCCTCCGCCTCCACCGCCCGTTCGACAAGTCGTGGTCACGCGCCCGCCCCCTCCGCATCGGCCGCCCGTGCGCGAGGTGGTTGTCACCCGCCCGCCTCCGCCGCCGGTTCGACAAGTCGTGGTCACCCGCGAGCCGCAAAGGCCCCCTGTTCGCGAGGTGGTGGTTACGCGCCCGCGCCCGCAAGCGCCTCGCGATGTCGTGGTGGTGCGCCCGCCGGTTCATCGGCCTTCGCGCACCGTGGTTGTCGCGCGCAAGCCGGCGCATCGGCCGTTTCCCCCGTTCCTGCTCAAGATGTTCTCGACGCTCGGGATCAAGCCGCGGCCGAAGGTGGTGCGGCCGAGACCGCTTTACCATCTGTCGTTTGGCCGCCCGATGTCGCGGCCCGAGCTCACGAGCCTCCTGCGCTTCGTCCCTCAATTGAGGGCTCACCCGCCCGTGGTGCTCGCCGAGATGGCGGGGCTCCGTGGCCAAGCGTGCGACGTGCGCGGCGTCGATGCGACGACGGGAGAATATCTTCTCTTGCCGGGCGAGTCGCTCGCAGACGTGGCGCGGAAGCTGGTCGGCGATGCGCGCCGATGGCGCGAGCTCGAAGCGGCCAATCCGCTGCGCGTCGAGGGCGATCCGAGGGTGAGGATCCCGCCTTCGTGGTTTGGCTACGTGCCGTATGCGGTCCCGATGCTCGGTTTGCAAAAGCTCTTTCGGAGGCGCCGTTGGCTGGAGAGCCAAGAGCCGCCGGAGATGCTGTTCGAGGTCGGCGACGTCGAGGACGCGAGTGACACGGACGACGAGGACGACATTATGGACGAGGAGCTCGACTTCGAGGATGGCTACGACGACGCGGGCGCGGTCCGCCGGCCGGCCATTCGTTCGCGGTTCCGCAGGCGCGCGCGCCGCGCAGCCCGAGAAAACGCCAACGCCACCCAACAAGGCACATCGGTGTCGATCACGGTGGTGCGACCCGAGGACGGCGCCGAGGAGGACGAGCTCGCCGAGGCCGAGGAGACCCGAGGGCCCGAGGACGATCTGATCCACCAGATCAGCACGTTCGCCGCGCCGCCGCCCATGCAGCCCGAGGTCACGAAATACACGGTGGCGCGCGGCGACTGGCCGCAGAAGATCGCGCGCAAGTTTGGCGCGGAGTCGAGGCCCCAGTGGCTCCGCGAGCTCCAACGCGCCAATCCGTACAAGCCGCTCGACAAGGAGCGCCGGAATTGGAAGACGCTTTATCCCGGCGAGCAGATCACGATCCCCGAGGCTTGGTTGGCTCAAGAGACGGCCGGCGAGGATGAGGCGGGATACGAGGCCGCCGGGGACGACACGGGCGAGGCGCGACAAGACCTCACGACGTACACGGCCAAGGTCGAACCCGGAGATTCGATGATGCGGATCGCGAAGCGCCATGGGGCGTTGTCGAGGCCGCATTGGTTCGCGGAGCTCCGCGACGCGAACCCCCACAAGGCCGTGCTCGTCGAGGGCGGCAAACAGGTTCGTTGGTCGAGCCTCATCGTGGGCGAGATCATCAACATCCCGGACGCGTGGGCCGTCACCGCGGACACGAGCGGCGAGGACGACGACACGGGCGAAGCGCGCCAAAACCTCACGACGCGCACCTACGCGGTCGTGGGCGGAGATAGCATGTTCAAGATCGCGAAGAAGCTCGGCGCGGCGGCGAGGAAGCACTGGTTCGCCGAGCTTCGCGACGCGAACCCCCACAAGAAGATGGGGAAGGCGGGGAGCAAACAAACCCAGTGGGAGAGTCTGAATCCGGGCGAGCTCATCAACGTCCCCGATGCTTGGCCCGAGACTCCACAGCTTCGACCGGCGCCCGGAGGAGCGCCCACGCCGGCGCCCAAAACCGGCCTGAAGAGCTTTCCTCCGGTGCAAGGCGTGACGCCCTCTGCCGTCGCACCTCCAGGCTCCGTGCCCGTGGGAGCGACGGTGGATCCCGGTACCATCCTTCGCGCACAAGGCATCCTCGCGGCGTTTGGGAACGCATACCCCGACGTGATCACGCCGAGGGACTTTGGCACTTCGATGCCGTTCTCGTCCGATCTGACCGGCGTCATGGCGGAGCGGACGCAACAAGCGCTCACGAGCTTTCAACGATGGTGCAACGCGACCAAAGGCACCAAGCTTCGAACCGATGGCGTGCTCGACCCGGCGACGATCGCCGCGCTCGACAGCTTCGGCGCACAAGTGATGGGAGGGATGATTCAGCGCCCCCCGGTGACGCCGGTCCCCGGAGGTGGCCCGCCGCCCAACGCGGACCCTAATAACCCACCCTCCGCGGGCAACTCTGCTGACCCGTTGGGAGGTCTCTTCGTGGCCGCGGGGGATGCGCTCGATCGTGTGATGACGAACGCGCCGCCCGCGGCGCGAAAGCCGCCCCCTCCTTCGCTCGTGACGGCCCTCAACGACCTTCCGGGCGAGCTCCAGAAGAGGGGAGCGCCGGGTGTTCCGGGGTTGCCGAGCGGCGCGCCGCACGCTCGGCTCGTAGCAGACAATCGCGCGGTAGAGCCCCCGCCTCCGCCTCCTTTTCCGCCGCGAAAGCAGGAGGCGCCGCGCGAGTCGCCTCCGCCGGAGAAAGAGAAGGAGTCGAACGATGCTGTGGTGCCCCTCCTGCTCACGGGGCTTGGGATCGTGTCCGGCATCTTCGCATAAGCCATGAGTGTACGAACCCTGCCCCCTGCGACGTGGACGCACCGCGACAGCCATCCAAAGGAGGCTTTGGACCTGGCGCTCGGCGCGCGGAGCTACCTTGTTCGGCCGGATGGTGTGCCCATGAGCACGGCCGATCGCGTGCGGATCGTGCGCACGCTCGCGATCGCGACGGAGTACGCAGTCGAGAACGCGCGGGTGGTCGGGGTGCCGGCGCTCCAAGAAAAGGAGGTGGCCATCAGGCTCGGGGCGGAGGTCCGCCCCGAGCTCTACGCGACGGAGGATCATTGGAAGGCGGCGAGCGCGCTCGCGGAGACATGGCACCTGTTCGCGGGCCCTGGATACCGCAGGATCTACACGGCGGTGACGGCCGATGGGGAGCCGCCTCAGCTCGCGGTGGACCGAGTTTTCCCAGGGCCGGGAGAGGAGGCGGCGTTTCCACCGCTGCTCGCGGCGGCGGTGATCGTGGTGGCGGTGACGGTGCATGCGGCGGCGATCTGTTATGTCGCGCAGGTCGCTGGAGAAGTGATTGATCGTAAGCTCACGCGCGATGCGGACACGGCGAGGATGGTGGCGACACAAGCCCAGGCCGTGGCGCTCGTGGACAACCACAGTGAGCGCGAGCGCAAAGAAGCGCGCGTAATCCCTTGGTCGCCGGAGGAGAAACGCATGTTGGATGCGCTCCTCGGCACACAGGCCAAGATCGCGGAGAGGACAAGTAAGCCCCTACCCAACCCCTTCGCGAACGTCGCAGACAAGGTTGGGGACGCGACTGAGAGCACCTTGAGCGGCGTTGGCATCCTGGCCGCCGCCGCGGCAGGGGTTTATCTGCTGACGAGATAATGGTTCTTCCAAACCATCGAACGAAAGGAGCACGCCATATGGGTGATGTGACGATGTCCGAGTCTGTCTACAACAAGATGAGAGATACGGTAGATAAAGCCAAGAAGGTGATCGCGGAGACGGGCGCCGCCGCAGTTGAGAGAGTCCGAACGGGTGTCCAGAAGATCAAAGAAGGCGAGGTGAGGGAGGGCCTCCTCCACATCGCTGGGCCCGCTGCGGAGCTGGCCCAGTCCTTCCTCACGGGCGGCGCCGTGTTCTACCTGATGACCGGCGATTGGTTCGACAAGATCAAAGCCTTCAAAGAGCACTGGTGGCTTAAGGCTCTTGTCGTGCTGGGGGTGGGTTACTGGATGTACCGCCGCGGCTCGTCGTGGGCGGCGGGCATCATCGCGGCAGGCGCTGCGCTGCTCGTGCATGGCTACAACAAACGACCCAAGGAGGAGAAGAAGGCCGACGCGAACAAGGGAGACACGAGCAAAAAGGACGCGCCCACCCCGGATACGAAGGGCTTTGATGACGCCGGGGGTTGGGATTGGCAGACTGACACGTACGGGCGACACGGCCGCTGGGTAGAGACCCCCCACGGCGCGCGCGCGTACATGACGGAGGGGC
>CAYTJL010000468.1:0-2889 GCA_964437785.1 uncultured Polyangiaceae bacterium
GTAAGCCATCGTCGGCGCACGAGGCCCCCTTCACCCCTCATGGGCCGGCCGCCCGCCGAAGCCCAAAGCCGCTCCAAGTCCTTGTCGGACCGTCGTTCGGGCGTGCTCATCCGCCTGCGATCGACAGCCCGCTCCATAGCGGAAGAACGTTCGGGCAAAGTCCACGAGGCTCGGCCGGTAATCGTGGAACACGACGGCCTCCGCATCGTAGTCGAGGCGAAAGCCACGTTCGAGCAGCTTGAAGCAGAGCCCAGGATCTTCCCCGCCCGGGACGCGAATCCCTTCGTCGAAGCCGCCCACGTCCACGAGCGCCCGGCGGCGAAACGCGGCGTTCGCCGTCACGACGTAGAGGTAACGCCCACGATCGAGCCACGGATCGAGGATCTTGTGATAGGTGTAATAACGACTGTAAAGATCGTCGCCCAACGCGAGCACGCGCCCGCCCGCGCCTGCCACCTTGGAGGGGGAGTCGCGAACATAACGGTGCAAGCGGCCCGCCCACCCGGGCGTCACCACACAATCGTTGTCCGTGAACGCGATGATGTCGTGCGACGCGCGGCGCACACCCTCGTTGCGCGCGGCAGCGGGGCCGCGATTTTCAGGCAAACGAACGACCGCGACGTCGAGGTGCTCACAAAAACGCTCCACGAGCGGGGCGAGCGGCTCCGGGCTCGCGTCGTCGACCAAGACCACCTCGAAGCGGACGTCGGACGCCGCGAGCGATTCGAACAGCCGGCGCGTCTCGCGCGCGCGGCGATACGCAGGGACGATGACCGAGAGCGGGATCGCAGGCTTCATGCGTCGATCCTCCGATGGCAGTTGAGCATGCCGCAGTTTTGGCGACACGTGGACATGATCCCGCGGGCGCGCGCCGCCATCTCGCCTTCCCACAACGTTCGCAACGAGGCGGCGCGGACGTTGCCGAGCGCGTGCCCGCCGAGCAAACCCCGCATGCTGAAACAGAGCTGCACGTCGCCGCGCATGTCCACCATCATGTTGCGCAGATGGGAGCCGCACACCTGCTCTCCGATGAAGTCGGGGTTACGCACGTAGAGCTTCATCCACGCGAGATCGCCCGCCGCCGTGAGGATGCGCGCGTCGCGCGAGCGCCGATCGATGAGCTCGTCGATGACGCCATCGAACGCCGCGACGTCGCGCGGGAAGTGCCGCTCGAAGAAGCCGTCGCGGGGCGTCGAGAGCAAGAACGTGCGCGCGAGCGGCTGGAACATGACTCCATCCACGCCGAGCCCCTCGACGAACGATAGATAATCACGCAACGTGGCATAGTTGAGATCACAGACGATGAGGTTCGTACAAATGGACACGTCGGCCCCGCCCCGAGCGCGCTTTTGCGCGACGAGCCGCTCGATGACCGCGATGACGCGATCGAACGTGCCAGGGACGCCTCGAATGTAGTCGTGGACGTCGCGCTCGTAGGAGTCCAGGGAGATGACCAAATAGTGCGGCCCCTCGTCGAGCAGGCGCGCGTAGTCGGGCTCATCGAGGAGGGTCGCGTTGGTGTTGGCCGCGGCGCGGAGCCCGCGGCGCCGGCACGCGGCCGAGATGGCGTAAAACTCCTCTTTCTTTTGCATGGTCTCGCCGCCCGTGAGCACCACGGTCGCCCCGTTGGACCAATCGGCGAGGTCGTCCACGAGCGCGATCTTCTCCTGGGTCGAGAGCGTCCCCGGCGGCTCACGCGTCTGCCACATGTGGCATTGCTTGCAGCGAAGGTTACACTCGGTCGTTGTCTCGATAAAGAGAAAGCTGGGCGGCGAGGCCACGTCGATCGAAGGGGTGGGGATCGTATCGAGCTTCATGTTGGATGCTCCACGACGGCGAACAGGCGCTCTGCGACGTCGGCGGGGGCGAGCTCCGTCGTGTCGATCAGCTCCTCGTGAGGATAACGATTCTGGAGGATCTCTTCGTTCAAGCGGAGCGAGATGGCGGGCTCCCGGAACTCATTGGCGGGCCTGCCCTCGATGCGCGCGAGGAGCGCCTCGTTCGCGGCGTGGAGGGACGCGATGCGATAACGTACGTCCAGCTCGCCCGTGAGATCCGCGACAAATTGCTTGAGCTTGCCGCGGCTGAAGGTGTCGACCACGACGACGGGGCGAAAGCCCCTCGCGAGGAAGCTTTGCACGATCCCCCGGGTGACGCCGAGCGCGACGAGATGATGCTCGGAGTCGATCCAGCGCACGCCCGCGATCATCCCGCGGACGTGATCCACCTCGACCACGGCGCCCGCGCTGATCCGTTTGCGGAGCGCGCGAACCGCGGAGGTCTTTCCGACCCCGGGGGCGCCGCGCACGATCACCACATCAACGCTGCGATCGCTCATAAACGCCTGCCAAGTAGTAACAACCGTTGCAGTAGGGGTGCCCCGGCTCCGTCTTGAACTGTTCGCGGAAGGCCGCCGCAAAGGCGCCGTTCCACGACTGATGAAACGACCCGAGCGTCACGTTGCCGTACAAATAAGGGTTGAACATGTTGCACACTTGGACATCACCGTTCCAGCGAATGACCACCTCTTTGAAGGGCCGGTCACAACCGCTCGCGGCCGAGGGCATGGCCGAGGGCAGGTCGATGCGACGGCCCCCGAGATGATCGGGGAGCGAGAGGCGCACCCCGAGCCGCGCCGCCGCCTCATCGGCCTCTCGAAACGCGTCGAGCGCCGGCCCCTCGACGCGCGTGAGCCAATCCCGCGAAGGGAGCTTGGCGACGTTCACCACCACGCTCGGGATCGTCCAACGCGCGGCGAGCTCCACGACGCCGGGCAGCTCCCGCTCGGTGCCCGGCTGCAACGTATAGAGCAGGTGCATTTGGCGGCTTCGCCCGAGGTCGGCCGCAAAACGTGCCATCTTCTCCACCGCGCTCGCGAGCGTGGCCCAC
>CAYTJL010000468.1:2989-4194 GCA_964437785.1 uncultured Polyangiaceae bacterium
CGCAAAGGGCATGACGCGGCGGAGGTCCACGCCGTGCTCGCCGACGCGGCACATCGGGCAATCGAGGTTGCACGTGTTCACCAGCTCGACGATGGCGCGCTCGGGGAGAGGCATGTCGCGCGCGGGCTTCCACGACACGATCGCGGCGGCCCACCGCTCGCGCGCGTCGCCGTCAAAAGGATCGAGGTTCTTTTGCGAGAGCGCGAAGGCCGTGCCCTCGGGCGGTATCACCGGGAGCCTCATCGGGCGCCCCTCCACCAACCGATGTTGTACGCGACGCGCTGCACGACGCGCAGCCCGAGGAAGCCGAGCTGGGTAGCGATGGGGAGCCGGTCGTGACGGTAGAGCGCGGCGTGCCAACGGAGATCGTCTATCAAGGCTCGTAGGGAGAGCGGCGGCGGCCTCATGCCGTCCCAACCGGGGGCACGCGTGCGGCCACGAAGGGCGCGATCAAAGAGGGACATAGCGGCACGACCATACGCGCGCGAGCGCGGTCGCGCCAGGCTTTTTCGGCGGCCTCCCCGCCGCCGTCCGCGCCGGACGCAAGGTGTGATAGGGTGGCCGCGGAGGGCCCGGTGAAGAGACAAGACCTCAAGGATCTACGCGACGCGCTTTGCTCCGCGTTTCCCGAGCGAAGCAAGCTCGCACAGCTCGTCATGTTTGCGTTCGGGGAGAACCTCGCTGCGATCTCGGACGGCAAGGATCTCAACGCCACGGTGTTCGAGCTCATGTCGTGGGCAGAGGCGGGCGGCAAGCTCGGGGAGCTGATCGCAGCGGCCAAGAAGGAGCAGCCCGAGAACGAGGCGCTCGCCGCGATCGCATCCCCGGCGGGGGACGGCGCAGCGGGCAAAGGCACGGCGCCCAAGGCTCCTCCCAGAGCGCCTGTGTCGCTCGCCACCGGCCCGGGGCTCGTGGCGCTCGCCGACGTGTTTGCCAGGCTCTATCCCAGCCGCGAAGGGTCTTATCGTGTGGTGGACGGCGCTGGGCTCGACCGGGGCCTCATCGCCTTTCACGACGCGGCGGCGCTCAACTGGCACGCGATCGTCCAGCAAGCGCGCAACCAAGGCAAGCTTGAGGCGCTCATGGCCTTTGCGCGCAGGGACTTTCCCAACGATTCAGCCCTCGACCCGGCGGGCTGGCAGATGCCCTCATGAGCACGCGGCAAGAGCTGTTGGCGAACGCGGTGCGGTGTTACCTGCAAGGCG
>CAYTJL010000469.1:0-4185 GCA_964437785.1 uncultured Polyangiaceae bacterium
GATGGTCGACTTCGAGATGGCCAAGGACAAGGTCCTGATGGGCGCCGAGCGCCGCAGCATGGACATCTCGGATCAGGAGAAGAAGACCACCGCGTGGCACGAGGCCGGTCACGCGCTCGTCGCGAAGCTCCTCGAAGAGCACGCCGATCCGGTGCACAAGGTCACGATCATCCCGCGCGGCCCCGCGCTCGGCGTGACGCAGCAGCTCCCGAAGGAGGACCGCCTCAGCATGTCCAAGGACTTCGCGAAGGCGCGGCTCGCGGTCATGATGGGTGGTCGCGTCGCCGAGGAGATCGTCTTCGGTCAGTTCACGACGGGCGCCGGCAACGACATCAAGCAAGCGTCGAACCTCGCGCGCCGCATGGTGACCGAGTTCGGCATGAGCGAGACCATCGGACCGATCTCGTACGCCTCCGACGAGGAGAGCATCTTCCTTGGCCGCGAGCTGTCCGCCCCTCGGCGCAACTACTCCGAGACCGTGGCACAGCAGATCGACGAGGAGGTCAAGAGCTTCATCCTGGAGGCGCACGAGACGGCCAAGCGCCTGCTCTCCGAGCAGCGCGCGATCCTCGACGCGCTCGCGGTCGCGCTGCTCGAGCGCGAGACGCTCGACGGCGACGAGGTCGACGCGCTCGTCGCGGGCCGCGACCTCCCGCCGCGCGAGCGCGTGCACATCCCCACGTACGCGGAGCGCGAGCGCGCCGCGAAGGAGAAGCGCCGTCAGACCAGCATCTTCGGCGCTCCCCGCCCCGTCCCCGGCACCTGATTCGTTCCTTCCTCCAAGCAACGCTCGAAGAGGGCGCGTTACGAGGTCCCGCCTCGCGCGCCCTCTCGGCGTTTTATGGGCTCGTCGCTGCGCGAGGCGCCGCGCGACCCGTCGCGCTCCCGCGCGGCGCGCGCGTGATCGGCGTGGGCTCGGCGGTGCTCGGCGGCGCGGGCAAGACACCGATCGCGATCGCGATCACGCGTGCGCTCGTCGCGCGCGGCGAGCGCGCGGCGCTCATCGGCCACGGCTACCGCGCGCGCCCGCGCGAGGCGCGCATCGTGCGCCCATCGGATCGCGTCGAGGTGGTGGGGGATGACGCGCTCGCCTGCGCCCGCGCGCTCGACGGCGTCGCGCCCGTGATCGTAGCGCCCTCGCGCGCCGGGGCGCTCGCGTTCGCGGCCTCGCGCGGGATGCAAGCGCTCATCGCCGACGGGCTCTTGCAGGTGCGTCCCGAGCGCGTCGCGCACGCGATCTTGGTGCTCGACGCGACGGCGCCGTGGGGCGCGGGCGCGTGCCCGCCGGCCGGCGATCTGCGCGCGCCGCGCGAGGCGTTGCTCGCGCTCGCGGATCACGTGGTCGCGATCGGGGACGCTCGCGTCGACGTCCCCGCGATTTCCCTCGCGTCCACCATCGTCAACGCCGTCAACGATCGCGGACACGCGACACCGTTCGCGGACGTCGCGCGACAACGTGTCGGCGTGGCGCTCGCGGTTGCACGACCGGGGCGGGTGCTCGCGTCGCTCGCCGCGGCGGGCGTTTCGCCGGCCGAGGTCGTCCTGCGCGGCGATCACGAGGCCTTCCCGATGCGGCTGTTCGATCGCGCGCGCGCCGACGTGTGGCTCACGACCGCGCGGTGCGCGGTCAAGCTGCCTGCGTCGATCCACGGCGCGCCGGTGCTCGCGATCGAGCACGCCATCGACGTCGCGCCGCTCGTCGCGAGGATCAGCCGGTGATGACGCGCAGCACGGCTTGCCCGGCTTGTTTGCCGTTGAGCTGCTTGATCTCGACCTTGTACTCGCCCGGCACGTACGCGGTGAAGCTCACGGGCGGCGCGCTCTGAGGCTTGCCCGTGGGCAGCTCGCGGAGCACGCGCTCCATGATCACGGAGCCCGATGGAGACTTGATTTTGAGGACAAAAGGCGGATCGGCGTCGTCCTCGGCGATGAACGTGAGCGCGATCGTGTCACCGACGCTCACGGGAGACATCTTGCAGACGGTCTCGATAGTGCCTGTGCTGTCGATCGTGCGCGCCACGCCGAACCTTTAGATTCGCGCCATTCTAGCCTTGGAGCGCCCGAACGCGCGAATTTCCAGCGGTGCGGGCCTACTCCGCGCTCCAGCGCAGCCTGGGTTGCCGGGCGGCGCGCGCTTCGTCCATGCGGCCCACCACGGTGTTGTGGGGGGCACCCTTCACGAGCTCCGGGCTCTCTTTGGCCTCTTGTGCGATGGCGATCATCGCCGCGGCGAACTCGTCGAGCGTCTCGCGCGTCTCCGTCTCGGTCGGCTCGATCATGAGCGCGCCCGGGACCACGAGCGGGAAGTACACCGTGGGCGCGTGGAAGCCGTAGTCGAGCAGGCGCTTCGCGACGTCGAGCGTCTTGACCCCCGTCTCTTTTTCGAGCCGGCTGTCCGACAATACAACCTCGTGCATGCACGGGCGATCGATGGGCACCACGTAGTGATCCTTGAGCTTGGCCCACAAATAGCGCGCGTTGAGCACCGCGAGCGTGCTCGCCATCGCGAGGCCATCGCCGCCCATCTCGCGGATGTACGTGTACGCGCGCACGAACATCCCGAAGTTGCCTTGGAACGATCGCACGCGGCCGATGGATTGCGGCCGATCGTGATCGAGCGCGAGGGAGCCGTCGGGCCGCTTGATGACCGCGGGCGCGGGCTGGAACGGATCGAGGTGCTTCTTGAAGCACACGGGGCCCGAGCCCGGCCCGCCGCCGCCGTGCGGCGTGGTGAAGGTCTTGTGCAAGTTGATGTGGATGACGTCGACGCCCATGTCGCCCGGGCGCGCGCGGCCCATGATCGCGTTGGTGTTGGCGCCGTCGCCGTAGACGAGCCCGCCCTTTTTGTGGATGAGGTCGACGATCTCGGGCAGGCGCGCTTCGAAGACGCCGAGCGTGTTGGGGTTGGTGATCATCAAGCCGCACACGTCGCCGTCCGCGCCCTCGCGCTCGATGGCGCGGAGGACCTCGTCGGGGTGCGTGATGCCCTCGCTGTTCTTCTCGATCTTCACGGCCGTGAGGCCGTTGAGCGACGACGTCGCCGGGTTCGTGCCGTGCGCGCTCTCGGGGATGAAGACCTTCTTGGGCGAGCGGCCTTGGGACGCGTGGTACGCGCGCATCATCATGAGGCCCACGAGCTCGCCCTGCGCGCCGGCGGAAGGCTGGAGCGAGCAGCCGTCCATGCCGCTCACCTCGCAGAGCATGGTTTGAAGCTCGTAGAGGATGGTGAGGGTGCCCTGCGCGAGCTCGTCGGGCGTGAGCGGGTGCAGCCCCAAGAAGCCCGGCAGGCGCGCGGCCCACTCGTTGATCTTGGGGTTGTATTTCATGGTGCAGGACCCGAGCGGATAGAGCTGCGAGTCGATGCAGAAATTCCACTGCGAGAGCCGGAGAAAATGGCGAAACGCCTCCGGCTCGCTCACCTCGGGCAGGCCCGGCGGCTCTTTGCGCGCGAGCGCGCCGAAGCGCGACGACGGGTCGACGTCGGGCACGTCGAGGGGCGGGAGCGACGCGCCGGATCGGCCGGGGGCGCCGCGTTCGAAGATGGGCGGCTCGCGGAACTGGAGCCCTTGCGGTTGAGGCTTGGTCATGGTGGGCACGCGCTGCTCTCGGTGGCTTGGGGGGATCAGGGAGGCGGAGGAGCTTTGGGCGCCTCGGGCTTGCCCTTCTCTTGATTGTCTTTGTCCCAGTCGCCGCCGCCGATGTCGGTCGCGCCCGTGCCGCCGATGGACGACAGATCAGGCTTGGTGTGGCGCTGTTTGATGGCGTCCCAGCCGTCGCCGACCTCGTCTTTGTCGCGGCCGATCTCGCCGGCGATGGTGTCGTCGACGTTGGCGCCTTGGGGGCGCTTGTACTTGAAGTAGCCGCGGCCGGAGCGCTTGCTGTTGGGGCCGACGATGCCGGTCACGTATTCGCTCCACTCGAACTTGAGCACGTCGCCCACGGCCTCGCCCTTGAGCTCACCCCAGCGGTCCTTGCTGGGGCGCTGCCACTTGCCCACGACCTTGTTGCCGTCTTGGACGACGTGCAAAAAGCCATAGAGCTCGCTGTAGTAAACGCCGGTCCACGACGCGCCCGAGGGCATGTCGCCGGGCGTGACGTTGGCCACCTTGCCAGAGCCGTCCCCGGCGCCACATCCGGTGAGGGCAACGGGGGTGATGACGAGCGCCGAGGCTGCGAGGAGCGCGC
>CAYTJL010000470.1:0-4145 GCA_964437785.1 uncultured Polyangiaceae bacterium
CGCGCCTTCGTGTAAGCTCCCGCGCGCCATGACTCGCTCCGCGCGCTTCGCTCCCCTCCTCCTCGCGCTCTTCGCGGCCGCCTGCGAAGCCGCGCCGCCCCCTCAAGTCGCGAAGGTCGAGCCGCCTCCGCCGCCGGCCCCGCCTCCCATCCCGCCCGCGCGATGGATCGAGGCGGGAGGCGCCACGGTGGTGGGGCCCGATCTCGACAATGGCACGCTCCTCCTCCTCGGAGGCAGGCGCGGCGTCGTCAAGAAGGACGGCGCGCTCGCGCTCGAAACACAGCCCTCGCCCGAGCCTCTCCAAGAGGTGATCGAGGTCGCGACGAGCAAAGGCCGCAAGCTCATCGCGCGCAGCGCGCACGGCGTCTATCGCTTCGACGACCCGCTCGGAGCGCCGTCCCCGCTCGCGCGATCGGACAGCCGCATCATGCGCCTCGGCGCGGGCCCGGGCGTGATCGCCGTGTGGACCGGAGGCTCGGATCTCCCCGCGATCATCTCGGTCGACGACGGCTCGCCCGCGCAAGCGTCGCTCCGCTTGCCCGAGATGCCGCTCCGCGCGCTCTCGTTCCTCGACGACAAGCGCGGCGCAGGCGTCTTCGAAGGCGCAGGCCTCGCGGTCACCACCGACGGCGGCGCGACGTGGAAGCCCGCGGTCGGCGCGAGCCCGAGCGACGCGATCCGCATCGGCGGCCTGCGCAGGCGCGGCGACGCGATCTACGGCTACACGTACACCGACGGGCCCGACGGCCCGATCGACATCGACGCAGCCCGCCTCGGCGCGCTCGAGCACCGCGCGGCGCCCGCGGGCGAAGCGCCGATCCTCCGTTGGATCCGCCGCACCGGCCGCGATCCCATCGAAGTGGCCGCCACGCTCGGCGTCGACGCTTCCCCCGGCAAAGGCGCGCTCATCGCGAGCCATGGCTTGGTCGCGCGCGTCGATCCCGACACCGGATCGCTGCTCGAGCTGGTCGAGCTCGCGAAGGGCAAGTGGCTCAACCCTTGTTACGTCGGCGGCGGGCCTAAAACCGCCTGGATCGGCTGCGGCCTCTCCCCCGAGGAGACTGACCTCTACGATCCGTTCGGCGTCCTGCGCGTCACGCTCAACGAGGAGCCCATCAAGCTCGGAAAGCCCGAGCTCGCGCGCAACGGAGATGTCGAGATGCGCGCCTCGCCCAGCGGCGCGTTGATGCTCTTCGGCCCTTGCCACAACGACGAGGACGGCCAGGCGTGCGCGCGTCAATCCGATGGATCGTTCAAGACCCTTCGATCCGACGCCGAGCTGTTGGAGCGCGGCACAGGCCCTCTCCTCGACGGACGAATCGTGATCCTCCGCGGCGTCTCCGACGGCGACAACGCCCCTGAGCCCGACCCGGCGCAGCGCGCGCTCTCCGGCCCCGACAACGACCCTCCGGCCAAAGGGCTTCATTTTGGGGCGATCGACGCGACAGGCCGCGAGCGCGTCCTCGGCAACATCCCCTTCACCCTCTCACGAGGGTTCGTCCGCGCGCAGAGCCCCATCCAAGAAGGCGCGGACAAAACGCTGCGCGCCGTCATCGAAGACGGCACCGGCCCTCATGTGGTGATGTGGGGCGGAGGCCGCGAGAGCGCCACCGTCGTCAAGGTCCCTGACGCCACCGTCGCTCGGATTCATGGCCTCCACGGCATCGCGATCGGCGAGTCAAAGCTCTATGCCTCGTCGGACGGCGGCGCGACGTGGGCCGAGATCCCCGCGCCGCTCCGCGTGATGGCCGAGGCGCGCGAGGTCGCGGACGAGCCGTCCGCCATCTTCGTGAGCGACGTCGGCGCGAAGATCGGCTCAGCGCTGCGCATCGGTTGGGGCCCGACGCCCGAGGGCGCCAACAAGCCCAACACCGAAGAGGGCGACGTCAAGATCGGCGGCTCGGTCCTGGCCTTCAAGAAGCCTCAACAACCGGGCAAAGAGCGAAAGCTTACGTGCTCGTCCGAGGGGCCTGCGCAGGGCGTCCCGCCGCTCATCGGATCTTCCCAAATCAAGACCTTGCTCGCGAGCCCGGCCGCGCCCAAAGGCACGAAGCGCGAGACATCGACCTTCTCGTCGGGCCGGTCGGGGATGATGGAGACCGTCGCGCTCCTCGAAGAGGACGGGCCGGACAAGCGCGGCGAGGCGCCCGCCAAATGGACCTTCAAGTGGCATGACGCCGCCGAGATCGGCGGGCGCGTCCGCACGGCGACGTTGACCCCGCCCAAAGGAGCGAGCTTTGGGACGAACCTCCGTTATGCGGCCTCGTCGGGCGCCAAAGCCATCTTCTCGGTGCGGAGCGGGGGCAAGTATTACCTCGGGCGCATCGCTGGAACGGGCAAGGTCACGTTGATGGAGGTCTCCACGGATCTCACGCCGCTCAACGACGTTGTGTTCGGATCGGACAAGGCCGAGGTGCTCGCGTGGATGCGCGACACCAACCTTGTCGTGTGGGTCAAAGACGAGGCGCCGAGGACCATCGGTCAAATCTCCGTTCACCCGGTGCGCACGCTCGGGGAGCCCACCAAAGAGGGGGTCCCGGTGCTGCTCGGCTCGCACGATTGGTCCATCCTCCGCACGTTCCCCATCCCCACGTGGGACAAAGGCTCGGACAGGCCTCCTGCGGCGCCGCCGCCCGCGATCGACGGCTGGGCGCGGACTCCGCTGCTCCGGCGCGACTTGGGATCTCTGCCGGCGTGCGGCCCGAAGAGCAAAGGGGGCAAGTTCTGGCTCAATCGAACGAGCCTCCGAGCCGAGGTCGACGGCAACACCGAGTCGGGGTATCCCGCGGTCTACGAGATCCGTTATGGCGCGGGGGAGGCGTGCGTGACGTCGATCGCGGCGCCGCTCTCGCCCGTGCGCGGCGGCGCGGCGAGGCTCCCCGACGACCGCAAGAAGAAGCCCGCGGCGACGTCCGGCCCGGTCGCGTTCGTGCGCGCGGACGTCGCGGGCAAGCGCGCCGAGGGCGGCGATCGCGGCACGCCTCCGGCCGCGGTGCGCAGGCTCAAGTGCTCGCTCGACGAGATGCAATAAATCCCCGAAGTGCGCTATAACGCGCGCCCATGACAGACCGCCACGTTCGCCATCTGCACGACGGTGTCGAGGATCGGCTCGAACCGCTCACCTCGCTCGATCCGCTTCAAATCCACTCGTTTTCGGATCTCACCCGCGCCATGTCCAAGACGGCCTTCAGCGGCCGGTCGCTGGGCGAGGCGTGCGATATCTTGGTCGATATGGCGCGCGACCCGGACTGCCTCATCGTGGGCACGTTCTCGGGCGCGATGACCGTGGCCAAGATGGGGGTGGTCATCGTACGCATGATCGAGGCGGGCATGCTCCACGCGATCATCTCGACGGGCGCGCTCATGGCCCATGGGCTCAGCGAGGCTGTGGGGCTCGTTCACTACAAGGTCAATCCCGGCGTGTCGGACGAGGAGTATTTCGACAAAGGGTACAACCGCGTCTACGACACGCTCGAAATGGAGAAGAACCTCAACGACATCGAGGTCTTCGTCCGCAAGGTGCTCGACGGGCTCGACACCAGCGCTCCTTGGTCGAGCGAGATCATCTGTCGTGAGATCGGCCGGGCGCTCGCGGCCATGGGCGACTCGCCCGGCGTGTTGCGGAGCGCCTTTTTGCACGGCGTGCCTGTTTATGTGCCCGCCTTCACCGACAGCGAGCTCGGGCTCGACGTGGCCACGTGGATGCTCCGCAAGGTGCAAAAGGAGCGCGGCGGCGAGGAGGGATATCACCCCTTCGACGCGCACGCCCAAGTGCCCTCGTACAACCCCTTCCTCGACCTCCTCAGTTATGCGCGCTTCGTCCGTAAAAAGAAGAAGCTCGGCATCTTCACCATCGGCGGCGGCGTGCCGCGCAACTGGGCGCAACAGGTGGCGCCCTTTTACGACATCGTGGAGCACCGGCTCGACGTCGAGCTCGAGCACCCGCGCTTCTCGTACGGTGTCCGCATCTGCCCGGAGCCCGTGCACTGGGGTGGTCTCTCGGGCTGCACGTACTCCGAGGGTGTGAGTTGGGGAAAGTTCGTATCACCCAAAGAGGGTGGCCGCTTCTCCGAGGTCTATTCCGACGCGACCGTCGCGTGGCCGCTCATCGTGCGCGCCGTGCTGGAGCGGCTCGGCAAGATCCC
>CAYTJL010000471.1:0-4115 GCA_964437785.1 uncultured Polyangiaceae bacterium
CTTGGCGCCGCGTCGATCTTGCGGGATAGACGTTACGGAATGGACAGCCTCCCCCTCATCCCCAACCACCCGTACGCCGCGTTCCTCGATCGGCTGGAGAAGCCCGCGCGCTATGCCGGCGGCGAGGTGGGGTCGGTCGTCAAAGACTGGTCCTCGGTCGAGGCTACGTTTTGCCTCGCGTTCCCCGACGTCTACGACATTGGGATGAGCCATCTCGGCTTCAAGATCCTTTACAAGATCTTGAACGACGACCCGCGCACGCTCGCGGAGCGCTGTTATTGCCCCTGGATCGACCTCGAACGCGAGCTTCGGAGCCGGCGTCTCCCGCTCGTGTCGTTGGAGAGCGCGAGGCCCCTCCGCGACTTCGACGTGGTCGGGTTTTCGCTCCAATTCGAGCTCACGTACACCAACATCCTCACCATGCTCGATTTGGGCGGGGTGCCGCTCCGCGCGGAGGATCGCGGCGAGGATGATCCGTTGATCGTCGCGGGCGGGCCCACGGCCACGCACCCCGAGCCGCTCGCGCCGTTCATTGATGCGTTCGTGATCGGCGACGGCGAGGAGAAGGCCACGGAGGTGGCGCTCACGTGGGTCAAGCTCAAGAGAGAGGGTGTCAGTCGCAGAGACAGGCTCCTCGCGCTCGCCAAGCTGGGCGCGGTGTACGTGCCTTCGCTCTACGCGACGGCGCTCGATCCGCTCTGCAACCTCGAAGTCGTCACAGGGCCCCTCGTGCCTGGTTTGCCGTTCCCCGTCGGCCGATCGCTCGTGGATTTGGCGCAATACCCTTTCCCCGACTCCGGGCCTACGGGCGGGCCCGAGGCCATCTTCGATCGGATGTCGATCGAGATCGCGCGCGGCTGCACTGAGGGTTGTCGCTTTTGCCAAGCGGGGATGATTTACCGGCCCGTGCGCGAGCGCGACCCCGATCAAATCGTCGAGACGGTGCTCTCGGCCGTTAAAAAGTCCGGGCAAGACGAGGTGTCGCTCACCGCGCTCTCGACCGCGGACGTCTCGTGCATCTCACCTTTGCTCAAGAAGGTGGCGGGCAAGCTCGCGGAAGAGCGCATCTCGCTCGGTGTCTCGTCGCTCCGCGCGTATGGGCTCGAGCCCGAGCTGCTCGACGAGATCAAGCAGGTTCGCGCCACGGGGCTCACGTTCGCGCCCGAGGCGGGCACGCAGAGGATGCGTGACGTGGTGAACAAGAACGTCACCGAGGAGCAGCTCCACGAGACGGCCGAGCGCGTGTTTTCGCGCGGCTGGGGCAAGATGAAGCTCTATTTCATGATCGGTTTGCCCACCGAGACCGATGAGGACGTGCGCGGGATCGCCGAGACGGGCGCGCGCACAGCGGCGGTCGGCAAACGCGCCTCCAAGGGCAGGGCCGAGGTGACGGTGAGCGTCTCGACGCACGTGCCCAAGCCGCACACGCCGTTTCAATGGGCGGCGATGGATACGCTGGCCGAGATCGCGCGCAAGCAAACGTTGCTCCGGGAGACGGCGCGGCCTCACAAAGCGGTTCGGCTCAGGACGCATGACGCGCCCGCGAGCGTGCTCGAAGGCATCTTTGCGCGCGGCGATCGCCGGCTCGGGCCCGTGCTCGAAAGGGCCTACAAAAACGGCGCGCGCTTCGACTCATGGGAGGACCAGCTCCGGCTGGACCTCTGGGAAGAGGCCTTTACCCATCATGGCGTCGATCGCGCTGTCTTCCTCGGCACGATCCCGCTCCGGGCGCGCCTGCCGTGGAGTCACATCGACGTTGGGCTCGAAGACGGGTTTTTGGCCAAGGAGTACCAAAAGGCCTTGAAGAGCCGGTTGAGCCCGCCGTGCGGCAAGGTGGCGGGGATGTTCGTTCATCACACGAACGTCGAGGACGCGGAGGCCGACAAGCGAAGGCTGGTTTGTTATGACTGCGGCGTGGCCTGCGATTTGAGCCTGATGCGCGACGAGCGCATCACCTTCTTGGAACAGCTCGGCGCCAAGACGAGGCTGCCTATCGTCACCGAGGTCGCGCCCGCGCCTGCCCCTGAGGAGCCTATTGTGCCGGAAGAAAAGGCACCTCCGCAGCAGGGCAGGGGAGGGCACCGGGTGCGCTTCCGTTATGAGAAGACGGGGCCGACGGCGCTGCTCGGGCATTTGGATTTGGTGCGGGAGATCCCGCGGATCTTCCGGCGGCTCGGGGTCGAGCTTGTTTATACCAAGGGGTTTCATCCCAAGCCCGACATGACCTTTGGACCTGCCTTGTCGCTGGGCGTGCTCAGCTTGGACGAGGTCGTGGACATGCGGCTCAAGGACGACGTGACCGAGGCCGACCTCGCGGCGATCATCGCGTCGATGCAGGACAAAACCCCGCACGGCCTGCGCTTCTTCGAGGCCAAGAAGCTCGCTCCCAAGGCTCCTCCCATCACCAAGCTGGTGACGGGCGCGCGGTACGTGGTGGCGGTGGCTCGAGCCTCCTTCGGCCAAAGCACGCTCCACGAGCGTTGCGAAGAGGCGATGAGGCGCGAGAGCGTCATCGTGCGCAGGACGATTGACGGTATCGGCAAGGACATCGAGGTGAAGCGCTACTTGAAGTGGGTGAGCCCCATGGGCGACGACGGCAGAGCCGTCTTGGCGCGCGCTGGGCTCGTGGGGGATCTCGTGGGGCTCGACTTCGAGGTGGCGATCACGTCGAGCGGTGGAGTCAAGGCGGCTGAGGTCGTGACCGCGGTGCTCGGGCAGGAGGTGCCGCACCGGTCGGTGCGGGCTTCGCTCACGTTGACGGAGCCTGTCCCCGAAGCTGTCGTAGAGGCGGTTATCGCGTCGCCGGCACCTTGAGGGTGCCTTTGACGACCTCGGCGCTGAGGTCGGCCACGCGGGCCTTGACCTCGGGCGGGATGCCGGCGCCGTGGGGGCCTTCGTTCACGTAGCCGACGCCTTTTTCGGCCAAACCGAACGAGCGCAGGCCGGGTTGAAAGCGGCCTTCGGCGACGTCTTTGATGGTGTCGAAGACGGCCACGTCTCCGCGTTTGATCATGCTTGTGACGACGGTGCCCGGCATCTCGTCGTATTGATCGGAGTCGACGCCGATGGCTTTGATGCCCATGTCGCGCGCGGTTTCGAAGACGCCGTGGCCGGTGGTGCCGGAGGCGTGATAGAGGATGTCGGCGCCTTGGGCGACTTGGCTGGTCGCGAGGGCTTTGCCTTTGACCGGGTCGCGGAACGCCTCGGGGGTGGTGCCTGCATAGGCGGCGTGGACGACGCAGCTCGGGCACACGGTGAGGACGCCTGCGCGATACCCTGCTTCGAACTTATGAATCAGCGGGATATCCATGCCTCCGACGAAGCCGACGTGGTGGGTCTTGGTCAAGAGGCCTGCTGCGGCGCCCACCAAAAATGACCCTTCTTCTTCGCGGAAGACGAGGCCTGAGACGTTTTCGGGCATGGCGCCGCTCGGCGGAGGAGCGTAGTCGATGCACGCGAGCTTGACCTTGGGGAAGTCTCGGGCGACCACGTTGATGTCGGTCGAGAAGATGAAGCCGACGCCGATCACCAAGTCGAAGCCGCGGGCGGCGAAGAGGCGCATGGCGGCCTCGCGGTCCTCGGCGCCGCTCGGCTCCAGGATTTCGGTCGTGACGCCGAGCTCGCGTGCGGCGCGCGAGATGCCTTCGTAGGCAGCGTCGTTGAAGCTCTTGTCGCCGCGCCCGCCCACGTCGAACACGAGGCCGACGCGCACGTTCGCGAAGCGTCCGGGGGCGGCGATCGGGCCGCTGCGCGCGGGGAGGAAGCTCGTTACGGCGGCGAGCGAGGCGATGGCGAGCGCGGCACGGGCGAGCGGATCCACGGCGCGAGGGTACCCTATTTTGCTGTCGGGGGGTTGACCCGCCTGCGAGATCGTTGACGTGCCGGCCCGTGGTTTCTAAGCTCGCTGTCCCTATGGCCGTGATCGCGAAGACGCTCGACGAAGCGCTCGATGCGTTGGAGCTCGAACCGCTGGATTTCAGCGGCAAAGCCGGCGTGCGTCCCGCGAGCGATCCTTCGTATTACGAGGCACCCCCGCCCCGCGACGACGACGAGGACGGCTTGGCCGGGCCGGGCCCCACCGAGAGAATCCGCGATCAGCTCCTTCAAAAGAGGCA
>CAYTJL010000472.1:0-4101 GCA_964437785.1 uncultured Polyangiaceae bacterium
CCGCAAGCCTTTTGATGTGTGTTGACATGGCCCGCTCCAGCGGCACATTGGGGGCATGAAGACTCCATCGCATGTGGCCCACGTAGCGCACGTCCTCGCGGTGATCGATTTCTCCCCAGCCTCGGACGAGGCGCTCAGGCAGGCGCACGGCTATGCGCGGATGACGAACAGCAAGCTCTCGGTGCTCCACGTGGTGCCCGACGTGATGCGCGCCAATCCGCTGTTCCCCGCCGGCGCCATGGAGGACGTCAACGTCGAGCTCGCCCTCGAGCGGCGCGCGCTCGACGACCTCGCCGAGAAGGTCAAAGACATCACCGGCCGCTTCGAGGACGACGCCGAGGTCGCCATTCGCGTGGGCGCGGTCGACGTCTCCGTGATCCGTTATGCCGAGGAGCACAACGTCGATGTGATCGTCGCGGGCGCCACCGGCCGCACCGGGCTCGAGCGGATTTGGCTCGGGAGCACGGCCGAGCGCATCGTGCGCTACGCCCACGGCACCGTGCTCGTCGCGCGCGCGTCGCAGGCCTCCGGCAAGGTCTTGGTCGCGACGGATCTCTCCAAGGCCGCCGAGCACGCGGTCGCGGTCGGCGTCGAAGAGGCCAAACGAAGGGGCGCCGCGCTCCACCTCGCGTACGTGACCGACGTCACCGGGATGGGGTGGGCCGCCATGGCATCTCCTCTTGGCGCGTTCTCGATGCCTGTCGCGGACGAGGCCATCGCCGCGATTCGCAAGCACGCGGAGGGCGCGCTCCGCGAGGTCGGGGGACCGAACGCCACCATTCATGTCGTCGAGGGCGTCCCCAAACAACAAATCGTCATGCTCGCCGAGTCCGTCGGCGCCGAGCTTTTGGTGGTCGGCACCCACGGCAGGACCGGCCTCGCGCGCATGGCGCTCGGGTCCGTGGCCGAAGCGGTGGTGCGCGCGGCGCCTTGTTCCGTGCTCGTTGTTCGATAATCCCACCCGGAAAGTAGGCCCAACCGGTAGGCCGCGGCTACTGTCGCGCCCGACCGGGTAAGCCATGAAGAACCCCCCGCCCAAAGCGCTCCGCGCCTCCCTCGCCGCCGTCCTCCTCTTTACCGCCGTAGCAGGAGCGACACCCGCCTTCGCGGACACGATCTTCGTCAGAGACGTCAAGCTCTCCTCGCAGGCCGACGGCACCGCCGAGGTCTTCATCGCCGCGACGGGGACGCCCTCCTTTACGGCGCGCGTCACCGAGGGTGGCTTGAGGCTGCTCATCGACATCAACGGGGCCGACGTCAAAGGGGCTCCCGGCGCCATCATCGAAGGCAACGCGATCGTCGCGGGCGTGATGACGCAGGCCTACAAACAGGGCGCCGCGACGACCACGCGTGTCCTCATCCAGCTCACCAAACAGGCCGAATACCGGGTGATCCCGGAGCCCTCGGGGCTCCGCGTGCTGCTCGTCAAAGCCGAAAAGACAGGCCCCATGAGCGCGGCGCGCGCGCCCAAAGCGCCCTCCGCGCAGGAGCTCGCCGCGATCGCGGACGTGCGCTTCGAGCACAAATCGTATGGAGATCGCGTGGTCATCGAGCTCGCCGGCAAGGCGGAGCACACGGTCACGCCGCGCGGGCCGGGCAAAATCGCGGTCGAGCTCAAGGGGGTCTCGCTCGCCACGGCGCTCCAACGCAAGCTCGACACCGCCGCGTTCGGCGGGCCCATTCGGACGATCGCCACGTATCGCAGGAACAGCGACGCGACCTCGGTCGTCGTCGAGATCGACGGCGCCGAGAAGATCACCCCCAAGGTCGATCGCGAGGGCAGCGCGCTCGTCGTCACGTACGCGACCGGGCCTATCCCCTCGATGATCTCGGGCATCGGATTGGACGGCGGCGCCGCGCGCAAGGCCCGCACCATCGCGCGGGAAGAGGAGTATGCGAAGGGGATCCCCAAGGTGGAGACCCGCTTCGACGCGGCGGCGGGCGCGGTCGAACAGATGTTGATGCAGGACCAAGCCGGCTTTTTGCCCACGTTCGCCGGGCAACAGCAACAGCGCAGGTTCACCGGCAACCGCATCGACCTCGACCTCAAAGAGGCGCCGATCCACGAGGTTTTGCGCCTCATCGCCGACGTCGGCAAGGTCAATATCGTGACCTCCGACGCGGTCACGGGCGCGGTCACCATCAAGCTCCGCAACGTGCCTTGGGACCAAGCGCTCGAGACCGTGCTCCAAGCCAAAGGCCTCGGCATGGTGCGCCAAGGCAACATGATCCGCGTGGCGCCGCTCGCCGACCTCAACAAGGAGCGTGAGCTCGCCATCGCGCGCCGCAAGGCCGAGCTCCAGCTCGCGCCCATCGAGACGCGCATCATCCCGGTCAACTACGCCGAGGCCAAGGAGCTCCAGGAGCGCGCCAAAGACATGCTCTCTCCGCGCGGCTCCATCGCCGTCGACGAGCGCACCAACGTGCTCATCGTGCGCGACGTGGCCGGCAATTTGTCGCAGATCGAGGAGCTCGTCCGCACGCTCGACACGCAGACACCGCAGGTCCTCATCGAGGCTCGTATCGTCGAGGCGACGAGCCGATACCTGCGCGACGTCGGCGTGCAGTGGGGCGGCGACGCGACGTTCAGCCCGGCGACGGGCAACCCGACGGGCATCGCGTTCCCGTCCTCGATTGGCATCGTCGGCGGCGCGAGCGATCAACAGACGCCCACGGCCGGCCTCTCGCCCTTCACCAACCAAGTCACGAACCCGAACTTCGCCGTCAACCTGCCCGCCACCGTCGGCACCGGACAAGGCGGCGCGCTCGGCCTCTCCTTCGGCTCCATCAACAACACGGTCAACATCGCGCTCCGCCTCTCGGCCGCCGAGCAGAACGGCGTGCTCCGCATCGTGTCGAGCCCGCGTATCTTGACGCTCGACAACCAACAGGCGCGCATCAGCCAAGGCACGTTGATCCCGTTCTCGCAGATCAGCGCGCAGGGCGTACAGACCACGTTCCAAGAGGCCAAGCTCCAGCTCCTCGTCAAACCCCACGTCACGAGCGACGGGAGCGTCGCCATGCACGTCCGCATCAACCGCGATGAGCCGGACTTCAACCAGACCTCGGCGCGCGGTGACCCCACCATCTTGAAGCGCGAGGCCGAGACCGATCTCTTGATCATGGACGGCCACACCGCGGTCATCGGCGGCATCTTCACCCGCAACACCGGCCGCAACCTCGATCAGGTGCCTTTGCTCGGCGACATCCCCATCTTGGGCCTGCTCTTCCAGCGGCGCCGCGCGAGCGACACGCGCACCGAGCTCGTCATCTTCCTCACGCCTCGCATCGTCAACCGCGCCGAGGCCCTCGGCAAGTAACGATAAACGACGATCGGCGCGCACGGCCTGCGCTCCGCGCGCAAAGGGTTCCGTCATAAAACGGTCCTAAAGCATAATTCGGTCTCACGGCACGGGGCCCAAGTCTTGCGCCGCGCTAAGGTGTCGTCATGCCCCCGACACCCGCACAACCGCCTTCCCCCGCTCCCACGATGAAGCAGCGCTTGATCCGGTGGGTGGTGCCGGTCGCGCTCCTCACCGCGTTTTGGGTCTGGCAGAGCGTCGAGGCGGGGCGCAACGAAGGACACGAGATCGGGTATAGCGCGCTTTATCAGCTCGCGGCCGAGGGCAAGGTCGAGCGCGTCGCGATCACGGGACAAGCGGTGATCGGCGAGCTCAAGGCCGAGGAGCCGGTCGAGGGCAAGACGCTCAAGCGCTTTCGCTCGATGCTCCCGGCCCAGCCCGACCCCACGCTCCTCCCTACGCTGCGCGACAAAGGGGTGAAGATCGTCGTTCGCTCGGAGGAGCAACCGCTCTTGGTGCGCGCGCTCGTCGCGGCGCTCCCGTGGGTGCTCCTCCTCGGCGGGTGGATGTGGCTCTCGCGCCGCACCGAGAGGATGATGGGGGGAGGTCTGCTCGGTGGGCTCTCCAAGGGGAGCACGCGCCGCTTCTCCGAGGAGGCCGAGGTGCGCGTCCGCTTCGACGACGTCGCCGGCCTCGCGTCGGCCAAGCGTGATCTCTTGGAGGTGGTCGATTATCTGCGCGATCCCGCGAAGTTTCAGCGGCTCGGCGCGAGGGTGCCGCGCGGCGTGCTGCTCGTCGG
>CAYTJL010000473.1:0-4082 GCA_964437785.1 uncultured Polyangiaceae bacterium
AGCAGCCCGCCGTGGCCGCGCCGCCGGCGGCGCCCCTCCCGCCTACGCCCGCGCCCGCGACCTTCGACGTGGCCGGGCTCTCCGATCGCGTCAAGCCCACCGTCGTCAACATCACGACCACCGAACGGCTCGTCATGCCCGACCTCGAAGGCATCGACCCATTCGAGTTCTTCTTCGGCGGTCCGGGCCCGCGCAACGGACAGAAGCGCCAGCGTCACGGCGCAGGCACGGGCTTCATCATCGATCCCAACGGCTACGTGATCACCAACGAGCACGTCGTCGCCGACGCGGACGACGTCCGCATCAAGCTCGCGGACGAGCGCGAATTCCGCGCGGACGTCGTCGGGCGCGATCCCAAGCTCGATCTCGCGCTCCTCAAGATCACCGGCGCCAAGGACCTGCCCTCGGTCGCCTTTGGATCGAGCGACAACCTGCGCGTGGGCGAGCACGTGCTCGCGGTCGGCAACCCCTTCGGCTTGGGCCACACCGTCACGCTCGGCATCGTGAGCGCCAAAGATCGATCGATCGGCGCGGGCCCGTACGACGACTTCATCCAGACCGACGCGTCGATCAACCCGGGCAACAGCGGCGGCCCGCTCTTCAACTGGAAGGGCGAGGTGATCGGCATCAACACCGCCATCCGCCAAGGCGCGAACGGCATCGGCTTCGCCATCCCCGTCGACGCGCTCAAAGAGGTGCTGCCGCAGCTCCGCGACAAAGGCTTCGTCGAGCGCGGCAGGCTCGGCGTCGGCTTTCAGAACGTCACGCCCGATCTCGCCAAGTTCTTCGGCCTCGAAGCGCCGCGCGGCGCGCTCGTCACCGAGGTCGAGCCCAACGGGCCGGCCTCGCGCGCGGGGATGAAGTCGGGCGACGTGGTCGTGGCCGTGAACGGCTCCACGATCCGCAACGCCGAGGAGCTCCCCCGCCGCATCGCGCGCAACGCGCCGGGCACCACGATTCAAGTCTCGTTCATCCGCGACAAGAAGCAAAAGGACGTGAGCGCCACGCTCGAAGCCATGCGCGACGATCCGAACGCGAGCCCGCGGCGCCGCAACAAGCCGCCCAAGGCCCCGATCGGCGACGCGCAGCGCAGCAAGGTCGGCATCCAAGTGTCGGACATGCCCGGCGGCGGCGTGCGCGTCGACGACGTGACCGACGCGGACGTGCGCGATTTGGCGGTCGGCGACGTGATCGTCGAGATCGACAAGAAGCCCATCCGCGACACGCTCGATCTTCAAAAGGTCATGAGCGGCCTCAAGTCCGGCACCACCGTCCTCTTCCGCGTTCGCCGCGGGCGCGCGCTGCAATACGCGGCGGTGCCCATCCCCAAGCGCTGATCCTCATCAAGAAGCGCGCGTCTTGCTCGTCACGAGCGTCGACGCCGCGAGCGGAGGCACCGTGACCTCGCGCGTCGGCGCTGCATCCATCGCGATCGACGCTCTCACGGACTCCTTGATCAACACCTCCAACGGCGGCGCGCTCGCCGCGTCCGCGATCACCGCGAGCGACGACGCGAGCTCTTTGGCCGTCGGGCGCGCGCTCGGATTCTTGTCGAGGCAACGCATGACGAGGCCCGCGATCGCGGGGTCGGTCGCGGGCGCGATCGCCGCGAGATCGTCGGGGATCTTGGTGACGTGCGCCATCGCGAACGATCGACCGCTCGTTCCGTTGAACGGCATGCGGCCCGCGATGCACAGGTAGAGCACGAGCCCGGTCGAGTACACGTCCGCGCGCTCGCCTACGTCGTCGCCGCCCATGATCTGCTCCGGCGCGAGGAACTCCGGCGTCCCGAGGAGCGCGCCCGAGGTCTTGCTGTCGGCGCTCACCGAGCCGGACAAGAACGCGTCCTTGAGCTTCGAGATCCCGAAGTCGAGGAGCTTGAGGCCCGGAGACGCGGCCGTGAGCATCACGTTCGAAGGCTTGACGTCGCGGTGGATCACGCCGGCCTCGTGCGCCGCCGCGAGCGCCTCGCCGAGCATCGCCCCGACGCGCGCGGTGACGATCGGCGAGAGCGGCCCCTCGCGCGTGAGCCTCGCGGCGAGCGTCTCGCCGTCGATGAGCTCCATCACCTGAAAGAGCCTGCCGTCCGCCGACACGTCGAGATGGATCGATCGCACGATCGCCTTGTGCGTGAGGCTCGCGAGCACCTCGGCCTCGCGCAGAAAACGATAGAGCCCGTCGAGCTCCTGCGCCGATCCGGGTTGGATGATCTTCACCGCGACCGCATCGCCGGTGACCAAATCTTTGCCCCGATACACCGCGCCCATCCCGCCCACGCCGAGCATCCCGTAGACCTCGACGCGCCCCTCCAACGTCTCGCCGTGGATGAGCGACGCGGGCCCCTCGGCCAAGCGCGCGAGCGCCATCGAGAGCTCGCGCGAGCGCTCGCGGATCTTCTCGGCGAGCTGCGTGTTGAGCTTCTCGATCTCGCGCGCGTGCGCGACGATCTCACCGACCTGCGCCTCGACGCGCCGCTCGAGATCCGCGTTAAGCTCCTGGATTTTGAGCCTCGCGACGAGCTCGCGGAAGCGGATGGTGCGGTTCGCGAAGAACGCGCTGAGCGAGACCATGTCGGCGAGCGCGATGCTCGTGAAGCCCGCGCGGCGCAGCCCCGGATCGATCTGGAAGCGCAGGTTGCCGACCATCAGCGCGGCGCTGCCGAGCGCGAGCGCCGTCACGTACACCGAAGGCCGGAGCCGCAGCACGAAGGCCGACGCGAGCGCCGCGACGATGAACGCGTTGAAGTTCGTGTGGACGCGCTGCGCGCTGCCGCTCATCACGCCCATCACCACGATCGACACGAAGCCCGCGATGTCTCCGAGCGCGCGGCGCACCATGGGATCGCGGCCTCGCCACGCGACGATCGCGGTCACCGCGTCGAAGCACGTCATGGCCGCGTGCATGCGGATCACCCAGTAAATCCAGGCCGCCTGCGCGTCCGTCGCCGCGGGCAGGCGGGTGAAGGTCAGGCCCGCGAACGCGTGGAGCATCGCGAGACCGGGCAAGCTCCATCGCAGCGCGGTGATGTTGTGATCGCACCGCTCGCGCTCGTACGCCGCGGAGGTCGCCGGCTCGGCGAACCTCTCCGGGTAGAGCATCGCGACGATCGACGTGAGCCGAGACACCTTCATAGGTCGCTCGATCGACGCGGGTCGCGACTCAGGACGGGTTCTGTCCTCCATGGATTTGGCGGCGTGCGAGAAATCACGAGCCTACCAGAGCGCAAAAACGCCGCGCAACGTGACCTGTCAGCGCGGGCGCCATGCGAGCAGTTGATCCGAAAGGCAGCCTCCTCTACCGTGCGGCCCGCCGCATGCCCCCCCTCAGTGTCGTCGCGTTCCTCGCGCTCGCTGGATTGACCCTCGGCTCCGCCGGGATCGTCGCGTTCTCGAAGAACATCATCCACTCCACGCTCGCGTTGCTGGGCACGTTCCTCGGCATCGCGGGGCTCTACATCACGCTCTCGGCGGACTTCCTCGCCGCGACGCAGGTGCTCGTCTACGTGGGCGGAACGCTCACGCTGATCCTCTTCGCGGTCATGCTCACGAGCCGCATCGAGGACATGAAGATCTCAAACCCCAGCGGCGGCATCGCGGCGGCCTTCGGCCTCGTGACCGCGGCGCTGCTCGTGCTCGGCAAGGTCGCCACGCAGACGGCGTGGCCCAGCGAGTCGCGCCCCGCGGTGCCCTCGACCGCCAAGCTCGGGCACGCGTTCTTGGGCGAATATCTGCTCCCGTTCGAGATCGGATCCGTGGTGCTGCTCGCGGCGATGATCGGCGCCGTGGTGCTCGCGCGACGCGCGGTCAAGCGCACTTGGGAGAAGGAGTAAGCGCCATGGAGATCGGGCTCGTTCACTACCTCTCGGTCGCGGCGGCGCTCTTCGGCCTCGGCCTCTTCACGGTGATGACGCGCAAGAACGCGGTCGGCATCCTGCTCGGCGTCGAGCTCATCCTCAACGCGGCGGCGCTCAACTTCGTGGCGTTCAATCACTTCGTCGCGGGCGGCGTCTCCGGCCAGGTCTTCACGGTGTTCATCATCGTGCTCGCCGCGAGCGAGGCCGCCATCGCGCTCGCCATCGTGCT
>CAYTJL010000474.1:0-4063 GCA_964437785.1 uncultured Polyangiaceae bacterium
ACGGCAACACCACGGCCGCGAGCGTCCCGCTCACCATCGATCACCACCTCAAGGCGGGGAAGGTCAAGAAGGGCCAGCTCGTCGTATCGAGCGTCTTCGGCGCCGGCTTCACCTGGGGCGCGGGCATCTTCCGTATTTGAGCCGTAAAAGCACCTTCGGGCGCACAACAAATCTGTTGTAAAACAAATCTGTTTTACGAGCGGCGCCCGCTCACCGCAGCAAAAACCACGCGGCGACGAGCGGCGCCGCGCCGAGCGTCGCCACGCTGAGCGCGAACGCGTCGAGCGCGGCGAGCTTCGCGCCCATCCGCAGGACCCACTCATCGCGCTCCCCTTGGAGCACAGCCCCTTGGCCGAGCGGCGTCTCCCCGCGATACGCGCCGGAAGGGGCTTTGGGGCCAGCAGGCATCACGAGCACCGGACCTGTGGTGAGGCCCAAATCCGGGGCTGCGCGGAGCGGCATGGCCTCTCCCTCGATTTCGATCCAACCACCCTCGCCCAACGTCCCTTCGCGCGCAGACGCGATACGCGCGAGCTCGCCGAGCGCCCGGCGCCTCAAAGCCTCGACCCCGAGGAACAACCCAACCGCCCCGAGCGCGGCCGCGACCCAGCCCCACGGCGGCGCCACACCGCCCCTCACGTCGCCCACATAAACATCCATGGCGTGCAGCGCGCCGTTGTAGTCGCGATACGCGGCGGAGGCCGCCCCGGTCACGATCCAGAGGTGATGCGCCTCGTCGCGGCGGATCACGACGGGATCGCCGATACGCACGCTCACGCTCGGATACGAAGGGATCTTCGAGGCGCTCTTGGGGGAGAGGACCACCGAGCAATAGTCCGCTTGTTGCACATCCCCCTTGGCATCCCTGAATTGCCCGCAACGCCGGTCGAGGACGAAATCGACGGCGCTCACCTCTTGGGTGAACACCCGATCGTCCAAACCATCCTCGCGCTTCACCGTCGTGGTTGGTGCGGTGGTGGCGGACACGCCCGGGACGACGGCCACGACAGGGAGCGACGCGACGAACGTCGACGGCTCGGGCAAACGCAGCCTCCGCGCGCCCATGTACACCGTGAGCCCGGCGAGGACGGCGAACGCCGCGAACGAGAGCGAGCGGAGCAAACGGCTGTTGAGCGGCCGCGCCGCCCCCGCCACCGGCAACGCCATGATGCCGCCCACGACGCCGAACGCCGCAAAGAGGAAGGGCGCCATCATGAGCACCATCATCTCGCCCGTGCCGCAATGCCAATGCGACCTCACGATGGGATCACCGAGCTTGTTCGCGGCGAGCACGATCGCGACGAGCGTGAGCGTGGAGGGGAAGAACGCGGCGGCGGCCCACGCGCGAGGGACCACGGCGCGCGCATACATCTTGGCCATGAGCGGCACGCAGCCGAGCGACGCGATCGCAAAGAGCGCCGCGGTCCCCCCGATCACGGAGCCGGCGAAGCCGGCAAAGGCAAACGCGACGACGGCGAGCGCGCCCGCGACGGCGATGGCGGCGATCAAGCGGCGAGCGGGGGAGAAGGTCGTATCCATGGGCGACTCGAAAACGCGGCGAAGGGCCTTGAGCTTACGGCGTCTCGCGGCCTTCGGCCATGGCGGACGCGCCCGTTTTTACGTGGCCGCCCGGCGCTCCACCCGACAAGGCACGTGCTTGTGCTGCGGGCAGCCGGTGATGGCGTCGCGATCGACGCCTCGGGTGAGCTCGTTGAGGTTCACGCCGTCGGGCGCGCCCCCTTCGCCGAGCGAGAGACCAAAGCCGTTGGGCACCGTCACGAAGCCTTGGGGCAGGCGGAGATCGACGGCGACCGGGAGCACGGCTTCGCCCGATCGGGTGACGAGCGCCGCGCGATCTCCATCGTTGAGCCCGAGGGCGCTCGCGTCCTCGGCGGCCATCGAGAGCGCGCAGTGAGGGCCTTTGCCCTTTCGCCACGAGGGGTCACGTTGAATGGTGTTCGCGGTCCAATGCGTGCGGACGCCGGCCGCGAGCACCAGCGGATACTCCGGGCTCGTGTCCTCGGGCGCCGCGAGCGCGCGGGCGATCTCGGCCATCATGAGCGCGGGTGAGACGCGCAGCAGCTTGTCGCGATAGCCCACGTTCCGCGCGAGGTTGTCGCCGAGCGGGAGCTTCGCCACCAAAGCCCCCTCGGGGTGATCCATGATGTTTCGGTACATCGCCGACGCGAGCCCGAACGGCGTCTTGTCGAAGAGGCCTTTGGGCTCGTACGCGGCCAGCACCGCCTCCCTCCGCGCGAGCGCGTTCTGCACGCACAGGAGCCAAATGGCCGTGAGCGCGGGCGCGGTGAGGTGCTGTCCGAGGAGCCGATAGCCCCAGAAGAGGACGTGGTTTTGAACGCCGTTGCCCCTTCGTTTTCCGGCGATCGACGCCGCCGCGAGGAGCGCCGCCGTCACCGCCGATCGGCCGACGTCGGTGCCCCCGGCGCGCGCGAGCAGCGTGAGCGGCAACGGCGGCTCGCCGAAGAGCTTCATCGCCTCCGCGATCCGCGCGAAGATCTCGGGCTCGGGCAAGGTGCCTGGGAGCGGCGGGAGCACAGGCGGCCTCACCTGCGTCATCAAGTCTGGATGCCCCTTGGGAAAACCGCTCACCTCCCACTTCTCATAGCCGCTCGGCACCGGGAGCACGTAGTCCGCCGCGCGCGCCGTCTCGGTCATCGCAGGATCGATGACGACCGACAGATCGAGCTTGTGAAACGCCTCACGCCACTTGGGCGTGTCGCTGAACGACGCGAGCGGGTTCGAGCTCGTGACGATGGCCGCGCGGATGCGCTCCGGGTGATCGATCAACACCTCTTCGGGGAAGAGCGTCGGAGAGAACATCTCGAAGTTGCCGAGCGCGCGGATCCCCGCGATGCCCGAGGCCAAGGCGCGCTCGGGCTCCCTGCGTGATTTGCCCGCGCCCGGCGGTGAGAACGCCTCCAAAAAGATGTTCCCTCCGACCTTACCGTAGTTGCCTGTCACGATCAGGACGAGGCGGAGCAAGTACGCCGCGAGCGTCGAGAAGCGGCCGTGCTCGATGCCCAGGTCCCACAAGACGGCGGCGCCGTCCGCGCGGGCGAAGCGCTCGGCCTCGTCTTTGACCACCGCGGGATCGAGCCCCGCGCGCCGGCACAAATCGGCGGCGGAGAGCTCGCGGAGCAGGTTCACGATGACGTCCGCGTCGGCGCAATGGTCCTTCAAGAAGGTTTGATGGTGGAGGTTCTCTTGGACGATGAACGCGGACCACGCGAGGAGCAGATACACATCCATCCCGGGCCGCACCCGAAGGTGCCTGTCGGCGCCGCGCGTGGTCTCGGTGACCCGCGGATCGACGACGACCAAGCGGCGGTCGGGATCCGACACGATGGTTCGAAACGTCTCGTTGGCGGCGTGGCCGCGGTTACTGACACGCGGGTTGGTCCCGAGCACCAACAGGTAACGGCAGCGCTCAGTGTCGGCGTGCAAGACGACCGCGGGGGACGCCTCGGCGATCCAATTGTCGACGAGCTGATTCTGTGTCTTCTCCTGCGCGTAGGCGTTGAACCAGCGGCGCGACCCGAGGCCGTTCAAGAGGCCGAGCGCGTAGGCCGCCTCCATGTGATTGGCCTGCCCGCCCACGCCCACGAGCGCGATCGCCCTGCCGCCGTGATCGCGCTTAACGGCCGCGAGGCGCTCGGCGATGCGCGTGATGGCGTGATCCCAGCTCACCTCGGCGAACGAGCCATCTTTTTGGCGTTCGAGCGGCGAGGTCACGCGCCCGTCGTGGCGCACGTACCTGTCGATGGTCGCGGCCTTGTTGCAGATGTACCCGTGCGTGATGGGGTTCTCTTCGTCGGCGCGCACCTTGGTGATGGCGCCCGCGTCGACGTCGACGCGCAGGCCGCAGTTCTGCGAGCAGAGCACGCACACCGTCGGGAGGTCGTTGGCTTTGGGCGGGGGCTCGTACGAGCCGAAGGGGGAGGGGGTCGTCATGAGGAGGAGAGAGGATAAACAGCTTCGAGCGACCCTGCTACCGTGCGGCCGTGCCTCCCTCCGAAGAACCTCCCGCGACCTCCGATCCCGA
>CAYTJL010000475.1:0-4059 GCA_964437785.1 uncultured Polyangiaceae bacterium
TCACCGAGCCCATGGAGATCTTCTCGCTCAAAGGCATCTCGTCGCCCGTCTCGATGGGGCCGGGGAGCCGCTGATCGCCCTGTAGGCGTGGGCGAAAAGGGTTCGTCGCGGCGATCTCCGTGCGCCGCGCCGAAAGAAAAGAGCGGCTCACACGGGCGGAGCGCCCGGGCATGCGGTATGCCGTAGGGCATCGCCACAGCAAAAGGGAGGTTCCTCATGACCATCGACGCGCACAACAAAGGCACCTTGGAGGTCTCGGGCACGGGCGCGATCAACGTCGTCCCCGATATGGCCACGCTGCGGCTCTCCGTCGTCACCGACAGCAAGACCGCCTCCGACGCCGTGGCGGGCAACGCCAAAGACGCGAACAACGTGATCGATCGCGTCGTCAAGGTGGGTATCCCGCGCGGCGAAATGAGCACCGAAGGGCTCAACCTCTATCCCCTCTACGAGACCGATCCCAGGACCGGGACGACGGCGCTCGTGGGGTATCGCGCGAGCAACACCGTCTCCGTCAAAGCCCCGATCGAGCTCGCGGGCAAGGTCTTCGACGCCGCCGTCGAGGCGGGCGCCGACGAGAGCAGCGGCCTCTCGTTCGGGCTCCGCGACGTGGGTAACCGTCGCGAAAAAGCGCTGGAGTCCGCGGTCGCGGCGGCGCGCAAGGAGGCCGAGCTCGTGAGCAAGGCCATGGGCGTGAAGCTCGTCGGCCCGAAGACCATTCAAATCATCTCCGAGGGCGGCGGGCCGATCCGCTTCGAGAGCGTGAAGCTCGCGAAGGGCGCGACACCCGTGCTCCCCGGGTCGCTCACCATCGCGGCGACCGTTCACGTGGTCTTCGAAACCCTCTATTGAGGGCGCTCCGCCATCAACCCTCGTTCCAAAGGCCCATCCGCAAGACGTCGCGGTGCTCGCCGTCGACGAGCACCTCGCTCCGTAAGATGCCCTCCACGCGAAACCCCAGCTCCTCGTTGATCTTGATGTTGCCGATGTGGGTCGAGAGCGTGTTGAGATACACCTTCTTGAGGCCGAGCGCGCCCGCGCCGTAGCCTAGCCAAAGCTCGGTCGCCTCGCGCGCCAGGCCGCGCCCGCGTTTCTTGGGATCACCGATCATCTTGCGCAGCTCCGCCCGCTTTTGACGAGCGTCGTAGTCGAGGTACGCGACGCAGCCCGCGGGCTCGCCCTCGTGCTCGATCACGCCGAGCAGGTTCGACGGGCTCGCGATCAGGTGATCGACGTCATGGCTTTGACCCGAGGCCATCGAGAGCAGGAAGAAGCGCCCGTCCGCGTCATCGACCCAGCGATCGAGGACGGCCCGGTCGCTCGGCTCGAACTTACGAATCGTCACGCGCTCCCCCGCGATGGGCAAGTGATGATGCTTGACGCGCGGCGGGCGGGGCGCCTCGACCCGTTGTGATGTCTTTTCGGCCGCGCCCTGCTTCATGGCCACGCTGAGCAGGATGTTGACGAACCGGACGAAGTCGCCGAGCGCAAAGCCATAACCCTTCGCGTGCTTGACGAAGCTCCGCGCCACGGCCTCGAGCGTGACCTCGGGCAGAGGCTTGGTGTCGGCGGGGGACGGAGCTGGATCCTGGCTCATCGTGGGGCTGCATCATCGGTCCGGCGCTCCGGGGCCGCAAGGCCGAGGATAAGCTTGACAGGGGCGGCGTCCGATCCTACGCGGCCTCCATCTCGCTGGGAGGAATGTTCGATGCGACCCCTCGTCCTCGTTCTCTCGTTGTTGATCCTCACGCTCACCGCCGGTTGCGGCGCGGCGGGCAGCGTCGAGATCAAGAAGACCATCCGCGACTACGACGCGGAGAACTACAAGTCCGTGTCCAAGCGGTGCGCCGGCCTCAAGAAGAAGGAGGCCTCGATGAACGCCAAGACGCAGGTGAATTTCCGCATGTATTGCGG
This sequence comes from uncultured Polyangiaceae bacterium, assembly GCA_964437785.1. Classification (GTDB taxonomy): domain Bacteria; phylum Myxococcota_A; class Polyangia; order Polyangiales; family Polyangiaceae; genus CAYTJL01. Next base: position 1,915 of record CAYTJL010000475.1, read on the forward strand.
CCTCGCGTATTGGCGCCTCGGCAAGCTCGACAGCGCGTACCGCTACCTCCAGGTCGCCGAGAAGTTCTACAAAGAGGGCGATCCGAGCTGGGTCTCCGAGCAGACCGTCACCGAGATGCGCACCGCGCTCGATCAGCTCGAAAAAGCCAAGCGCGACAAGGACGACGCCGAAGAGGACGCGCCGCTCGACGATTGATCGGCCCCCGCCGAGCGTGTAGCGTCACGCTCGTGCGCCTCCGCCGGTTCTCCGTTCAAGGCTTCAAGAATTTGGAGCAGCCGATCGTCCTCGACGATCTCGGCCCCATCAACGTCCTTCACGGCGCCAACAACGTCGGCAAATCCAACCTGCTCCAGGCCATCGAGCTGTTCTTCCGGTGCCTCGTGCTCGGGGTCAGCGGGGCGGAATTCTCCCTGAACCCCCAAAATCTGCCTGGATTTCCCGAGCCGCGCTTCTTATTTCATCTCGAACGGCCTGCGCCCATCACGCTCTCTGCAATCCTCGAAGCGCAACCCGATGAGATTCGGGTTGATGGAATCAGAAAGCCGATCACCGAGGTGATGATTGATATCGCGATCGTGCTCAAGCCTGATGGGCTGATCAAGTGCGAGATCAAGCGGGCTTTGCCCGGGATGAGGAGTCTTGGTGACGTGCGTTGGGGCGATTTCTTATCGCATCTCTCATGGAAGTCCGGCGTAAGCACGATGGCTCCGCGCTTCGCGCTCGTCGGCGTCCGCCGCGATCTGGAACAGGACCCAGTCTCGATCAGCGGCGCTTATAAAGCGCTCGCCGAGGAGATGTACAGTTGTCGAGACTCGCTCGATCGCGGAAAGCGCAACCGATGGCGGTCCTTCGTCCGCGCCATGGAGGAGCTCAAAGAGATCACCGGAGAGGGGGTGTTCGAGGTGATCCGCCCGGAGGCGCAGGCGAGCTTGGTCTTCGACACCGAGGGCATGCGCATCCCGCTCACGCTGCTCGGCTCCGGTGTGCAGCAGATCGCCTCCTTGCTCGGCAACGCGCTCGTCCGTAACGCCTCCATCGTCGGCATCGAAGAGCCCGAGCTGAACCTTCGGTGGGACCTGCAAAACAAGCTCAGGTCGGCGCTCTCCTCCATCGTGAGCGAGCCCCATGGCACGGGCGGGGTCGATCAGATCTTCATCACCAGCCACTCTCCGGCGTTCGAGACGAGCGACTCGTTTTGGCTCATGGAAGCAGGGCCCAAAGGCCCCACGCTCTCTCGTCGCCCCGCCTCCGAGCTCCCCGTCGTGCTCGGGAGCGCGCCGCAACACTTGGGCTTGCCCGAGCGCGCGCCACAAGCGTATGTGACGAGCCAAGGGGTGATTCGGCTGCCTCCTCGGGTGATTGAGCGGCTTCGCCTCGAAAAAGGGGGTGGCGTGGTCTTCGTAGATACGGAGCCACACGGGGTCCGGCTGCTCACCGATGATGACTACCTCGACGAGCTCGGGCTCACGGACGATGCTCAACGTTGAAGCGTTGATCCGTGCGGGCGGCGCGACGTTCGCGTTCGACACCAACGCGATCATCGGCTACGCGAGCCGAGAGCAGCGCCTAACGTTCGGGAGCTTCTTCAGGCTCTGTAACGACGTGGATCGACTTCGGAACGAGGTGACATCTCCGCTCCCGCTGTCGATCGTGGTGCCGGCGCTCGCCCACGTCGAGTCGCTCCACGATCTTCGGATGAACCTTGGATCAAAGCCATTCGATCGCGCGATGGTCGAAGGGCGATTGGCCGACAAAGGGGTCTTGGTCGCGCCCTTCGACAACGATGCTGCGTTGTCTGCGTCCGAGGTCTTGCACCGCTGGTTCCCCTCGGAGGAGGGTTGGCGTTCGGCGAAGCGCGCGCGATGCCTCGAAATTCTGGGTGTCTCCGATGCGCCCGGCCAATCAGGTTTGGCAACGATCGATTGGCTGATCGCCGCGCAAGCCGAGGCGGCGGGCTGGGTGCTCGTGACGTCCGACGCCGGAGCAGAGTTCGCGCGCGTCGCGCGCAAGGTGAAGCGGGACGAGCTCCGGCGCGTGATCGACGTGCTGCTCCGCGAACGAGGGCTCTGACCCCAGGTCCACCGTGGGGCTTTCTCCGCCGCGGGCCATGGACTAGAGCATCCCGCTCATGGAGACGCTGAAGA
>CAYTJL010000476.1:0-4008 GCA_964437785.1 uncultured Polyangiaceae bacterium
CCACGAGGAGATTGCGCACCGAAAGCGGAGCGACTAGGCTCCGCTCCCCCTATGGCACGCGTCACCGTCGAAGATTGCCTGGAGCGCGAAGAGAACCGCTTCGCCTTGGTCGTGCTCGCCTCGACCCGCACCCGCCAGCTCATGAAGGGCGCCGACCCGCTGGTCCGCACCAAGAACAAGCCCGCCGTCACCAGCCTGCGCGAGATCGCGGCCGGCAAGGTGCACTTCCATCGCAACTCGCACGACGTCGTGAACGAGTGGGTGCGCCAGCAGAGCTTGATCAACTGGGACAAGTAGCTAGAGCGGCCTCGGCGCTACGATGGGTGGACGCGCAGCAGCTCGTGGAGCACCCGGAAAGCGCGACGCCGAGCTCGAAGCGGGCACCGAGGCCCACTACGAAGACCCGGCCTATTACACAAAAACCTATCAAAATAGGCTCGAAGACGTCCGGTATTACGCCGAGGTCGCGCTCGAGTCCGACGGGCCGGTGCTCGAATACGGCGCGGGCAACGGGCGCATCACCATCCCCATCGCGCGCTTGGGCGTGTCCATCACGGGCGTCGATCGCTCCAAGGCCATGCTCGACGACCTGCGCGCGCGCCTCGGCGATGAGCCCGAGGACGTCCGCGCGCGCGTGCACGTCAAGCGCGGCGACATGCGGACCGCGAAGCTCAACCAGCGCTTTTCGCGCGTGTTTTGCCCGTTCAACGCGTTCTTGCACCTCTACACGCGACGCGACGTGGAGCGCTTCCTCGCGCGCTCTCGCGAGCATCTCGCGCCGGGAGGCGAGCTCGTCTTCGACATCTCGATGCCCGAGCCCGAAGAGCTCGCGCGCCATCCTTCGCGCGCGTACCACGCGCCCCGCTTTCGTTACCCGGACAAAGACGGCAAAAAGGGCACGCTGGTCAAGTACACCGAGCGCTTCGATTACGACAAATGCCGGCAAATCCTGTTCGTCGCGATGGAGTTTCATCCGACGAACGGTGAGCCCGGGTGGATGACGCCGCTCGCGCATCGCCAGTTCTATCCGCAGGAGCTCGACGCGCTCCTTCACTACAACGGCTTTCGCGTGACCGAGAGCTACGGCGATTTCTTTCGATCCAGGCTCACCTCCAACGCGCGCACCATGGTCCTCCACGCGCGGCCCCGGCGGAGGTGACGTGACGAGCGAGCGCGATTCGAGCGGTGGCCTCATCGCCGGCGCGCTGCGCGCGATCGCCGTCGTGGTGCTCGTCGTCGCGGCGGCCACCGCGCGCGTGGTCGTGAGCGGTGAGCGCGAGCTCGGCCAATCGACCGCCGCGCTCCGTGAAGGCGACGTTCACCGCGCGACCGAGCACGCGCGCCGATCCGCTGGTTTTTATGCGCCCGGCGCGCCGCACGTGGGCGCCGCATACACGAGGCTCTTCGCGATCGCGGCGGCGGCCGAGGGCCACGGCGATCGCGAGGCCGCGCTCTACGCGCTCCGCGCCGTGCGGACCGCGTCGATCGAGACGCGTTGGATCCTCACGCCGCACGCGGACGATCGCGCGCGTGCGGACCAGGCGATCGCGAAGCTCATGACGTCGGCGCCGCGGCCGCCGGGCACGCGCGTCGAGCCGCCGGCCAAGATCGAGCGCGCGCACGTCGAGGCGCTCGCGCGCGACGAAGCCCCGCGCGTGCCTTGGATCATCGCGCTCTTGGCGGGCGCGATCGCGTGGGCGGCCGGCGGGCTCTGGGCCGTGCGGCGCGCGGTGCTCGAGAACGGCGCCGTCGCGTGGGCCCGCGCGAGGCCCGCGATCGCGCTCGGCGCCGCGGGGATGGCGATGTATTTGGCAGCGATTTGGAGGGCGTGATCGCGCGCGATCACGAGGAGCAGAGCAGATGCGTCTTGCGGTCACGGGCATCACGAGCGGTGTCGGAGTGAGGCTCGCCGAGGTGGCGACGGCGCGCGGCGATGAGGTCACGGGCTTGGTTCGCGATCCTGAAAAAGCCGAGGCCAAGCGCGTCGCGGCGCTCGGCGTACGGCTCGTGCGGGGTGACCTCGAAGCGCACGACGCGCTCGTCGCGCTCGCGCAGGGCGCGGACGCGGTCATTCATCTCGCGGCGCACGTGGGCGACGCGGGCACGCGGCAAGAGCTCGAGCGCACCAACGTGGGCGGCACGCGCGCGGTCGTCGAAGCGACGGCAAAGGCCGGCGTAAAGCGCTTCGTTCACATGTCCTCGGTCGCCGTGTATGGCAGGCCCGAGCGCGGTCGCGTGACCGAGGAGTGGCCCATCCGCATGATCGGCACGCCGTACGAGGACACCAAAGCCGAGGCCGAGCGCGCCGCGTTCGGGCTGGGTCGCGAGCGCGGGCTCGCGGTGAGCGCGGTGCGCCCGCCCATCATCTACGGCCCGCACGATCGCAACTTCATGCCGCGCGCCAAAGCCGCGCTGAAGGGCAAACGCTTCTTGCTCGTCGACGGAGGGCGCGCGCCGCTCAACGTGGTGTCGGTCGATCACGTGGTCGACGTGACGCTGCGATCGGTCACGCACATCGAGGCGATCGGCGAGAGCTTCAACGTGGTCGACGAGGTCGAGCACCCCCCGCCCACGGTGCGCGAGGTGGCGGAGACCATCGCGCGCGAAGCGGGGCTCCCTCCGCCCGGGCTCACGCTCCCGTACTCTGTCGCGATGGCGCTCGGGCACGTGGTCGGCCGCGTGTTCGAAGTCGTAAAACCAGGCGAAAACCCGCCGATTTCGCCCTTCGTGGTCAAGATCCTCACGCGGCACGTGGTCTACGACGCGAGCAAAGCGGTGCGCCTGCTCGGCTTTGCGCCGCAGCACCGCGCGCTCGAAGGCATCGCCCGCGCCGCGCGCGCCGCGTGAAGGGCCTTTGATCTCAGGCGCTGCGCTTCGACGCGAGGAGCGCGCGCGCGAGCTTCTTGCGGTGGAGCTGGCCGCGGCGCAGCACCCAGATCTTCACGGCGCGGCCCGCGGCCACGTAAATGATCCAGAACACCGCGGCGCCGAGCGCGAGCGAGCCGATCGCGCCCGCGGCCTTCCAGCCGTCGGGCAGCCCGAACGACGCGCGCACGCCGTAGAGCGCGATCACCGCGCCCGCGAAGATGCCGAGGAAGCGGACGATCATCCCGCGTCGCGCGCCGTAGTCGACGCGCTGGTTCTTCCACACCGCTTCAGGGAGGTTGTGCGCGCCCTCGTCCGAGGTGTGGAGCAGCTCCCCACCGCAAAAATCGCAGCGGAAACCGCCCGGGGACACCTCGTGACATCTCGCGCAGATCTTGACCACGGGGTATCCATACCACGACCCCTTGGACGCCGATCGCATCGAAATCCCCGAAGGCCCGTTCCTCTGCGGCGATCCTCCGCGCCGCGTGGCGCTCCGCGCGTTCCGCATCGACCGGCACCCGGTCACGGTGGAGCGTTATGCGCGCTTCGTCGACGCGGGCGGGTACAAGGAGCGCAAATGGTGGTCGCGCGCAGGGTGGTTGTGGCGTACGGGCGAGGGCGTCACCGTACCTCGGTTTTGGGGAGAGGCCGAGTGGGCGAGCTACCTCGTCCCCAACCACCCTGTCGTGGGCGTGAGTGTATATGAGGCAGAGGCGTTCGCGGCCTTCATCGGCGCTCGTCTGCCGACCGAGGCCGAGTGGGAGAAGGCTTGTCGCGGCACGGACGGGAGGCTCTATCCATGGGGGGACACGTGGCGAGAGGGGGCCTCGGGCGAGCGCGGCGTAGGCCCGAGGAGCACTGTCCCGATTGGCACCTACCCCGAGGGCAAGAGCCCTTATGGCCTCTACGACATGCTGGGTTGTGTGTGGCAGTGGTGCGCGGACGCGGCCGACGACGAGGCGAGCCCCAGCGACGACAACCCCTTTGTCGACCCGGACGACTACGCTGATGACAACGATCGGGTCACGCGCGGGGGCGGTTGGAACAACCTGCGGTGGAGCATCTCGTGCACGAGCCGCAACGCGTATCCGCCCACCGCGCGCTTTTCGAACCTCGGTTTCCGCTGCGCGGAGTGAGCGT
>CAYTJL010000477.1:0-3997 GCA_964437785.1 uncultured Polyangiaceae bacterium
CGAGTTATGCAGAAGCGGACGCTTGGACGGAGCAGCCTCGATGTATCGGCGCTCGCGAGGCGTCCGACCTCGACTACACCATCCTTCGTCCGGGCTGGTTCACCCGCGATCAGGAGGTCCGCTACGAGCTCACGCAGAAGGGCGAGCCCTTCCGCGGACACGACGTGTCGCTGAACAGCGTGTCCGACCTGATCGTGAAGCTCGCGACCACCCCTGGGCTCCATGTCCGGCGAAGCCTCGGCGTGAGCCGGCCTTGAGCGAGGCGGGTGGAGCAGGGCAGTGAGGAATCCGCCCCTGAATAATAAGATTTCTGTCGAAACAAGAAGTCTTATGCTCCAACGCTACAAAGGTGAAGCTTTTGGGCGCGCTTCCAGCGGTCCGTCCGTTTGGCACGCCCTTCGCTCTATGGCCTTCCGTCGCTGCATTACGCTGCGAGAACCAATGGAGCCTTGGATGCCGCCCACCTTCGCTGTGCTTCCGTCGACGCCCGACCGCTTCTCTTTCTCCAAGCACGCTTACGAGCGCATGGTAACGCGCTCGATCTCACGCACCGCCGTCGAGGCCGCCCTGGCGCTAGGACGCTGCGTCGAGACCCGCGGAGCTCAGATCTTCGCGATTGGTCGCAAGGAGGTCGCGAGGTACAAACGAGACGGAATCGATCTGAGCAAGCTCGAAGGCACGCAGGTGGTCGTTGCAGGCGGCGCGGTGATAACGGTGTACCGGAACAGCAACTTCAAGAGCTTGCGCGCGCGCCCTGGTCACCGCTATCGGCGTTGAGATACGTAATCGGTTGGCCAACACCTCAAGATATAGTCAAACAGAGATCAAACTGGAGAGAACGATGAGCAAGCTAAAGGAGTTCACTGCGCCGGTCGCGAGGCCGCTGCCGGTGCTACTGCTCGCCGATATCAGCGGCAGCATGAGCGCGAACGGCAAGATCGAAGCCCTCAATGGCGCTGTCCTGGAGATGTTGGAGAGCTTCGGCGGCGAGGACGACACTCGGGCAGAGATTCACGTCTCCGTTGTTGCGTTCGGGAAGGATGGCGCGAAGGTTCATCAGCCGCTCGCCCCCGCCTCGAAGGTCCAATGGACCCGCATGACGGCGGCCGGCGGTACGCCGATGGGCGCCGCTTTCGATTTGGCGACCAGCATGATCGAGGACCGCGCGCAGATTCCGAGCCGCTCGTATCGCCCGACGATCATCCTCGTCTCAGACGGCCAGCCCACCGACGAGTGGCAAGCTCCGCTGAAGCGGCTCCTTGGCGCGGAGCGCGCGGCGAAGGCAGCTCGCTTCGCGATGGGCATCGGAGACGACGCGGATGACGCGATGCTCTCCGCGTTCCTCGCGACGCCCGACGCGCGCGTCTACCGCGCCCACGAAGCACGACAGATCAAACAGTTCTTCCGATGGGTGACGATGAGCGTCACGCAGCGCTCTCGGAGCGCGAACCCAGACAGCGTGGTCGCCGCAGAACCCACTGACCTCGATGACTTCAACTTTTGAGCACGCCGAGGACATCGTGTCGAGACGACTACCCGACGACTACTTTGGTGCCAGCGTGGTTGGGCCGCGTCATCGTGTCGAAGGCAAGCTCAACGAGGATAGTTGGCTCGGAGCTCGTGGTGCGTTCGGGACGCTGGTCGTCGTCAGCGATGGGATGGGCTCTCGGCGTGAGGCCCGCCGAGGCGCGCAGATGGCCTGCCGAGCGGTGCTCGCCGCAGTGCGCTCGTGGCACAAGACGGGCGCGGGTGACCTGGACGAGCTCCTCATTCGTATCGAGCCAGCCTGGCGCGCGCTCATCGCTCCGTCGACCGCTTGTGACTGTGCGGCGACGTGTTTGTTCGCGCTCGCGCACGCGTACGGGCAGGTCCACGTGGCGGCGATCGGTGATGGCCTCGCGCTGCTACGAACTAGACTTGGGCTGGAGTGGATCGTGGGGCCGCGCTCGAGCGGCTTCGCCAACGAAACCGCCGCCCTCGGCAGTTCGGCGTCGTGGACGAGCCAAAGCTTCCCGCGCGCGGGCGGGGACGTCGTCGTGCTCGCGACTGACGGGGTCGCCGACGATCTACTTCCCGAACGCATCGACGGCTTCGTGCAGTGGCTCATGGACGACTTCGGAGGCATGGCGCCCAACCAGCGCTGGCGCGCCCTCCAGCGGGAGCTGAAGGATTGGCCCACGCCCCGCCATACCGATGACAAGACCCTCGTCGTCCTCGCCCAGCGAGAGGTGGTGGTCGCATGACTTCCGCTCTCCACCAGGTCACCGACATCCATGGCGCGCGCTACTCGCTGCTCCGGCAGTTGGGGCGCGGCGGCCAAGGGGCCGTTTACGAGGTCGAAGGCGGGAGGCTCGCCGCGAAGGTTGTCTTCGACGCTTCGGCTGCTCGGCGTGAGCGTCTGCGCAATCAGCTCACACAGGTGAAGCGGCTCCTCCTCACCGACCTCGAGATCGCCCGGCCCATCGAGATGCTTCGCGAGCCGGTGCTCGGCTATGTCATGGAGCTGCTCACAGGGATGCAGCCGTTGAAGGCACTTGGAGCCGTGCCCAAGGACGAGAGGTCACCCGCTGCGTGGTACCTCGCGGGCGGGGGCCTCCGGCGGCGACTCCAGCTCCTCGCGCGCAGCGCCGACGTGCTCGCGGGTCTTCATGGCAAAGGGCTCGTCTACTCCGACCCGTCGCCGTACAACATCTTCATCTCGGAGAGCCCCGCGGCGACGGAGGTTCGCTTCATCGACGCGGACAACATCCACTACGCGTCAATTGCGGGTGTGTCCGCCGTCTACACGCCCGGCTACGGCGCGCCTGAGCTCAAGCGCTGCAAGAGCGGCGTCAACTCGCTCACGGACGCGCATGCTTTCAGTGTGCTCGCGTTCCAGACGTTGTCGCTCGCCCACCCCCTCATTGGCGATTCGGTTAATGACGGTCCTCCTGAGCGAGAGGAGGAGGCTCTCGACGGGCGCTTGCCGTGGATTGATCACCCGACGGACGAGACGAATCGCGCGTCCTACGGCATCTCCCGGCCCAACGTATTGTCGCGAAAGCTCCTCGACCTCGCCGAGCGCGCCTTCGGCGCGGGCCTCCGAGATGCGACGAAGCGACCGGGCGTCTCTACGTGGGCTGAGTGCCTGCACGGTGCAGCCGACGCCACGCTGTCATGCTCGTCGTGCAAAGGAACCTATTACTTCACAGAGAAGCGCTGCCCTTGGTGTGATGAGCCTCGGCCTGCGTTCGCCACCGCGGCGTTCAACGTGTGGGATCCATCTGTCGGTGCGGGTGGCGAGCTCCTGCAGAAACCCGTTGGTGACCGCCGCCGTGCGATGGTCGCCGCGGTCCTCGGACTGACCGACGGCGAGACCGTTTTGGTCACACATCGCCTCGCGCATGGGCGCGACGGCGCCGCCGGCGCTCGGCCTATTATTGAGCTGCGCCTCTCGGGCACGCGGCTCTCGCTTCGAAGCGTCGATGGCTGCCTTTACCGGCTCTCGTCCCCCAGCGGCGGCCGAGGTGCCGAGGTGACCGACCGCGTGAAGGAGATCCAGCTCGAGCCGGGCATCGCATCGTGGCGGCTCCACCTCGGGCCTCCCGACCGTCTACACCGCGTCGTGAGCTTCGAGCTTCGGCCGGGAGGAGCCCGATGAACATCCATGATCTGGTCTCGGGAGGGGTCTCGCTCATAGAGGTGGTGCCGAGTTTGGCGGCCCACTTTGACGTCGTCATCGAAGCTCGCGCGGAGGCAACGCTGCAGTTCTCCGACGTTGTCGGCGACTCGCTGCTGCGGGTCGGCGCACGCGCGTGGAGCGTCGTCGGCGCTGACAAGCGCGCGATCGAAGCGCTCAAGCGGCTCCGCGACCGCAACCTTCCTCGCCTCGCCTGGGTCGCCTCCGTTCGCCCCAAAGGGAAGGAGAGTGAAGCAGCCCTGGTGCAGGTCCACGAGTTCCCAGCGCGCTACGACTGGCCCGACCAGGTCGATATCGGCGTCGACGACAAGCTCGTCG
>CAYTJL010000478.1:0-3956 GCA_964437785.1 uncultured Polyangiaceae bacterium
CGCCGGTGCCGCTCGTCGCCGTGGCGAGGCTCGATCCGCCCAAGGCCATCGCGCGCTTCTGCGCGGTCGCGGCGGCGTCCTCCGAGATTCAGGTGCTCCCCGTCGAGGGCAAGACGTTTGTCCTTCTCTCGAACGGCGCCGCGGCGGACTACCAACCTTCCCATGATTGGGAGACCATGGAGCTGACCGATCCGCGATGTGCCTCCGCGCTCATGGAGGTGAACGAAGATCGCGTGGTTCACGCGCCCGAGCGCGACGTGGGGCTTGAGTGCCTCCGAGGCGAGCCCGTGATCGCGGCGATGGGTGGGCGATGGCCCGAGAGCGCGTGCATCGTGCAAGAGGAGGGGCGTTACCGGGCGGAGCATCATTGGATGGGGAGCCAATGGGGCTTGGATCCGCGACGGCGGCGGGATCTCGGATGTGGCGTGGAGGGGCCTTGGATCGGCGGCGCGCTCCTCTCGCTCCAACACGTCGAAAACTTCCCGATGCGCTATCAGGACTACAAGCCCGGTGCGCCCATGTATAAGCTCATCGTGGTAGGTGGGGATCTTCGGGAACTGCCGCCACCCAGCCTCGGCCACATGGCGGCGGACCAACGAGGCCCCAACGAAGATGCCTTTGCCTTTGGGGCGTCGTCCTCCGGCGCGTTCCTCATCGCGTGGAAGCACAACGAGCTGGCGGGACGCGTGACGTTTGAGCGTGGGACAGCGGGCTCTGCCAAGACGACGCTCCTCGACGGCCCGCCGATGCGAGGAAGACCTTTGCGCGGCAAGGTCGTCGTTCGCGCAGCCGGCGACGTCGACGTGCTCGCGCTCATCGAGATCGACGGAGGGAAGAAGGTGCCTTATGCCATTCATGTGGACGAGCGAGGCGCCCATGCGGTGGAGGTCCCACAAGACGCGGTGAGCGACATCGCGTTGCTCGCCGACGGGACCATGATTTTTCTCGGGGACGAGATCGTTCGACGCGCGCCGGGCGGGGCCGTGACGCGCGAGCCCATCGGCATGGCGGCCTTGGAGGGATCGCTGTTCGCGCCCGACATGACCGAAGCGCGGCTTTGGGCCAAGAGCGTAGAGGACCTCTGGATTGTCGCCGCGCTCCCAGGAACGAGCGGCGGCGAACGGCGTGGGCGCGTCCTTCTTCATGCTTGTCCCGCCCCGAGCGTGGCGCGCGTCCCCATCCGACCAGCGAGGAGCGAGCCGCCCAAAGGCAGCGACGATACGACGCGGAGACCTTCCAATGCTCTACGGTGATTACGATCTTCAGCTCGGAGACGCGGATGCAACGGGCATGTACGGCGGGCAGCGACGCACGCCGCCGCTGCAAGCTGCGAGCGGGCAGCAGAACACCGTCAGCCCTCCCGCGCACGTCACCTCGCTCCAACAAGACCTCATCAAGCTCGGGTTTCGGTGCTTCGGCGCGCCCACGGGCAAGTTTGACGACACCACCCAATGGGCCGTACGCGAGCTCCAAATCTACGCCAAGATGCCCGCTGTCGCCAAAGAGGACACGAAGTCCACGGCGACGGAATACGTCGATAAGCTGAGCCAAATCAACAACACGGGAGATGGCCTCTACGCGGGGCCCGTCTCGGGCGTGGTGAACGCTGCCACGCGCAAGGTGATGGGGGCTTGGCTCAAGGAGGATCGGCGCTGCCCCGTGGTCATCGACGCATGGAACAAGCTCACCGGCGGGAGCAGGACCCATCGCAACATCTGGCTCCATGACGAGCTCGGAGAATCGCGATACGCCATGGCGGTCGACTTTTCGGGATATTACGTGCCTTACAAGGCCGGTGAGCTCATCGCGATTGGGCAAACGTTGGAGTACAACCGTAAGTTTGGCCCAGCCGGTGGGACGAGCATCTCTCCGCCTTCGATGGAGGTTTTGCCCGAGACGACCATCGGGTCACCATGGGCTTCGCTCGCCCCGGACTTTCAATCGACGTTCAAGTTGGTGCGTTGTATCGCCGAGATTGAGTGCAGGGCGTTCTTCGATCTGTTCAACGCCTACGATCGCGCGGTGTTCTCGATGGGCCTCGTCCACTGGACCTTGCTCGCAGGCAAGGGAGAGCTTTGCGAGTACCTGGCCGCTTATGCGGCGCTCTCGCCGTCAGATTACGATCGTGGGTTTCTCTCGCTTGGATTGGAGTGTAGGCCCCAAAGCACGGGGAGTAAGCCTGCCGTGCATCTTCAGCGCGACGACGGCAGCTTCGAGCCCACCGGCTCCGCGATGAACAAGCTCAATTACCTGCGCAATTGGCACTGGATTTACCGATTCGTCATGGCCGCGCGCACCATCGAGAGCTTTCGCCGAGGGATGTGGGCGTTCGTGCTCGGGCGCATCCAAAGGCTCAGGCGAGCGGAGCTTCAACACGACAAGCTCAAAAAACCGGGGGCGGGCGGCACGACGACGTATCCGACGATCGCCGAGGTGTTCACGTCGGAGCTCGCGACCGGCCTCCTGCTCCGATGGAACGTGATCCGACCTTTGGACGTGATTGTCGGTCGCGGGCTGGCCGGTCCGATGGTGACCAAGGTGCTCGACAAGGCGATCGCGGCGGCCCCGAGCCTCTCTTGGACGTCAGATCCTTCTACCTGGACGCAGCCCTATGAAGACGCGTTGATCGACGCGGTGCTCTCGCTCGCGGCTTCCCACGACATCGACGAGGTGAAGAATTCTATTCCTCGGGTCGCCGCCTTCCCGCAAAAAGATCCTCATTGGACCATGGACCGTACGGTGATCACCGCGCTCAGCAAAGCGCGCGGCTCGTTCCTCTTTGCGGGTGTCCCCGCTGTCGCTGCGGCTGCGGTGCTCCAACCCCCGACCGGATATCCCATGGGCTCCGAAACGGCAGAGGCCCCTCGATAGTGGGGTTGTCGCTCATCTCCGCTGGGCGGCGAGCCAGGCGGCATAGCGCCGATACGTCTCGTACCACGCCGCGCGGCGCGCAGGATCCGCTTCGATCTCCGTGCGGATTGTCGCGTCGAGCGCGCCCTTCGATTCGGCCGTGAGGCCGTAACGTGCGAGGATCGCGGCCTCCGCTGCGCGATCTTCGCCCTTGGTTTGCTGGAGCATCGCGAGCTCGGCGGAGAGGGACGCGTGTTGTTCGAGCGTGAGCGCGGGCTTGGCCGGCGCGGGCGCCGGAGGAGGCGGCGCGGGCGGAGGAGGCTTATCGCCGGAAGAGTCTTGAGCGAAGGGGAGCACGAGGCCAAGCGGGATATCGAGGGCGAGCGACGTGCCGCCGAGCGCGTCCAGCTTTTTGGGGGGCTCGGGCTTTTGCTCGAACGGTGTCGCGGGCAGGTTCGGGATGTCGAGCGCGAGCGACGTGCCCGAGAACGGCATGCGTGCGGCGGGGGCGTCAGTCGCCTTCGGCGCGGGCGCTGGGGAGGGATTGGGAGGAGCCGCCGGAGAGGGCTTATCGCCCGAGAGGCTTTGCGCAAACGGGAGCACGGCGCTTTGCGGGATGTCGAGCGCGAGGGCCGTTCCACCAAACGGGCGAGCTTCGGGGGCCGCAAACGGAAGGGGCTTGTCGCCCAAAGGCGCCTCGAACGAGAGCGCGGTCCGGTCGAGCTTGAGGCGGCCCCCTTCGACGCGCGGAGGCTCCACGACGAAGGGCGCGATCGGCGGCTCATCGATGGGAGCCTCGGAGCGAGGGGCCGTATTGGGCGGCGGGGGAGCGGGCGGCGGCGGGGCCTTGTCGCGGGCCTCTTGGTGCGCGTCCTCGCGATAGCTCGGCCACACGTTGGCAAACGCGCGGCCGATCACCGGGTCACGGTCGATGCGAGCCCGCCAGGTGGCGTCGACGTCGTCGAAGTTTGCAGTGTCGAAGATCGAGTCTGCGATCCATCGCGTCCGCTCGTCGGGCTCAGCCTCGATCTTGGCGCGGACGCGCAGGTAGAGGTGAAACAGGATCTCGTCCGGTGTCTCGTCGAAAAGCTCGCTCTCCACGGCGG
>CAYTJL010000479.1:0-3950 GCA_964437785.1 uncultured Polyangiaceae bacterium
TCTCGCTCGCTCATCAAGAGGGGCATCAAGAGGGGCTCAAAGAGGGGCTCAAAGAAGGGCGCGCGGAGGAGGCTCGCCAATCCGTGCTCACCGTGCTCGCGGCCAGGGGCGTCGCGGTCTCGGCAGAGGAGCGGGAGCGCCTCTTTGCCGAGCGCGACCCGGAGCGCCTGAAGCGCTGGCTCGAACGGGCCATCACCGCCGCTTCGCTCGCGGCGGCGATGGCCGAATCCGATCAGATGTAAAGGAGAGAGACAGCCAATCTCACATGTGGCCGATGCTCACATGTGGCTGATGATCGCGTCGCCGACCTCGGAGCACTTCACCTCTTTTGCGCCCTCCATGAGCCGCGCAAAATCGTAGGTGACGGTCTTGGCCCCAATGGCGCCATCCATGCCCTTGATGATGAGATCCGCGGCCTCGATCCAGCCCATGTGACGGAGCATCATCTCACCCGAGAGGATGACCGAACCGGGGTTCACCTTGTCGAGATCAGCATACTTGGGCGCCGTGCCGTGCGTCGCCTCGAAGATGGCGTGGCCCGTCACGTAGTTGATGTTGCCGCCGGGCGCGATGCCGATGCCGCCGACCTGCGCCGCGAGCGCGTCGGAGAGGTAATCGCCGTTGAGGTTCAACGTGGCGATGACGTCGAACTCGTCGGGCCGCGTGAGCACCTGTTGGAGCGTGATGTCCGCGATGGCGTCTTTGACGAGGACCTTGCCGGACGCGAGCGCCTCTTTCTGCTCGGCGTTGGCCGCGCTCTCACCCTTTTGCGCCTTGGTCCGCTCCCATTGATCCCAGGTGTACGTCGTGTCGGCGAAGGCCGTCTCGGCGAGGCGATATCCCCAGTTGCGGAACGCGCCCTCCGTGAACTTCATGATGTTGCCTTTGTGGACCAGCGTCACGCTCTTGCGCTTGTTCGCGATGGCGTATTCGACCGCCGCGCGCATGAGCCGATCGCTGCCCTCGGACGACACCGGCTTGATGCCGATACCGCACGTGTCCGGGAAGCGGATCTTCTTGTGCATCTGCGGGAAGCTCTCTTTGAGGAACGCGAGGACCTTCTTCACGTCCTCGGTCCCGCTCTCGAACTCGATGCCCGCGTAGATGTCCTCGGTGTTCTCACGGAAGATCACCATATCGACCTTGTCAGGGCGCTTGACCGGCGAGGGCACGCCTTGGAACCAGCGCACCGGGCGCAGGCACACGTAGAGGTCGAGGAGCTGCCGGAGCGCCACGTTGAGCGACCGGATGCCGCCGCCGATGGGCGTGGTGAGCGGGCCTTTGATGCCAACGAGGTAATCGCTGAAGGCCTTCACCGTCTCGTCGGGCAGCCACGAGCCGAAGTTGTCGAACGACTTTTGACCCGCGTAGACCTCCATCCAGCGGATCTGCTTCTTGCCGGCATAGGCCTTTTGCACGGCCGCATCGAGCACGCGCACGCTCGCGCGCCAGATGTCGCGGCCCGTACCGTCGCCCTCGATGAAGGGGATGATGGGACGATCGGGGACCTCGAGCTTACCGTTCTGAATCGTGATCTTGGCGCCGTCCGCAGGGACGTGGAGCTTGACTTCGGACATGGATGACCTCCGGCGGGGCGCGCATCCTAGTTCCGCGGCCCCGCGCTTTGCAACGAGATCAATCGGAACGACCGTGGAGGCGCCTCGCGGGCTTGTACGGGCAGATGTCCATGATCTCGCCCGCGAGGTGGCGCTCCTTCATGCGGTTCCACCACGCGGGGTCGAGCAGCTCGCGGCAGAGGCGCACGAACATCTCGCGCAGATGCCGCGGGAAGCCGAAGAAGTTGATGAGCTCCTCGGGGAAGACGTCGTTCGATCCCACGTAAAACGAAGCCTCTCCGCCGCGCCGCTCCTCCTCGTCGTCGTCGGGGAGCGATCGGAACGTGACCTCGGTGAGGGGGCAGATCTCGTCGTAGTCGTAGAACACGACGCGCCCGCTCCGCGTGATGCCGAAGTTCTTGAGGAGCATGTCGCCCGGGAAAATGTTGGTCGCGGCGAGATCCGAGAGCGCGCGGCCGAAGTCCACGATGGCCTCCCGGACCGCGTCCTCGGACGCGTCGCGGATGAAGAGGTTGAGCGGCGTCACGCGGCGCTCCGCGTAGAGATGCTGGATGATCACCCGGTCGCCCTCGACGCGCACCGTGCCCTTCGCCTCGCGCATGAGCTCGTCGAGGAGCGCCGGATCGAAGCGATCTTTGTCGAACGAGAGGTGCTCGAAGAGCTGCACGTCGACGAGCCTGCCCGCGCGATCGTGCTCGAACACGAGCTTGTACTTGGCGAGCACGTCGCCGCGCGTGACGGTCTTCGTCGGCCCGAACACGTCGCGGATCACCTTGAAGACGTAGTCGAAGCTCGGCATCGTAAAGACGATCATCACGAGGCCGCGCTCGCCCGGCGCGGTCTCGAACTTGTCGCCCGATCGATCGACGTTCCGCATGAGCTCGCGGTAGAGCTCGGTCTTGCCGTGCTTGTCGTAGCCGAGGCTCATGTAGAGCTCGGAGACGTGCTTGCGCGGCATGATGCTCCTGAGGAAGCGGATCATCCCCGCGGGCGACTCGACGTCGACGTGGAAGTACGACCGCGTGAAGCTGAAGACCACGCTCGCCTCGGTCTCGGTGAGCAGCACCGCGTCGACCCAGATCTTTCCATCGCGGTGGAGGAGCGCGATCGTGAGCGGCAACGCGCGCGCGCCGCGCACCACGCGGCCGACCAAATACGCGCCCTTGTTGCGGAAGAACACGGGCTCGCACACCTCGACGAAGTCGAACGCGATCGGCGAGAAGGGCCACGCCGCGCTCACCGCCTTCTCGATCTCGATCGCGATGAGACGCGCGTCGCCCTCGTAGTCCGCGTACGGCACCGAGAACGCGTAGTCGCTCAAGATCTGATGGCCCACCGAGCTCGACGAGAACGCGCCGAGGCTCGTGGGCAAGAGCCCCGGGTACGTGCGCACGGGCGCGCCCGGCGCGTTCGCGTGCGCCTCGTCGCCCTCGGCGAAGTGGACGAACTCGCGCTCGGGCCGCACGCCGACGGTGGTGAAGAGCTTGCGCGTGACCGAGTTGAAGAAGGTCTCGGCGAGCTCGGCGTCGCCGCGCCCTTGCATGAGCGCCGCGTGCTCGCGCTTCATCGCGGACCAGAGATCCTCGTCGCGCGAGGCCGATCCGAAGAAGGTCTCGAGCGCGTCGACCACGCGCCCGACGACCGCGCCGTAGAGCTTGAGCCGCTCGATCATGTCGCGCTGCACGCCGTGCCAGTCCGCGGCCTCGAAGTGGCGCTCGGACGCGCGCGTGATGCGCCGAAAGCGCGCGCGATACGCCTCGAATCCCCACTTGATCAAGATGGCGCCCCGGCGCGCGACCGCGGTCTCCGGCTCGAATCCCATGGCCGCCCACGATACCCAAAAAAATCGGGGTTCTCGCAGGGCGAAGAAACCGCTACGGAGGGGGCGCGCTCATGAAAGCCCCTCCCGCGACCCCCTGGACCAAACCCGCGCAGAAGAACGTGACCGGCAAGGTGGTGCCGAGGCCCAACCGAACCTCGTCCGTACAAGCGTACATCCCCGAGGTGGTGAAGGGCCTCGCGCTCACGATGCGCCACTTCTTCAAGAACACGAAGGAGATGGTGCTCGGCCAAAAGCCCGATCCGGTGCTCGAAGCGCTCGAAGAGGGCGTGACGACCATCAGCTACCCCGAGGAGAAGCGGCCTTATCCCGAGCGCTTCCGCGGCTTGCACCGGCTCACCACGCGCGACGACGGATCCCCGCGCTGCGTCGCGTGCCTCTGCTGCTCCACCGCGTGCCCCGCGCAGTGCATCCACATCGTGCCGGGCGAATACCCCGAAGGCGACGAGCGCCGCGGCTACGAGCGCTACCCCGACGCGTTCGTCATCGACGAGCTGCGCTGCATCTTCTGCGGCTTCTGCGTCGAGGCGTGC
>CAYTJL010000480.1:0-3876 GCA_964437785.1 uncultured Polyangiaceae bacterium
GCTTCATCGCGACGAGGCGCATCGCCGAGAACCCCGCCGCCGCCGCGAGCGCGAGCGTCACCCACGGCCGCGCGAGGCGCAGGTAGCTCTCGTGCATCACCTCGGACCACGTGAGGCCCACGTAGATCGCAGGGAGCGCGGCGATCGCGACGCCCGCGAGGAGCAACGGCCGCGCGCGCATGCCCGCGCGGAGCGCGGCGCGCACGTACGCGATGATCACGAAGAGGCCGAGCGCGAGGGCCGCGAAGGGCAGGTACTTGAGCACGTACGGCGGGATCACGCGCCCACCTTTCGCTCGGGCATGCGGGGCACGACGGGCGTCATCGATCGCAAATTCGCCCGCGGATCCCGCGTGAAATACCACACGTCGAAGACCACGAACGCGAGCGCCGCGAGCGCGAGGACCCACGTCCACTCGTTGTGCGCGTCGGGCTCCTCGCCCGCGCTCGTGACCTTGATTTGATCGCCGTCCGCGGGCAGCACCTTCGGCGACAGATCGCTCTCGGCCGCGCTCGTGAGGTTCGCCGCGACGACGAGCGAGCCCGACTGCGGGCCCTGCCACGCCACGTGATAAAAGCCGATGCGCGGCGCGTCCGGGATCACGGCGAGGCTGCCGCGCTGCGAGACCTCGACCTTCTCGCCGTTCGGGCCCGTGGCCTCGACGTTGGTCGCCGAGGGCGGCAACCCCACGCGGATCGGCTCACCCGCGCGCGCAGGGCCCGCGATGCCGTGCGCGCGGTGTGCGCGCGCGAGCTCGACCACGTTGCGCACGAAGAGCACGAACGAGGCCTTGAGCGGCCAATCGCTCTCGCCCACGTCGAAGCCGACGAGCGTGGCCGTGCGCGTCGACGTGGAGACGTCGGCGACGATCACGCCTTCGCGCGCGCTCACGAGCCTGCGGGTCGCGCCGTCCGAGACCAAGAGGTTCGCCTTGGCCACGTGCACGCCGTCGAGCGTGAGGAAGCGCATGCGCGGATCGCCGTTCTCCCACGAGGTGATCTCGGGGTGCTCGACGATCGATCCAACGACCGCGCCCATGCAGCGCCCGGGCGGCGGGTGAACGATGAGCAGATCGCCGCCGGGCGCGTCGGGGCACGCGCCGTCGACCACCACGAGCGAATCGAGCGACACGCCCGCGGTCGCGAGATCCGCGATGGATCCCGTGCGAAGGCTCACCATCGGATCCGCGGTGAGGGCGCGCTCGATCCACGGCGACGCGCCCGCGAGGTAGACCGGGAGCTTGTCGCCCGCGGGCACGCGGCCGTACGCGACGTCGTCGACGGGCATCGCGTCGTGCGGCGAGATCTCGAAGATGAGGCCCTTGTTGTAGTCGCCCGCCGAAGGGTTGAACTTGAGCTCGACGGGCGCGCGCTCACCCGGCGCGATGGAGAGCCTGCGCGACGCGAGCACGTCGGAGGCGTTCTCTTGGCGCATGGTCACGTAGACCTCGCGCGCGGATCGGCCGAAGTTCGCGGCGATCAAGAACGCTTGCACCTGCTCCTTGTGCGTGACCGGGTCGGTGCCCGATCGCACGTCCACGCGGACGATCGCGGCATTTTCGATCGACGCGCCCACGGTGATCACCTCGACCGGGAGCGCGGCGCCGCGGAGCGACGCGGGCTTGGCGAGGTCGCCGTCGGTGAGCACCACGAGCCGGCGCGAGCCGCCGAGCTGGCGCAGGCGATCGACCGCGAGCGCGATCGCCGCGCCGAGATCGCCCTCGACGTCGCGCGCGCCCACGCGATCGATCGCGGCGCGGACGCGGACCATGTCGCGATCGAGCGGCGCGACCACGCGCGCGTCGTGCCCTGCTTCGAGGACGATCACGTCGCTGCCCGGCGTGAGCGACGCGAGGATGTCCTTGGCCGTCTGCTTCGCGAGATCGAGCCGCGTCGTGGGGCTGCCGTAGCGGTTCGGCGCGAGGGCCGACATCGACGCGCTCGTGTCGAAGACGATGGCGACGTGATCGCCCGTGAACGCGCGGCCGCGCGTCGCGGGCTTGGCGACGGCGAGCGCGAGGAGCAAGAGCGCGAGGGCCTGGATGATCAGCGGGAGCTGCGCGATGAGGCGCTTCCACGGCGCCTTCGCCAACAGATCGCGCTGCGCGCTCGCCCAGAGCCACGTGGAGGCGACGGTGCGGCGCTGCCGCTTGATCTTGAGGATGTAGAGCAGGATGAGCGGGATGATCAGCGCGGCGAGCGCGAGGCCCCACGGCGCGAGCAGCGTAAAGGCGCTCTTGGCGCCGGCCGCGAGCGGACCCACTAGTCCACGCTCCTCGCCACGAGGCGCCGCACGGCGCCTTCGAGCGGCTCGTCGGTTCGGACGCGCACGTACGAGGCGCCGCGGCTCCGCGACCACGCGCGCAGCTCTTCGCAGAGGCCGGCGAAGCGGAGCACGTAGGCCTCGATCGCGGCCGCGTCCATCGTGACCTCGACCGCGGCGCCGGTCTCGGCGTCGACCAAGGTCCAATCCCCTTCGAGCGAAGGCTCGATCTCGTCGGGCGCGACGACCTGCGCGAGCACCACGTCGTGCCCGGCCTGCACCGCGCGCGCGAGCGCAGAGGTCACGGGGCCCGGATCGAAGAAGTCGGAGAGCACCACCAACATGCCCGGCCGGCCGCTCCTGCGGACGACGTCGTCGACGGCCTTGGTGAGGTTGGTGTTGCCTTTGGGCTCGATGGCCGTGAGCGATCGGAGCAGCGATCCAAGGCCATTTCGGCCGCGCACGGGCTCGCTGTCGCGCGTGAGGCCGTCGCCCGCGACGAGCACCTGCGCGCGCTCGGATCGCGCGAGCGTCATGTAACCGACCGCGGCGGCGAGCCGCTTGAGCACGTCGATCTTGCGGGGATCGCCGTGTTCGAGCGACGCGGACGCGTCGCACACGAGCCTCGCGACGACGTCCTCTTCGGCGCGGAAGAGCTTGAGCACGGGCTCGCCGGTGCGCGCGTATGCGGCCCAATCGATGCGGCGCATGTCGTCGCCGGGCGCGTAGGGCCGGTGCTCCTGAAACTCGGACGAGCCGCCTCGGCGCTTCGCCAAATGCTCGCCGGAGGCGCCGGATCGAGCCCGAATTTCGAGCCTTCGGCGGAGCACCTCCAGCTCCCGAACGAAGTCGGCGCCGAGCAAGGTGGTGGCGGTGGGCGGCGGGGTCATCGCGGGAGCCGGTCGAGAGCGGCAACGGTAGCGTATTTCTAAGGTGAAAGCCCCGATGGTCGGGGGTATGTGTGAGGCGTGACCCAAAAGAAAGTCCCCGAAGCCGAGCATGACGACCCCGACTTTCGCATGCGATCGCACCGGCAGCTCCTGGTGCTCGCGTGGTTCGGTTCCCCAACCGCGCGTCACGTCGGGTTGTGCGAGAGGGCGTCAAAGGCGATGGCGCGCGCGCACCAACCAGGCAAGACCGCCCTCTTGGATCTCATCGTGTCGGGGACGCCCAGGTTCGATGACGACGCCCGCAAAGGGATCACCAAGCTCATCGCCGACGGCGCGTTGAACCCCGTGGGCGGCGCTCACGTGATGTTGATCCCGGGCGTGGCAGGCTCGGCGGTGCGCGCGTTCATGAGCACGGCGCTCCTCCTGGCGAGGCCGGCCGCGCCCCACAAGGCGTTTGGCGAGCTCCCCGCGGCGGCCGCGTGGCTCGCGCCCAAGCTCGCTTCGGCGACCGGCGAGGCGTGGACAGCCGCCGAGATCGTCGAGGCCGGCAAGCGGGCGATGGAGCGCTGAGGCCATCGGCGCACCCTCGGATCCGCCTAGAGGGTGCTCCACAGTCTACTGCGCGGTTCGCTGGCTTCGTTGGCCCCTGCGGTGCGTGCTCACGTACAAGAGTACGCTCCGCGCGCTCCTCGGGGACCGCCTCGCCATCGAACCTGCTCGTAAC
>CAYTJL010000481.1:0-3842 GCA_964437785.1 uncultured Polyangiaceae bacterium
CATCCCCGCGAGCCCGCGTAGCGCGGCATCGATGCGCGCGCGATCCGGGTCGCCTTGCGGCAGCGGGCGGCCGTCGCGCCGCGCCGCCAAGAGCCGAATCAACGACAGCTCCAAAGGATCGAGCAACATCGTCCGCCGCATCCCCACCGACGCGACCTCGTACGTGAGCCGAAAGCGGCCGTCCGCCGCGGGCTCCACCTCGGGGCTCGACGTCACGTGCCGCGACACGCTCCGCACCTGCGACGCGCGCCGCCGCACGCGCCGCACGTCCGCCTCTTGGTACATGTCGAAGAAGCGGTTGCGCGAGTAGGTCGAAGGCGCGACCACCAGCGCCACGAGGAGCGCGTCGAGATCGATGGTGACGGGCTTCACGCGGAGCCCGCGGCGCTGCCCTGGCGGAGCAGCTCGGCCTGACGGTGCGTGCGGAGCGCGGAGATCAGCTCGTCGAGCTCGCCCTCGATGACGCGATCGAGCTTGTGCAGCGTGAGCCCGATGCGGTGATCGGTCACGCGGTTCTGCGGGAAGTTGTACGTGCGGATCTTCTGCGAGCGCTCGGCTGATCCGACCATCGTGCGGCGCTCGCTCGACAAGGCCTCGTCCTGCTTCTTCTGCTCGATCTCGAGCAGCCGGCTGCGGAGCACCTTGAGCGCTTTCGCCTTGTTTTTGAGCTGCGATCGCTCGTCTTGGCACTTGACGATGATGCCCGTGGGCACGTGCCGGATCTGCACCGCGCTGTTGGTCGTGTTGACGCCTTGCCCGCCCGGCCCGCCCGACGCCGCGATCGAGATCTCGAGCTCGCGCTCGTCGATCTGCACGTCGACGTCGTCGGCCTCGGGCAGCACCGCCACGGTCGCGGTCGACGTGTGGATGCGGCCCTGCGCTTCGGTCGCGGGGATGCGCTGCACGCGATGAACGCCGCCTTCGTAGCGGAGGTGCGAATACACGCTCTGGCCCGTGACGAGCGCGATGAGCTCCTTGATGCCGCCCGCCGAGGCGCCCGTCATGCTGAGCACCTCGATCTTCCACTTCTTCGTCTCGGCGTAGCGGCCCAGCATTCGAAACAGATCCGCCGCGAAGAGCGCGGCCTCTTCGCCGCCTTCACCGCTCCGAATTTCGAGGATGACGTTGCGCTCATCGTTGGGATCTTTGGGCAACAAGAGCAGCTCCAGCGCTTGCTCCAGCTTGGGGATCTCGTCGTTGAGGCGCCGGATCTCCTCGGCCGCCATGTCTTTGAAGTCGGGCTCGGCCGCGAGCTCGGTCGCGTCCGACAGCTCCTTCATTTTGTCTTTGAGCAGGCCGAACGCGCTCACCACGGGCTCGATGTCCGTGCGCTCTTTGTTGAGCTTTTGAAGCTCCCTCGGGCTCCCGAGCACCGCGGGCGAGCACAGCAAATGATCGAGCTCGTGGTAGCGCCGCGCGATGGTCTCGAGCTTCTCCAGGGGCAACATCGGGATCACGCGCGGGCGTAGCCGGGATCGTCGACGAGCGCGCCGTACCCGGCGAAGGTGCGATCCGCGGGCGCGGGCGCGGTGATCGCGTCCTCACGCCACAACGTCGCGCGGAGCGACGCGAGCGCGACCTCGAGCTGCGCGTCGTCGGGCTCGGCCGTCGTGATCTTCTGCACGAGGAAGCCCGGCCAGAGCAGCGCGCGGAGCGGGCCCGTGGTGCAATAGCGCGCGAACACGCGCTGCAGCTCGTACGTGAGCGCCGCGACGACCGGCAAGAACGGCAGCTTCATCACGAAGAACGCGACGCTCTGGATCACGCGGCTCTCGCTCACCTTGGGGAGGAACGTGCCCGCGATCGTGAAGACCGCGATCGACACGAGCGCGACCATCACGAGGAACGTGGTGCCGCAGCGCGGGTGAGCGGTGGTCTTCCTGCGCGCGTTCGCGACGGTCAGCTCCTCGATCGCCTCGTAGGTGGAGATCGTCTTGTGCTCGGCCCCGTGGTACTGGAACACGCGAAAGACCTCGGGGATGCGGCGGATCAAGAGCAGGTAGCCCACCACGATGAGCAGCTTGCACGCGCCCGTGATCGCCTGAAAGCCCGGCGAATTCACGTCGAGCCCGAGCTTCAGCACTTTGTTCACGAGCTCGGCCGCGCCCTGCGGCAGCGCCACGAACAACGCGACCGCGAACAAGATCGGGATCACGCCGAAGCCGCCGCCCTTCTTGCCGCCTTCGTCGCCTGACGGGCCCGCGTCCGCGCCGAGCGACGCGAGCGCCGCGACCGCGATCGAGAGCGACGCGAGCATGTTGGTGCCGACCGGAGCCTTGGGCTTCGGGCCCTCTTCCTCGTCGCGGAGGTCTTGCTCGAACAGCTCGGCCGACCAGCGAAGGCACTGCGATCCGAGCCGGAGCGACTCGACGACGGTGACCACCCCGCGCACGAACGGAAGGCTCTTGAGGCCCGTCTTGGGAGGCGCGGGCATGGGCCGCTCGCGCACCACGAGCTCGCCCGAGCGCCGCCTGCACACGACCGCCATCGATCCGGGAGAGCGCATCATGACGCCCTCGATGACCGCCTGCCCACCGATGTAAGGTCGCGCTGCTTCACTCATAAGCCGACGATAGCGCGGCGGATCCCGCGACGCAGGGGAACGTTGAAAAAGGATCGAGAGAAAGACGACAAAGAGCGACGAGGGGCCGCGCTCCCGCGCGACCCCTCTCATGCTTGCTCGAAACGAGCGAGCTACGCCTTGGCTTTTTGAGTCGCCGCGTACTTCTTGCGGAAGCGATCGACGCGGCCCGCGACGTCCATGATCTTGTGCTTGCCGGTGTAGAACGGGTGGCAGTTGGAGCAGACGTCGGTGGTGAAGCTCCCGCGGGTCGAGTGGGTGACGACGACCGAGCCGCAGGCGCAGGTGATCGTCGCTTCCTTGTAGGCGGGGTGGATGCCGGTCTTCATGGCTTCTCCTTCGAGGGGCCGGGGCATTTAACGCACGCCCTCCGAGATCGCAAGGGGACGCGATCGATACATCGCGACGGCGCGGGCGGACCAGCACGATCCGTTCCAAGAACGTTGACGCGCTAACGTTGGTGGTTAGTTTCCGCGCGCGGGCTCACGGGAGGTGGGTGTGAGCCGGTAAACCCGAAGCAATTTCCACCTCATTACCCCCTGAACAAGGGGCCTTTCCCGGGCTCACCGGGGCGAACGGCCGCCTTTGCTGCGCGGCTTTCTATCCAAACGGCGGCAACGAGAGACCGCCACGTCGGAGGCTTGAACGCCATGGGCAAGATCATCGGCATCGACCTTGGCACGACCAACAGCGTCGTCGCGATCATGGAGGGCAAGGAGCCCAAGGTCATCGTCAACGAGGAGGGCGCGCGTCTCACGCCCTCGGTCGTCGCCTTCGACGACAAGGGCGAGGTCCTCGTCGGACAGATCGCCAAGCGCCAGGCGGTCACGAACCCCACGAACACCGTCTACTCGGCCAAGCGCTTCATCGGCCGCCGCTTCGAGGAGGCCTCCGAAGAGATCCGGCGCATGCCGTTCAAGGTCGTGAAGGGCAAGAACAACGACCCCGCGTTCGAGATCCGCGGCAAGAACTATTCGCCGCCCGAGGTCTCCGCGAAGGTCCTCCAGAAGCTCAAGAAGGCGGCGGAGGATTACCTCGGCGAGAAGGTGACCGAGGCCGTCATCACGGTGCCTGCGTACTTCAACGACTCGCAGCGCCAAGCCACCAAAGACGCGGGCCGCATCGCGGGCCTCGACGTCAAGCGCATCGTCAACGAGCCCACGGCCGCCGCGCTCGCGTACGGCCTCGACAAGAAGAGCGAAGAGATCATCGCCGTGTATGACTTCGGCGGCGGCACCTTCGACATCTCGATCCTCGAGGT
>CAYTJL010000482.1:0-3840 GCA_964437785.1 uncultured Polyangiaceae bacterium
CCTTGGGGGATGTCGGCGAGGTCGCGTTTGCCGTTGCCCTGCACCGCGCCTTGGTGCTGGTTCGCCGCGAGGAGCGCGCCGTGGAGGGTCACATCCATCGCCATCATCATGCGATTGTACTCCCCACCTCCGCAGCTCCCCGGGTCGTTCATGGTGGCGCCCTGCCCGCCCGTGACCCGATAGAGCTTGGTCACGTGGAAGAGCGCAGAGTGATCGTCGCTCCCGAGCACGCTGCCTTGGAGGCGCGCGGTGATGGTGAGGAAGGTGGCTTTGGACGAGGGGTCCAATTGCTGCCAAATGTCGCACACGGTCGACACGTTGCTGCCGGAGAGGCCGTTCGACTGCGGCGCGCTCGCGCTGGTCTTCAAGAAATCGAGGTAGCTGCCAAGGAGCCTGTCCCGATTGGCGGTGAGCGTGTCCACCGGCGGCTGGCTCGCGTCTTGGCCGGCGTCGTCCATGGCGTCGCTCGGCGCAGCGTCATTGGGCGGCGCCGCGTCTTGCATGGATCCGCCCGCGCCCGTGCCTCCGCCATCCTGGGGCGAGCCCCCGCTGCCCGTGCTGCTCGCCGCGGAGGTGGGCGAAGACGGCGACGAGCACGCCATCGCCGCAACGAGCGCCGCGGTGGAGATCCCTGCGAGCCAAAAAGCATGATGAAGCGCCATGGGCTCAATATATATCGGTTCACCAGGCTTGACGTCGAGAGAAGTTCGTGGGTGATCCATCAACCCTTGACAGCGCCGCTCGTCAACCCGCGCACGAGCCGCCGCTGCGCCACCACCACAGCGGCCATGATAGGGAGCGACGTGAGCACCGAAGCCGCCGCGAGCTTGCCCCACACCACCGCTCGAAACGTCACGAACTGCGCGATGGACGCGGGCGCCGTGCGCGCCTCTCCGCCCGCCAACATCATCGCAAAGACAAACTCGTTCCAAGAGGCGAGCAACGCGAACACCGTTGTCGCCGCCACCCCGGGCGCCGCGAGCGGGAGCGTCACCCGAAAGAAGGCGCCGATACGCGTCGCGCCGTCGACCCGCGCCGCGTCTTCGAGCTCCTCGGGGACGTCCGCGAAATAACCACGCAACATCCAGGCGACGAGCGACACGTTGAGCGCGCCGTGCAAGAGCACGAGGCCGAGCCGCGTATCGATGAGATCGAGCCGGAAGAAGAGCACGTAGAGCGGGATCACCATCGCCGCGGGAGGCGCCATCCGCGCAGAGAGGAAGAAGCGCGTGACCCCCTCTTTGCCACGAAAGCGCAGCCGCGCGAGCGCGTACGCCGCCGGGACGCCCGCCGCGAGGCCCATGACCGTGGACGCGAGCGCCACCCAAACGCTGTTGGCGAGCCCGCGGAGGAACGCCTCGTCTTCGAGCAGCACCGCCCGGTAGTTGTCGAACGTGGGCGCGACGAGCCAACGCAGCGAGAGCGCGTCCTTCGGATCTCGAAGAGAGAGCAAAACGATGTACGCCACGGGGCCGAGGAAGAGGAGCGCCGTCAAGGCCCCTGCCCAAACGCTGGATCTCTTCATCGCTGCTCCTCCCCGCGGAGCGGATCACCGAAGAGCCGAGACAGGAGCGCCGCGGCGAGCGTGATCATCACCATGAGCAAGACCCCGAGCGCCGCGGCATACCCGATGTCGAACCGGCGCAGCACCCGAAAGGCATACAGGTTCAACGTCTCGGTCGCCGTCCCCGGCCCACCCTCCGTGACAATGAAGATCACGTCGAACGCCTTGAAGAGATCCACCGCGCGGAGCAGCGCCGCGGCCGCCATGGTGCGCCGGAGGTTGGGCAGCGTGATGGACCAAAGCGTGGTGAAGCGCCCTGCGCCGTCGACCGCGGCCGCCTCGTACAGATCGTGAGGCTCCTGCGACAACCCAGCGCCCAACGCGAGGACCATGAACGGCGTCCACTGCCACACATCCACCATCACGAGCGAGATGAGCGCCCAACGCGGGTCGGCCACCCACGCCGGCCCGCGCACGCCGATCACCGCCAACATCCGGTTCAAGGGGCCGAGATCGGGATCAAAGAGGATGCGCCACGTGAGGCCGACGACCACCGGCGTGAGCGTCATGGGGACGCCCAGCGCGGCGCGGAGCCATGACGAGATAACCCCCCTCGGCGCGTCGCTCCGATACGCGGGCCCCGGCCGCGGGACGCCCACGAGCAGGAGCGCGAGCGCGAGCCCAATCGCGATCTCGAGCGCGAGCGCGAGGGCCGTGTAGAGCAGGGCGAGCCCGGCGCTCTTCCAAAAGAACACATCTTGAAAGAGCGCCCGATACAGGTGTTTGCCCCCGACGAAGACAGGTGTGGGGGAGACGTGCGTAACGTCCGAGAGCGCCAGGCGGATGAGCTCGATCGTGGGGACGACGCTCACCACGGCGACCAGGACGAGCGCCGGCGCGAGCGCCGCGACATGGGGCCTCCGCATCAGCCGAGCGCTCTCCGGATCTCGACCTCTGCCGACGTGAGCGCGGCGCGCGCGTCCTTCTCTCCCGCGATCACCTGCTGCACCGCGATCCCGACGAGATCGCCGACCTCGCGCCACCGCTCGAAGCGAGGACGGTAATCGGGCTTGGACTCGGCGAGCGACGCGAGCGAGCGCGTCATCCACGCTCCGCCGCCCACCCGATCCATGCGGCGGGACAGCTCCGGATCTTGCCAAACGCTGGTGCGCGTGGGCTCGCCGGTCTCGAGCGCGCGCTCGCGCTGGGCCTCGCGGCTCGTCGCGAATTGGAGCAGGCGAAGGGCAGCCTTCTTGTGGCGGCTCTTGGCGTTGATGGCGAGCGTGTGTGTGTAAATGGACGGGTGTCGCCCGCCCGGGCCCCTCGGGACCGGCGCGTACCCCCATTTGCCCGCGGTCGCGCTCTTCTTGGGATCATCGATGACAGGGCCGAAGTTGGACGCGTCGATGCACATGGCGATGCGCCCCTCCTGCATGCCTGAGAGGGTCTCGAGCCACGTCCAGTTGGCGGCGCCGCGAGGGCCCGAGTCTCGGAGCAAGCTCGCATAAGCGTTGGTGGCGTCGATGGCGGCTTGGCTCGTGAGCGCGGGCTTGAGCTCGGTCATGGGGGCTGGGAAGCGCTCGAAGAACTGGCCGCCGAAGCCGCGGAGAAAGCCCGTCCACACATAGACGTTCATCCCCTGCCCGCGCGCGCCGCGGAGGCCAATCCCAGCCACCTTGTCTGGGACGTGGAGCTTCTTGGCGGCGGCGGCGAGATCATCGAACGTCTCGGGGGGCGTGAGCCCGGCGGCGGCCAAGAGGTCTTTGCGATAAAAGAGCAGCGTCGTCTCGCTGGTGAAGGGCAGCGCCCAGAGCTTGCCCTCGAAGCGCGCCGCGTCGAGGAGCGCAGGGACGAAGTCGCCGAGCGCGAGCCACTCCGCGTCGTTCTCGGACGCGTCGGCGAGGAGCGGATCGAGCGGCTCGATAAGCCCTCCTCTCGCGTATTGCGGCGTGAACATGAAGTCCATCATGATCACGTCAAACCCACCTTTTTGAGATGCCAAATCGACGAGCGTCTTTTGGTGGAGCTCGTTCTCTGGGTAGCTCTCGATGCGCGGGTGGATCCCGGTGAGCGCCTCGAAGCGGCCGAGCTGGAGCCGGAGCGCGTCGGTCTCCATGTGCTGGTTCATGGCGAGCACGATCTCTTGGCCGGCGGCGCTGCGCCAATCGATGCGCGCTCTCTTATAAGGCGCGAGCTCCTCGTCGCGGACGGTGGGAGCGGCCTTCTTGCAGGCCCCGAGGAGCGCCGAGGCGCCCAGCGTTGCGAGGAAATGGCGGCGAGGGAGGACCATGCGCGCGAGGATGGCCGCGCCGCGGCGCGCGCGTCAAGCAGCCATT
>CAYTJL010000483.1:0-3831 GCA_964437785.1 uncultured Polyangiaceae bacterium
TCGGGGAGCTGTGGAGAGCCGTCGCCCCGCGCGTGCTCGGCGATGCGAGCTGCCCCTCGACATGCACGAGCTTCAGGCCGGTTCGCCCGGACGCGTCGGAGTACACCCGCGGGCTCGGCTCGTGGGCGCCGTTCGAGGAGCACGCGCCGGAGGAGGAGAAGCGCCCTGCCCGCCACGTCGAGCGCGAGCGTGACGAGCAGGGGCGGTATCGGATGGGGAAGAAGTGCGCGTGAACGCGCTTTTCAGTCGTCGTTCATACGAATAACGCGCACTCGCCTGGCGTGTTCTTCTTGAACAACCGTATCTTCCCGAACGACAACAATAGGTCGCCCGGAGCGAACATCGTACGAATGCCGGAGGCCCTCTCGATGGTCTTCAGCTTGGCGGACATGCCTTTCCGTCAAAACAGATACATTTTTGACTTCCACGGGAGTGACACTCCCGTTTGCGTTTTTCAGCGCAAAATCAGCACGTCTTTGTTTACCATCCGGTGTTGTCACGGGAACTTGTGAGAGAACATCCGCTTCAGGGAATGTACTAATGAGGGCTTTCTCGACCATTCTCTCAAAGCGTGCGCCTTGCTCACGGTTCGCGGCAAGGCGATCAGCAGGCGACGGAGGGTCTTCGTCGTCATCCTCCAACAGCTTTGCAAGCAATGCAACACCGCCGACAACTGCGCCACCGAGTAACAGGAGCTTCAACCAGTCGGGCATACCCTGCGGTTTCGGTTTTGCGACGGGAGGATCGGCTACGACGCGCCGCGTAAGGCTTCCCGCATAGACCGGTGCCACGTTCGGTTGCCCGCTCCAAATGAGACGGTCCGGTTGGATGCTACCTTGTGTGACGAGCAGACGAAGAAGCGCCTCCTCCACAGGGCCGCGCCAGTTATTCGTTAAGGGGTCATGAACAAGAAATTGAGCCACCCAGCACTCTCCTTTCCGCATTCAAGTTGAACAAGTGGTGGGGAGGATGACAAGCGAATTTAGGGATATTATAGGACATATATCGTCCTACCCATAAGAAACAAAAAGCCCGCGTCGCACGAGGCGACGCGGGCGGGGGGCGGGAGCGTGAACGAGACGAGCTACGCGGCGCGCAGCTCGGGGGCGTGCTGGTTGAGCCAGGCGAGCGCGACGGCCGAGGAGCGGTTGACGATCGCGCCCTGCTTGATCGAGGCGGCGGACGCCGCGAGGTAGGCGGCGGTGACCTTGATGTCCAGGGCGTCAACGCCGTAGCCGGCGAGCTTCTGGGCGAGGGCGGCGGGGTCCGGCAGCGAGCGGAAGCGCCACCAGCTCATTTCGAGCGTGCTCCGGTAGGCTTCGGCCTCGAAGCGGGCGCGCTGGGCCTTGTTCGTCAAGTAGCGCGCGCCGAAGACCACGAATCCAAGATCGTCGCTCTGCACGACGTGCTGGTGCTCGTGGACGCCGACCACGATCTGCTCCCAAAGAGGCCACGCGGCCGAGGGCACGCCGGGCTCGAACGGCAGATAGATCCGGCGGCTGATCGTGGTGGCGTAGTCGCGGAGAAAGTGGTCCTTGTCCACGATGCCGAGCTGGTCGAGGAAGGAGCTGACGAACGCCATCTCGGCGGCGCTCGACTTGGAGACGACCTTGGTTTGGAAGCGTTGTGTCATGTGCGCCCAAAACGCGCGCACGAGCGAGCTGGAAGGCTCACTCATGCGAGGCCCCCGGGCACGCGTCCGCGGGCACACAGGCATGGAGCGGAGTGCCGCCGTCGCCCGTGTCGCAGCACACCCACACGCCGCCGCTCTGCGCGGCGATCGCGTCGCAGTCGAGGAGCAGATTCCAGCGCGTATCGCTGTCGCAGATTTCGGCGGCGCCGTTCGCGCAGCGGGTGCTCGCGGGGGTGCAGCCATCGGGCGGCGGCAGACACGACGCGATGAACGCGGCGCCGAGGACGAGGACGAAGGCGAGGTATCGCAGCATGGTTTTGATAGGGCCCTCCGAGGTTGGATGGTGAGCTTCAAACGGATCTGTCAGACACGCACGCTCGTGACGGTGTACTCCGCCGTGAGCGAGTAGATGCGAAACGACGAGCCTCCTGGGTTATTGTAATAGGGGTTGTTGACGAGCACGCCGTAGCGCCATTGCGCGGCGTCGATGGTCGCGAGGGGCTGAGAAGCCCACACCGTTTGTTCAAGGACGGTCGTCGTCCAGTTCTGGCCGTTGTGGCTGTCGAAGACGGTCAACTGGCCGATGATCGAATATCCGGTCTCGTTCCAACGGACCAAGGTAAACGTCGCCGGGGTGACCGGGAACGAGGCAATCCCCTTGGTGCGGAGCCGCACGTTGTAGAGCACGGCAGCATCGGGAGGGCGGATAAGCTCGAGCACAACATAGCTCGCTTGCGCTTGTGTCGTTGCGCCGCCGACGCTTTGGACGCACGGGAGCGCGGCCATGGTGCCATTGACGTTGAACGCCAAATCCGAGGGCGCGAGCACGCCCGAAGGCGCGTTGTTGTTGGGCCCGACGTTGGGCACGGCGACGGCGATCGAGAGCGGGTGTTGAATGACGACTTGGCGCTGGGCGAGGCGAAGCCATTGCGCGGGGCCGGAGCCGGCGATGGTGAGGCCCACGGGCCCGGCGATCTCGACGCCGCCCGAGCCGGTCAAGGTGAGCTTGCCGCCGAGGGGATAAACGCCGCCGTTGATGCCGTCGATCGCGGCGGCGTGCTCAATGTCGATCTGATTGACTTGGGCCGGGGAGAGCTTGTCGCCATGGACCCATCCGGCCGGGTTTGCGCGAGAGAACATCAGAGCACCGCCTCTCCAAGCGTTGAGGAGCCCACCAAAAACTCAAACGGCGTAACGGCCCATTGAACCGCGCAGTAGCTCGGGACGAGCCCATCGAGCAGGCGATCAAGCTCGCCCATGAGGGCTGAGAAGGCCGCTTGATCGAGGCCGGCCTTGGTGACGTCGATGCGGAGCCGGCACCGATTGGACGACCACTCGTATCCGGGTGGCCCTGGGTTTTGGCCGGGCCAATAGACAAGCTCGATCGCGGGAGCGGTCACATGCACACCGAGGAAGCGACTTCCGAGCAGCTCGGCGCACGCGGCTTCGATGTCGCCGAGCGCGTTCGAGGCAAAGCCGCGGAGCTTGGCCGCGAGCACGCGGCGCCGGTCGTTGGCGCGCGCGTTGGGCAGCGGGCGAAGCCGCGTGATGTGCTCCCACGCCGAGAGCCCGTCGAGCATGTGGAGGGGCTGGCCTTGCACGGCGAGGCGCCGATTGGCGGCCCACATCATCGAGACGGCGAGGGCTTGGGCGTACGCCTCGACGGTGATGTCCCCCTCTTCGCTCGTGTCCCATCCGGGAGCGTAGGTGTCGAGCAAAGAGGCGTGAAGGAGCGCGAGCGTGCTCTCTCCCCCGCCGAGCGTGAACGGAAAGGGGTTTGATCTGCCAAAGCCCAGCATCAGCGGAGCCAAAGGGTGATCACGTGATCACTCCCGAGGTCTGTAGGGTTGCCGTCGAAGTCGCAGGCGAGCACGTCAATCGCGTTGGCCGCGAGGCTCGTGATCTGAGCGAAAGCCATCTTGGGACCTTGGACGCTGACATGGCCAAAGCGGAGGGCGATGGGTTCGAGAGCGCCCAGCTCGTCCGGCAGCGCGGACGCGTACTTGACCGTGTATCGCCCGGGCGCTGAACGGGTGATGGTGGGCCATGACGCGGCGTCAAAGCCCCATACGCTTGCGGCTTCGAGCGCGGGGACATCGGGGAGGTTGATCGCTTTGAACGTGACGATCGCGCGCAGGACGGTGCGCGAGGCTTGGGCGATGTCGGAAAACGCGAGGTTCACCGCATCGGATGACATT
>CAYTJL010000484.1:0-3824 GCA_964437785.1 uncultured Polyangiaceae bacterium
GTTCTTGCTCCGGGCGCAAGTCTTAGGCACAACTGGGGTGACGATTGTCAAAAGCGCGCGGGCTCAGACGTAAAAGAGAGCAGCGCGCTCGCGGCGGGATTTTGACGGTCTCTCAACCCCACCAGGTGATCTTCTCACCGACGTAATAAGGCAGCATCTTGCGCCACGAGGGCCAGTCGTGCTCGACGTCATATCCCCACATGTCGAGGTTGTTGGGGATGCCTTTGTCCCAAAGCAGCTTGGAGAGGCGGTCGGAGCAGTGCGGCGCCTCATAAGGCCCTTGGCCCGTAACGATGTTGATCTGGCACTCGTGACGGAGCGTGTGGAGCGTCTCGTCGTCATTGATGTTGGGGATGAACGACATGGGGTTATTGAAATACACGTCGTCGCTCTTGTACCCCTCGGTGTAGTCGGGCTCCAAATCGAAGAAGCCGCTCATCGCGATCAGGATGTCGAAGATGTCGGGCCGGCGGAAGAACTGATTGGCCGCGTGGAACGCGCCGAAGCTCGCGCCGGTCACCGCGATGCGCGCGCGCGGGTTGTCCATGACGCGACGGATGTGCGGGACGACCTCCTGCTCCACGTACGCCGAGTAGAGCCCCTGCCTCCGCGCCGCCTCGGGCGGCGACACGTGACGGCTCATCCACGCATAGCGGTTGATGCTGTCGATCGAGAAGACCTGAATCACCCCTGCGAAGATGTAGCGCTCGATCGATTTGATCAGGTAAAAGCGCTCGTTTTCGAGGAAGTCAGCCTGCGCAGTGGGGTAGATGAGGAGCGGGTGCCCCCGGTCTCCGTAATGGACAATCGGCATGTCCATGCCGAGACGCGGGCTGTACCAACCAAAGATGTGACGAGGCAGGTGGGGGTCGACGTACACGCGCAGGTCCTCCTTGTGGGGATGCGGGAAGGTACTTCTACACGGAGCGCGGCGCGCCGGAAAGATAGGCGATGACCGCGGCGCTCACCTCCGCGGCGACCTCGGCTTTGTCGCGGTTACCGTCGACGTGCGCGACACGATCGCCCGGCACCAGCGCCTCAGCGCCCTTGTACGCGTCGACGAGCGCGCGCTGGAGATCCTCGTCGTCGAACAGCTCGGCCGCGCCGCCGCGCTGCCTCCGCCGGCTCGCCGCGACCTCGTGCGACACGTCGAGCACGATCGTGAGGTCGGGCCGCCGCGCGTGCCGGTTCAGCTCGCGGATCCACGGCACCCGATCGCGCGACGCGCCCGCGCCCGTCGCGGATTGATACGCGAGGCTCGACAGGTCGTACCGATCCGAGATCACGACGTAGCCGTCGCGCACGAGCGGGTCGATCTCGGACGCCACGTGATCGAGCCGATCGGCCGCGAAGAGCAGCGCGAGCGTCTCGCTCCTGTGCGTGAGCGGGAGCACGAGCCGGTGCGTGAGCGCGAGCCGGATCATCGATCCGACAGGGCCCGTGGAGGGCTCGCGCGTCACGTGCACGAGGCGCCTCTCGGCGCGGAGGCGCGTCGCGAGCAGCTCGCACTGCGTGGTCGTCCCCGCGCCGTCGATCCCTTCGATGACTACGAACGTGCCGTCCCCCATCACTCCCTCATGCCTCGCGACCCACGTCGATCGGCGCGGCGTCCTCTCCGAGCACGACGTTGTCGATGAGCCTCGCCTTGCCGAGCCGGATCGCGAGCGCGACGAGCGCACGATCCGATGTACGTTCCTCTGTACCAAAGACGCGCAGCGTGTCCGCGTCCGCGACCTCGACGTAGTCGATCGACGTCGCGACCTCGCGCACGGAGCCGCGCACGATCGACGCGAGCGCGCCCGCGCTCCGCTCGCCCGCCGCGAACGCGCGCCACGCGGCCGAGAGCCCGCGCGGGATCGCGAGCGCGCGGTGCCGCTCCTCCGCCGAGAGGTACGCGTTGCGCGACGACATCGCGAGGCCGTCGGGCTCGCGCACGGTCGTGAGGCCGGCGACCTCGACGGGCAAGAACAGATCGCGCGCGAGGCGCTTGATGACCTGGAGCTGCTGGTAGTCCTTGCGGCCGAACACCGCGACGCACGGGCCCGCGAGCGCGAAGAGCTTGGTCACGACCGTGGCCACGCCCTCGAAGTGCCCTGGCCTGTGCTCGCCGCAGAGCGGGCCCGCGGTCGCGCCCACGCGCACGCGCGTCTCTTCGCCCGCCGGGTACATCGCCTGCGCCTCGGGCGCGAAGACGACGTCCGCGCCCGCGGCCTCGCACTTCGCGCGATCGGCGTCGAGCGTGCGCGGGTAGCGCGCGTAGTCCTCGTTCGGGCCGAACTGCGTGGGGTTCACGAAGATGGTCACCGCGACCACGTCGGCGCGCCTCTTCGCTTCGCGCACGAGCGCGAGGTGCCCCTCGTGGAGCGCGCCCATCGTGGGCACGAGGCCGACGCGCCGGCCCCCCGCGCGCGCGTCGTCGAGCGCGCGGCGAAGGGCTTCGGGCTCATGGATGAGCAGCATCGCGCGCGACGCTACCACAAACGTGGTGAGGCTCCTCGCGCGCTCGTTACATCCCGCGACCGCGTCGCCCACGGCCCTGCGCCGCGAGCGAGGCGAGGTCCACCACCTCGCCGTCGAGCGTGCCTTCGCCGCACGAAGGCCCGAACATGAGCGTGTGCGTCGCGCCGCCCGCGGCGCGCGTCATGGTGCCTTGGATCGGCCAGAAGCAGGTCTCGGGCGCGACGCGCACCACGTCGTGGAGGGTCATCGCGGCTTGCCCTTCCCCAAAGCTCGCCGTGAGCGCGCCGTTCATCGTGCGTGACGGCGCGTCTCCCTCGCGCGACACATCGATCGTGAGCTCCCCCGAGAGGGACATGCTCTGGAGGACCGTGTCGCCGTCGCGCAGCGTCCTTTGCACGGAGAGGGACGCCGTCCTCGTGAACGACGCGGCGTCATCCATCCCATCGTGGAGAGAGACCGAGTCCACCGTCGCCTCCAACGTCATTCGATATCCGTTCGGCAACGTGCGCTCCACGGTGAGCGCCGCGCTCCCGGCCACCGCGCCACAGCCGTCCTCCGCCGCGCGCGTCACGTCGAGATGGCCGCTCACGGGGCCGTTGGGGCCCCTGCCTTCAGGCGCCTCGATCGCGCAGTCGGTCCATGAAAAATGCGCCTCGACGGGCCCCTCGTGACCACACACCGATCCTTCGATGATCGTGGGGCTCGCGTCGCACGCGAGCGCCGCGGGGAGCCCAAACCCACCTTGTTTGACAGCGCCCTTCGGCCCGATCGCGTCGAGCACGAACGCCATGTCGGCCACCTGCCCAACGGCGCTCGCCGCGCCCACCGTCGGCTCTTCGGCGCCGCCCATGCAGCCCGAGGCGAGCGTGGCGGCCGCGATCAGCGTCGAGATCCCTGTCATTCGCTTGATGTTCATGTGTCCTCCGAGCGCGGGGCCGCGGGCCCTTCGCCCTATCGCCCTCGCTCATGCCCTCACCATGCACATCGACTCTTAAGGATCTCTTTCGCGGGACCTCGCGCGCGGGGCCCGATCGCGCGCCTTCAGACTTTCGTTAGGTTCTGGTTCGATAAAGGAGCATGGCCGATCGCATCTTGCTGCTCGAAGACGACGCGGAGCTCGGAGAGCAGCTCTCCCGCGAGCTGCGCGCCGCGGGCTTCGAGGTGGTGTGGTGGCGCGCGGGCCGGCGCATCACGATGGAGGACGCGGCCGCGGTGCAGATCGTCGTGCTCGATCTCATGTTGCCGGGGACGCCGGGGCTCGACGTGCTCCGCGCGCTGCGCGGCGAAGGCTCCGACGTCCCGGTGCTGGTTTTGTCGGCCCGGAACGACTCCGCGGATAAGGTCCACGCGCTCCGCCTCGGCGC
>CAYTJL010000485.1:0-3805 GCA_964437785.1 uncultured Polyangiaceae bacterium
ATCGCCGCCCACCTGGCCGAGATCCGCGCGCTCTACACCGCCGATAACACCCCTTGGATCGTGGGCTACTCCGGCGGCAAAGACTCGACCGCGACGCTCCAGCTCGTCTGGACCGCCATCGCCGCGCTCGAACCGCACCAGCGCCAAAAACCCATCTACGTGATCAGCACCGATACGCTGGTCGAGAACCCCATCGTCGCCGCCTGGGTCACCCGCTCGCTCGACACCATGCTCGAACGGGCCCGCAAAGATGGCCTCCCGTTCGTCCCCCACCGCCTCACCCCCGACGTGGCCGACACCTTCTGGGTCAACCTCATCGGCAAAGGATATCCGGCCCCCCGCCCCAAATTCCGCTGGTGCACCGAGCGCCTCAAAATCCGGCCCTCCAACACCTTCATCAGCAACGTTGCCCGCGAAAATGGTGAGGCTATCTTGGTGCTCGGCACCCGCAAAGCCGAGAGCCAAGCCCGCGCGCGATCCATGGAGAAGCTCGAAAAGCTCCGCGTGCGCGACAAGTTGAGCCCCAACGCCGCCCTCCCGGGCTGCCTCGTGTATTCCCCCATCGAGGCGTGGTCCAACGACGACGTGTGGCTCTACCTCATGCAGGTCAAAAACCCGTGGGGCTATAACAACAAAGACCTCCTCACCATGTACCAAGGCGCATCGCCCGACGGCGAATGCCCCCTCGTGGTCGATTCGTCCACCCCGAGCTGCGGCGATAGCCGCTTTGGTTGCTGGGTCTGCACCATGGTCGAACAAGACCGATCCATGATGGCCATGATCCAAAACGACGAAGAGAAAGAGTGGATGACGCCGCTCCTTTTGCTCCGCAACGAGCTCGACAACCACGATGACCGGCACCTCCGCGACTTCCGCCGCATCAATGGCCTGCTCCAAATCCATCGTGGCCAACTGCTCCACGGCCCCTACAAACAAGAGACCCGCGCGCAATGGCTCCGCCGCCTCCTCTCCGTCGAACGCTGGGTCCGCGAGCACGGCCCCGAGCACGTCCGCTCCATCGCGCTCATCTCCCCCGCCGAGCTGCACGAGATTCGTCGCATCTGGGTCGTTGAAAAACACGAGATCGAAGACCTCCTCCCCTCCATCTACCAAGAGGCCACCGGGGAGCCTTATCCAGGCCCGCCGCTCGAAGAGAGCCCCCTCTTCAACGCCGAGGACATCGCCCTGCTCGACACCGTGTGCGACCACGATCCCCTTCATTTTCAGCTCGTCCGAGAGCTGCTGGACGTCGAGCGCCGCCTCCGCTCCTCGGCCCGCCGCGCCGGCCTGTATCAAGACCTCGAAGCCGCCCTCAAGAGGAGCTTCTTCACCGACGAACAAGACGCAGAGACGTTCGCCCTCGAACGCCACAACGCCAAAGAGGCCGTGCAACGCGCGCGCGAAGGCGATGACCCCCAGATCAACTTGTTCGACTTGATCGACCAGCACCCCGCCCGCGCATGATCTTCGAACAGCTCACCCTCCACAACGTAGGTCCGTTCCTCGGCCACCACGCCATCGATCTCTCACCCCCTTCGCCCAAACGCCCGCTCGTCCTCGTCGGCGGCCTCAACGGCGGTGGCAAGACAACCATCCTCGACGCGCTCCGCCTCGCGCTCTATGGCCGCCTCTCGCTCGACAAAGCCCAGAGCGACGCGAGCTACGAAGATCACCTCACGAAGAGCATCCACCGCAGCGTGGATCCCCAGGACGGCGCCGCGGTCACGCTCACGATGAGCCGCGTCACCGAAGGCACGCTCGAGACCATCTCGGTGCGTCGATCCTTCCGGTTGAAGGGCAAACACGTGCGCGAAGAGCTCGAGGTGCGCAAGAACGATGCGATCGATCCGGCGCTCACCGATGCGTGGAGCGAGCACGCAGAGGCCATCTTGCCCGCGAGGCTCTCACGCTTCTTCTTCTTCGACGGCGAAAAGATCGAGGCGCTCGCCGACGTAGATCGATCCAAAGAGGCCCTCCGCACCGCCGTCGTCACCCTGCTCGGCCTCGACGTCGTCGATCAGCTCACGACCGATCTGCTCGTGCTCGAACGCCGCAAACGCGCCGAGCAAAAGACCTCTCACGACAAGAGCGCCATTGAGGCGCTGGAGCGCGAGATCACGGCCCTCCGCGCTGCGCGCGACGATCGCGTGCAAGCGCGCGCCTCCGCGCAGAGCGCGCGCGACCGCGCCGACAAAGCCCTCCGCGACGCCGAGTCGCGATATGCGCTCCGGGGCGGCGGCGCGTTCGAACGAAAGGAGTCGCTCGAACGCGAGCTCTACGCCAAAAAGCAGGAGCGCGCGCGCATCGAAGAGGCCTTGCGCGAAGAGGCGGAAGGCGTATCCCCGCTGCTCCTCATCCCAGGTCTCATCGATACGATCGGGCGCGACGACGCCGCCGAGCAAACCATCCACGAAGCTCGCGCGCTCAGCTCGGCCCTCGCCGCGCACGACGCCCGCGCGCTCAGCGTCGCGCGCGCCCACGGCGCCGATGCCTCCGTGATCGCTGCGCTCCAATCCTTCTTCGATGTAGAGGAGCGAGCCCGCGCCGAGCAGGCCAAACAAACAGGCTACCTCGCGCTCAACGCCGAAGCGCGCGCGGATCTGACAGCGATCCAAAGGACGCTCGCCGCCGAGGCCAAAGCCCGCGCCCACAAGCTCATCGCCGCACACGACGCGCTCACGACGGCCATCGATGACCTCGAACGCCGGCTCACCAGCGCCCCCGAAGAGGACGCCATCGCCGACCTCGCGCGCGCCCGCGACCTCGCGATCGAGGCCCGCGCCCGCGCCGAGCACGCTCTCGGAGCCGCCGAAGCCGAGCTCGAACGCGTCAAAGCCGACCTCGCTCACCGAGAGACCGCGCTCGCCAAGCGGCTCGACGAGGCGATCGATCAACACACCGAGACCCAAACCACCGCGCGCATCCTCACCCACGCAGAGCGCGCGCGCGGCACGCTCGCGCGCTTTCGTGAGGCCGTCTTGAACAAGCGTATCCAACGCATCGAGGCGCTCATCGCCGAAGGGTTTCAACACCTGCTCCGCAAAGAGTCCTTGATCACGGACCTCTCGATCGACCCCGAGACCTTCACCCTCACCCTGTTTGGCGCTGACAAAGCGCCCATCTCGCCCGAACGTCTCAGCGCAGGCGAGCGCCAGATCCTCGCGGTCGCCATCTTGTGGGCGCTCGCGCGCGCCTCGGGGCGACCCTTGCCCGTCGTCATCGACACGCCGCTCGGGCGGCTCGACACGATCCATCGAACACGGTTCGTCGAGCGCTATCTGCCCTTCGCGAGCCGTCAAGTCATCGTCCTCTCGACCGACGAGGAGATCGATCAAGCCCTCTTCGAGCGCGTCTCCCCCATCTTGGGTCGATCGTACATCCTCGATCACGACGACGCCCGCGGCGCGACCACGGTGAAGAAGGGCTATTTCTTCCAAGGAGGCGCGTGATGGGGCTCGATCGTTTGGAGCTGTCGCAACAAGCCAAAGACCAGCTCATCAAGCTCAAGCGCACGACCGGCATCAAGCACTGGAACGTGCTCTGCCGATGGGCCTTGTGCGCCTCGCTCGCCGAAGAGACCCCTCCGCCGTCGGCCAAGATCCCTTTGGACAGCAACGTCGAGATGAGCCTCAAGGTGCTCTTCGGGCCCCACCACGACATCTACCTCGCCCTGCTCAAAGCACGCTGCCGCCGCGACGGGCTCGCCCTCGACGAAGAGACCTTGGCCGCCCAGCTCCGCCTCCACGTCCACCGGGGCATCGGGTACCTCTTCGCCGACAAGCGAATCCGCACCATCGCAGACCTG
>CAYTJL010000486.1:0-3799 GCA_964437785.1 uncultured Polyangiaceae bacterium
TGGATGGAGATGGAGAAGGAGCGCGGCATCTCGATCCAGTCGAGCGTGCTGCAATTTCCCTACAAAACCAAGCAACTCTCGCTCGTCGACACGCCCGGCCACGCCGACTTCAGCGAGGACACGTACCGCGCGCTCATGGCGACCGACGCGGCCATCATGATCCTCGACTGCGCGAAGGGCGTCGAGACGCAGACCAAGAAGCTCTTCCGCGTGTCGCGGCTCCGCAAGATGCCGATCTTCACGTTCGTCAACAAGATGGACCGGCCGGGTCGCGCGCCGATCGAGCTCGTGGGCGAGGTCGAGGAGGTGCTCGGCATCGGCGTGTATCCCATCACGTGGCCTGTCATCGAGGGCGGCCGGTTCCGCGGCGTGTATCACCGCATCGAGCACAAGGTGTATCTGTTCGAGCAGGTCGCGCACGGCGCCGAGATCGCGCCGATGGAGGTGATGTCGCTCGACAGCCCCGAGA
Organism: uncultured Polyangiaceae bacterium; assembly: GCA_964437785.1. GTDB lineage: Bacteria > Myxococcota_A > Polyangia > Polyangiales > Polyangiaceae > CAYTJL01. The sequence continues at coordinate 470 of CAYTJL010000486.1, forward strand.
TCAAGCGCGCGCTCGACGAGGCGTGCCTCAAGGAGCTTCGCGACGACATCGATCTTCTCGACGCGGCGGGCGACGCGCTCGACACAGGCAAGCTCGCGCGCGGCGAGGTGACGCCGATGTTCTTTGGCAGCGCGCTCACCAACTTTGGTTTGCCTCAATTGCTCGACGCGTTCACCGAGATGATGCCCGCGCCCTCACCCCGCATGAGCGACAAGGGCCCTATCGCGCCGGATGATCCGCAATTTTCGGCGTTCGTGTTCAAGATCCAAGCGAACATGGACCGCGCGCACCGCGACCGCATCGCGTTCCTGCGCGTGTGCTCGGGCCGCTACGAGCGCGGCATGAAGGTCCGTCACGTGCGTTTGGAGCGCGAGATTCGGCTCAACAACCCCGTTCAGTTCTTGGGCCAAGAGCGCGCGTTGGTCGAGGACGGGTATGCGGGAGACATCATCGGTGTCTTCGATCCTGGCATCTTCTTGATTGGGGACACGGTGTGCGGGGCGGCGGGCCAGACCATCGCGTACGAGCCTTTGCCGCAGTTCCCGCCCGAGCTGTTCGGCCGGATGGTGATGCTCGATCCGCTCAAGCGAAAGCAGCTCAAGAAGGGGCTCACGCAGCTCGCGCAGGAGGGCACGGTGCAGCTCTTCAAGCCGCCCGAGGGCCGCGAGGGCGAGAGCATCTTGGGCGTCGTGGGCGAGCTTCAATTCGACGTCATCAAGGCGCGCCTCTCGGCCGAATACGGCGTCGACGTGCGGCTCGAACGGTTGAGCTTCACGATGGCCCGTTGGGTCGAGGGGGAGAGCGTGCCGCTCGGTCGTTTGGAGGACCAGCTCTACGGCTATGGCGCGGTCGACGTGCACGAGCAGCCGGTCGTGCTCTTCAAGGGCGAATGGCAGCTCGAATCGTGCAAGAAGGCCTTCCCCAACACGCGCTTCGTCGAGCTCGGGAACGCGGCGCCCCGCATCGAGATGGAGTGATCGCTACTCCCTCTCCGTATCCGACCCATTGAGCGAGCCCCGCTCCATCGCCACGCCGAGCGCCTCGGCCTTCTTGGACTCGGCCTTTCGCTTGGCCTGATAGAGCCGAATCCCTTGCTCGGTGACGAGGCCCACCGCGGGCGCGTCCGCGACCAACATGCCATTCAAGGTCGAAGGCGCCGCGCCCTCGCCCAACGCCCTCTCGCGCGCCTCACGGAGCTTCTTGGTCTCTTCCATCCGCTCTTCAAAGTCCTTCTTCCAGGCGTCGAGCGAGCGAAAGGCGAAGCTCGGATCGTGTGGGTCTTTTAAGATGGCCTCGACCACCGCGTCGCGCGAGACGAACACGGGCGCGAGCTCGGCAGGGTCATAGGCGTTGCCGCGATCGAAGAGCCCGCCGCAGATGGTGCGGAGCGTACATGGCTCGCAAGCGCCGGTGTAGATGTGCTCCCAATGGGTCTGCCGCACCGTCTGCTTGTGGTCCAAGAAGTGAACGATGCGCTCCTCGCCTTTGACGATCTTGCGCGTCTCGGTGCTGGCCCACGCAAAGTCGGCCATGTAACAGAGCGGCACCTTCTCGACCCGAAACGTGCGGCCCGAAGCGTGAAGGAGCGAGAGCGCCTTGTGGAGCGAGACCTCGAAGTCCGCGAGCCGCGGCGTAAACTGCGCTTGGTTCACCTCGGCCCGGCCCATCGACGGATCCAAGTTGTTCCACACGAAGTGCCGGATATAAGGGTGCCTCGTAAGGTAATAACGAATGTTCTCGTCGAGGTGATCGGCGTTGAGCTTGTTGATGACACAATTGACGTTCACCTCGACGCCGTATTTGTGCGCGTTCTCCATCGCGGCAAAGGCCTTGTCGAGCGAGCCCGAGACGCCGCGGAGCCTCTCCTCCACGTCGGGCCGCACCGAATACACGGACACGTGAACGAGCTTCAGTCCGGCGCCGGCCATGTCTTTGGCGAACGCCTCATCGGCCATCCGTTGACCGTTCGTGATCATCCGCACGTGAAGGCCCGCGTCGGACGCGTACCGCGCGATGGCCGGCAAATCGGGGTGCAGCGACGGCTCACCCCCCGTCAAAATCACGCCGAAGTAGCCTCGGGCCTTGAGGTCGTCCACGAGCACCTTCATCGTCTCGAAGGTGTGCACGTACGGCGTCGACGGGTTGGAGCAAAACCCGCAAAAGTGGTTGCAGTGCCGGACGACCTGAATGTACCCGATGTTCGCCAACCGCCTTTACTCCTTGGCCTTGGGCCGCGCGAGCGCTCCCCGCGCCGCCTCCTCGATACCCCGCTTGGCGTCGCGCCGCGCGGCGATGGCCGCCTCGATGTCGAGGTTCGACTCGATGTCATCGGCCAGCTCGTCCGCCGCCACGCGACCCACCGCGCGCAGCCGGTCGCCGAGCCGCTCTTCGAGCCTCGCCCGCAGCCCCTCACGAATGATGTCCTCGGCCACGCGCCGGGCCATGTCCCGCGCCACGCCGTAGATCACCTTCGAGATCTCGAGATCCAGAAACTCCGAATCAGGAGGGCCCTTGTCGCCCCCGCCGTGGTGGTGATGATGGCCGTCGTGGTGGTGATGCCCATCGCCGTGATGGTGGTGATGGTCCTCGTGATGATGGTGGTGGTCCCCGTCGTGATGCCGATCACCCATGATTCGCTCCTTGCAAAGCCCTCTCGGGATCGAGCGCGCCAAAGCCGTGCGCCCGCACCCAATTGACGTGGACGCCGGCGCACGACGCGTTGAGCGCGCAATGCCCGCACCGCACCGCCTTGGTGTGGTAAGCGTCCGCCACATAACGTTTGGTGTAGGCCGGCATGTCGATGCGCCCGTCCGGCCCGAGCATGGCCACGTCGAGCGACGTCGCGCGCGGCGCAGGCGCCCGCCCGAGCATGCACGCCGGCACCCCATAGACCGGCACGAGATGGGGATACGACGCGAAGAACGCCGGCAAATCGAGGTCGTTCGCGTGCGCGTCCGACACGTAATCATAGCTCGGCTGCGCGAGCGCGAGCCGCTTCGGCGGATCACCGAGCGCGCGGAGCGCAGGCTCCATGGCGCGCGTCAAGAGCGCCACCACCTCGAAGTCGCCCGGCATCGCGAGCAGCGCGGTGAGGATCGCCGGTGTCTTGGCGTACGCACGAACGAGCGATTTGTGCGCGAGCCCGCCCGAAGAGCCGGACGAGCCCGACGACAAGACCCCTTCGAGCCCGGTCACGTCGTCGAGCATCAGCTCAATCGACGGGATCTGCGGGCTCTCCGTGGTCTTCATCAACCGATCGGCGCCCTCGACGAGCTTCACCAAAGAGGCCACGTCAGGCGCGTCGAACCGCATCCTCGACGCGCGCGGGAG
>CAYTJL010000487.1:0-3785 GCA_964437785.1 uncultured Polyangiaceae bacterium
CGAAGGCGAACGTATCGGCGTCGCTCGACATGGCGGCGAGGATAGACCATCGGCCGCTCGTTTTGGGGACGATCGTACGGCGCGACGATCACGGGCAAGGGCGGCACTTCGTGTAACAGATGATGCCGAACTGGTCCTCTTCGCAATAGCTGATGCTGCAGATGATACACCTGTTGCAAGGACCACACGAGGAGTCACAGACATATCCATACTCGTCGTAATAACACTCGCCCGGGTAACAACACGTCGTCGCCGCGGGATCCGCGCCGGGCGCCTCGATCGCGAGATCGTCTTTGGCCTCCTCTTCATCGGCTTGGATCCACAGGCTCTCTCCCGGCGAGAGCACGCGGCCCTTCGCCGCGAAATACTCCGCGACGCTCGGGCGGTCCCCGCCGCCATTCTTGAGGAGCACGCGGGTATAATCGATGTCCCCTTCGGACGCGTCGAGCAGATACGTGCGGCCTTTCACGGCGCGGTCGAGCGTCATCTTGGCACCGCTCGGGAGGGCGGCCAAGTCCGCTGCGGTGACCGTCACCGTATCTCCGCGCTCGCCCACCACCACGGTCGTTCCCTCGGGCGAGGGCGACGAGCTGCAGGCCATGAACGAGGCGGAGGCGATCACGAGAGCGAACAGAGAGGCGAGGACGCGCATGGGAATCTCCTTGTGAGGTTGTCGCGTCCCTTGGCAAAGCTCAGACCAGCGTTTGCGCCTTTGCCCTTTTGAGGAAGTGGGCAATCGTTGCGCGCTCGCCCTCCACCCGCGCGAGCAACCTTTGCCCGGTCGGGCAACGGTTGCCCGATGGGGACCCCAAGGCGCTGTCCTACATCATCCTTCCTATTTTGGATTTTTTTGGGGGCAGCATTGACGATAGGCATCGTCGAATTCATGGTGGCCGTCGATGTTCACCTCTCAGGCCCTCACGATGAACGAGCTCCGCGGCACCGCCTGGTGCCCGTCGTGCTCGTTCATCGGTTTTGTCCGCGTCAGCGGGCTCGTTGAGGGTATGGGATAGGCCAGCCGTCGTCTCCTTTTCGGGGCCCCGGGCGCTGGTCAGCAGCAAGGGGCTCCGGGAGGATCGATCATGGACTGGCACAAACGTTTGAAACGGTGGGTCGCCTCGGGCCTCCGACGATCGGGAGGTGGGCAGCGCTCCAGCCCGGATACCGAGTCGCGACCCAACGAGCGGCCCAAAGCGAGCTCGACAACAGGTGAGCTCGTCTCGCTCGCATGGCCCATCGCCACGGCCATGTTGAGCGAAACGGCGCTTGGGCTCGTGGACACGAAGCTGGTCGGGGGGCTCGGTCCAGCAGCGCTCGCCGGCGTCGGCATGGGGTTCGTCCTCCTCATGCTCTGCCAGGCAGCCGTCTTCGGGATGATGCGCGGCGTGAAGGTGCGCGCCGCGTACGCGATCGGCGAAGGGAGACCCGAAGACGCTCTCCGGTACGGACAAGCAGGCGCGCTCATCGGCGCTGGGATCGGGCTCGCGGTCGCCCTCATCACCCAGCATCTCTCGGGCGTGCTCGGTACCTTGGGCGTCAATGATGAGACCATCCCCCACGCGCACGCCTATCTGTCGGCGCGCGGGCTTGGTGCGATGGGCTCGGCCGTCATGTCGGCCATGGTGCAATATCGGCAAGGCATCGGCGACAGCCGAACACCGATGATCACCGGCATCGCAGGCAACGTGGTGAACGCGGGCCTCGCATGGGCGCTCATCTATGGTCGTTTGGGGCTCCCTGCGCTCGGCGTGCGCGGCGCCGGGCTCGCGACGGCCATCGTGGAGGTGTTGCAATGTGCGGTGCTGCTCGGGATGTTGCTGCGTGACGAGAGGCGGCCTTCCCTCTCGCTCCGCAAAGCCACGAGCGAAGTGCTCGACTTGGGGCTGCCCTTAGGCCTTCATTTCGGCATGGAGACCGCGGCGTTCACCACCTTTACGGCGCTCCTCGGCGGCGTCAAACCGCAGGAGCTCGCGGCGAGCCAAATCGGGTTTGCGGTTATCCGCGCCTCGTTTTTGCCGGGTGTGGCGCTCGCCGAGGCGACGAGCGTGCTCGTGGCCAGGTCGCTCGGCCAAAAGAGGCCTGAGGAGGCGGATCGCGTCGTCAAGAGGGCCCTCTTGCTGGGCATGGGGTTCATGACGGCGTGTGGTGTGGTGTTCGCCGTGGCGGGCGGCGCCATCGCAGGTGTGTTTACGAACGACCATGAGGTGGTGGCGGTGGCCAAAAAGCTCCTCCTCATCGCGGCGGTGTTCCAAACGCTCGATGCGGTCAACATGGTGCTCCGGGGCGCGCTCCGAGGCGCCAAAGACGTGCGGTTCGTGGCGGTGGCCGGCACGTGCATCGTGTGGGTCGCGGTCCCCGGCTCAGCCTTCTTGCTCGGGAGGGTGCTTGGGCTCGGGGCCGTAGGCGGTTGGCTCGGGTTCATCCTGGAGACGGCCCTCGCAGCGACCTTGTTCTATGCGAGGTGGCGGCACGGAGTGGCCCTCCGTGCTTCCACGATGGAGAGCCCCGAAGGGGATCCCCCAACACCCCCTCGGGCTACAAGTCTCGCTCCGAACGAGCCCGAGATCGAGGCCGCCCCCCTGTCCGCGTAGCTCCTCACATCCCCTGACTCAAACCCTCCGCGAAGCGCGGAACGCCTCGGCGAACTGCTTCGCGATCGTGGGGTCGATCGGCCCGCCGGCTTTACCGCCCTCGCGCAGACACGACCCCACGATGACCCCATGAGCGCCCCTCACCAAATTCAATGTCTCGATGGTCACGCCGCTCGCGACCAACACCGGCGCGTGGACGGCGGCGAGCACGGCGTGAAGATCGTCTGTCGCGACGCCTCGCCCCGTCCCGCTCCCGGTCACGAGGACCGCATCGGCGAGGCCGCGCGCCTCCAGATCGTGCGCCTCTTCCCCGATGTCGCGCGCCCCGAGCGGCGCCGAGTGTTTGACGTCGACGTCGCAGAACAGGGCCACGGACTTTGCCCCGAGCGCGCGGCGCAGGCGCACCGTCTCGTGCGCGCGCCCTTCGATGATGCCTTGATCCGTAACACGAGCGCCGGTGTGAACGTTGATACGAATGAAGTCCGAAGCTGACGCGATGGCCACCGCGAGCGCCGCCTCCGCGTCGTTCCGAAGCACGTTGATCCCGAGCGCGAGGCCGTGCGACGCGCTCCGCACCGAGAGCGCGCACGTGGTCATGGCCGCGACCGTCACCGGCGAGACGCGGCCCGGGAGAAAAGGCGCGTCCCCGAAGTTCTCGACGACGATGCCGTCGAAGCCCGCCTCGGCCAAGGCGCGCGCGTCTTTGGCCGCGCTGCTCGCGACGGCGAAGAGATCCCCCGCGTAACGCGGGCTGTCCGGCAAGGGGGCGAGATGAATGACGCCGATGAGCGAGGGGACGTTGGGCATCCGCGCAACAGAGCCCAATCCTGGTGGGAAGGGAAGCGCAAACCTCCCTCCGGCGAGCGAGGTTTTACCGGCGAGCTTTTTTGGCAGCGATCGGCGAGCGGCCGTTGAGCACGGCGTCGAGCGTGGGCGCTGTGAGCACGCGGATGGACCAGCGCTCCAACGTAGCCTCTTTGGCGGCGAGCACCTTCGTCCTCGCCTCGTCCGGCACCGGGCCGAAGCGAGCGGCGAGCTGCTTGAGCAGCAGGGACACGAGGCCTTCTCGTCTCCCCTTCGCGAGCCCCTCGCGTTTCCCTTTCGCGAGCCCCTCGCGTTTCCCCTTCGCGAGCCCCTCTGCGAGCCCCTCTGCGAGCCCCTCCGCAAGCCCCTCCGCACGCCCCTCGCGCTTCA
>CAYTJL010000488.1:0-3729 GCA_964437785.1 uncultured Polyangiaceae bacterium
CGCGCGCGCTTGCAGCGCGGCGGCCTCGGCCGCGGCGAGGCGCGCGGCGGCCTCGGCGCGCGTGCGCGGATCGAGCAGCGGCGCGGACGCGGGCGACATGCGCGCGATCACCTTGCCGCGCTCGGCGCGATCCCCCGCGCGCAGCTCGATCCGCGCGAGATCGGCGGCGAGCGGCGCGGAGACGACGACGCGATCGCGCACGCGCGTCCTGCCCGGCTCGTCGATCGTCACGCGCAGCGGGCCGCGCTTGATGGTCACGGCGTCGACGGGCAGCGGCTTCGGCCACATCGAGACCGCGACGCCGGCCGCGACCACGGCGGCGAGGAGCGCGTAGATCACCCGCCTCGCCCAACGTTTTTTGTCCCTCGCGCGCAGCGCGTTGTTCGCCGGCGCCGCGACGGGACGATCGGTTTTGTGCTCGTTGTCGCGGTTCATGGTCACTCCCTCGCCTTCAACACGGCCACCAGATCGAGCGCGTCGAGCTTGCGCCGGACCACGAGCGCGCTCGCGAGCGCAGCCGCGACGGTCACCGCCGCCGCGAAGAAGCGCACGGGGTTCGTGATCACCACCGGCAGCCTGTACATCTCGGGATCGGCCGTCCGCATCATCGCGACGACCAAGAATTCTCCGAACGCGAGCCCGGGCACGATCGCGAGCGCCACGGTCGCTCCGAGCTCGCCCACGAGGACCGTCGAGATCTCGCGCCGCGTGAAGCCGAGCACGCGCATGCTCGCGAGATCGCGCCCCCGCGTCGAGAGCGCGATGCGCGCGTTGTTGTAGACGATCGCGACCGCGATCGAGACGCCGAAGAGCGTGAGCACCACGCTCATCACGCGCATCGACTCCGCGCTCTGCTTCTTGAAGTGATCGATCACCGCGTGGCGATCGTCGATCGACGCGACCTCGGGAAGGCGCGAGAGCCGCGCGTCGATCGCGGAGGCGAAGCTCGGATCGATCCGCAAGAGCACCGCGTTCACCGAGGGCGCCTCGTCGACGAGCGCGTGGAGCGCGCGCAGATCCATGTGCGCGTTCAGCCCGAACATCTCGGGCGCTGTCGCGCTCACGATCACGTCGCGCGATCGGCGATCGCCCTCGAGCACCTCGACCGTGATCGCGTCGCCCGGCGCGACGGCGAGCCGCTTGGCGAGCGCGTCGGTGATCGTGAGGCCCTCGCCCTCGATCGTGACGACGCGGCGAGGCCAACCCACCACGCGCCGGAGCTCCGCGCCCTCGGGGTGCCCGGTGATGCTCGTGTCGTAGGAGCGGTGCCCGGCGTGGAGGCGGACCGGCACCACGCGCAGCGGCTCGACCATGAGCACGCCCGGGATCGCGGACAGCTCGCTCGTCGCGGTCGCGGGCATGGGCCGCGTGAACGAGACCGTGAGGTCCTCGCGCTGCGCGGTTTCGAACTGGAGATCGAGGATCAGATCGAGCGCCTCGTACGTGAAGCCCGCGGTCACCACGACGCCGATGCCGCACGCGATCCCAAAGGCGGAGAGCGCCGTTCGAAGCGGCCTGCGGAGCATGTCGCGCGCGACCATGCGCCCCTCGCACGACAAGAGGCGCGTGAGCCCCGCGCGCTCGATCCACGTCGGGGTGTACGTGGGCGGCGCCTCGGGCGACATGGCCTGCGCGGGCGAGAGCTTCATCACGCGGATCACGACCGACGCGGCGCCCGCGATCGCGGCGGCGAAGCTCACGAGCACGCTCGTCGCGACGTCGCTCGGATCGAGCCGGTAATCGAGGGAAGGGAAGCGGAAATACGGCGTGTAGAGGCCGAGCATCCCGCGGCCGAGCCACGCGCCGAGCGCCACGCCCGCGATCGCGCCGAAGCCCACGATCACGAGCACGAGCGAGAGGTAGTGCGCGGCGATCGCGCGCCGGCCGTAGCCGAGCGCGGCGAGCGTGGCGATCTGCGGCCGCTCGATGTGGACGAGCCGCGCGAGCACGACGTTCACGAGGAAGGCCGCGACGCCGAGGAAAATGGCGGGCGCGAACGACGCGTACGTGCCGAGCTGCATGAGCTCGCCGTCGACGAAGAACGCGGACGGCTGCCTCCTGCGTGGGATCGATCCCGTGCCGCCGTACGGCTCCACGATCCGATCGAGCTCTTCGCGCACGCTCTCCTCGTCCGCGCCGAGCTTCAGGCGGAGCGAGACATCGTCGAAGGCGCCCGCGAGCCCGAACGCGGGCGCGATCGCGTCGCGCGCCATGAAGAGCACGGCGAAGCGCTCGGCGTCGGGCGAGAGCGTCGCGCCGCCGCCCACGGCCATCACGTATTCGGGCGAGAGGGCGACGCCGACCACGCGCAGCTTGATCAGCGTGCCGTTCATCACGACGGCGAGGATCGCGCCCGGCTCCATGCGGTGCGCGTCCGCGAACGACTCGAGGACGATGACCTCGTCGGACTTGGCCGGATCGATCATGCGCCCCCGCCGCAGCACGATCGCGTTGAGCGCGCTCTCGCCGCTGCGCGGGAGGCTCACGAGGCGGCCCGACGCGGGCTGCGCCTTGCCCTCGATCGGGATCGTCACCGGCTCGACGAGGCGCGTCTCGACCGTGGCGACGCCGGGGATGGCCTCGATCCTCGCGGCGACGGGCTCGGGCGCGCGCTTGACGTGCGCGAACACGTCGGCGAGCCGCTGCGAGGCGTAATACGCGTCGCGCGCGTTGAGCAGCGACGCGTACGCGCTCCGGAGCGCGATGTAGCTCGCGATCCCGCACGCGATGATGAGCGCGATCGTGAGCGCCTGCCCCGTCATGCGGCGCAGATCGCGCGCGAGCTTGCGGGAGAGCGCGGTCACCATGAGAGCTCCGAGGGCGGCCTCTTGTCGCGGTTGACGGTGACGTCGCGGATCCTCCCGTCCGAGAGCGAGATGACCCGGTCGGCCATCTTGGCGATCGGCGCGTTGTGCGTGATGACCGCGGTGGTCGCGCCGAGCTCGCGGTTGATGCGATCGATCACGCCGAGCACCACCTGGCCCGTGCGGTAGTCGAGCGCGCCGGTCGGCTCGTCGCACAAAAGCAGGTCCGGGCGCTTCGCGACGGCGCGGGCGATCGCCACGCGCTGCTGCTCTCCGCCGGACAGCTCCGAGGGGAAGTGATCCATGCGAGGCCCGAGCCCCACGAGATCGAGCGCCTCTTCGGCGCTCATCGGCTCGACCGCGATGTCGGTGACGAGCTCGACGTTCTCGCGCGCGGTGAGGCTCGGGATCAGGTTGTAGAACTGGAACACGAACCCCACGTGCTCGCGCCTGTATTGCGTGAGCAGCTCGTCCTCGGCGCGGGTCAGATCGTGATCGCGATAGAACACGTCGCCGCTCGTCGCCGCGTCGAGCCCTCCCAAGATGTTGAGGAGCGTGGATTTGCCGCTCCCGGACGCGCCGAGCAGCACGATGAGCTCGCCCGGGAAGAGGTCGAGATCCACGCCGCGCAGCGCGGTCACCTCGACCTCGCCCATGGCGTAGGTCTTCACGAGGTTCTTCGCGCGGAGCACGGGCTCGATCGGAGTCTCCATAACCCCTCTCCTTGCAATCGGTGTGACAGCGGAGAAGCGCTTTGCCAAAGCCACTTCGCGCATCGTGTGCGGGCGTTCGGCGAAAGGTTTTCGTCTTGAGGGAGCGAGAACTGCGCGAGCGTGGGGGGGGTGAGGCGGGCGCGCTCTTTCTTTGTGGTCTTGGCAGAGAGGCGCGCTGGGGCGTGATCTTGGCAGAGAGGCGCGCTGGGGCG
>CAYTJL010000489.1:0-3697 GCA_964437785.1 uncultured Polyangiaceae bacterium
TCAGGGCTCAAGTAAATCCCCATGTCCGGGTCGTAGTAGCGAAAACGATGGTAGTGCAGGCCCGTTTCGAGGTCTTCGTGTTGGCCGGGAAATCGGAGCGCCGTCATCACTTCCGCCATGGGATCACAATACGTGCGCCCCCACGTCTGCCGCTCAAGCTCCGTTTGGGCGGTCCCGTCGCCGGACAACAGCACCTCCGGCGTGCCTACCGCGTCGTTGACGAAGTAGCTCCACAACGCTCGGCCCCCGCCGTCGAGGCGCGTTCGGCGCATCGCGAGGGGGGACACCTCATCATCCTCGAACACATACGTCATGAGCGTGACGGGCTCTCCCTCGCGCGTCCGCCGCTCGTGTGTCAACGTATCTCCGTCCCACACCCAACGCACCTGTTCCACGAGCACATGGGGCGCTTCCGGCTCGGTCACCCGATCATAAATGCTCGCTCGGACGCGGCGCCCAAACGGATCATAGTCATATTCGATGCGCCGCCCGTCCGCGAGCTTGGCGACGATCAGACGATTCATGTCATCCCACGTGAAGCGGTCCTCGTCGTCCCCATGACGCCGCGCGATCAGCCGGCCCGCGTCGTCCCATGCGTAATAGGAGCTACCCTTCTGCAAAAGGCGGCCACCCAAACCATAAACGCTCTTGGGGTGGGTCGGCGAGAGCGCGCTCACATGCCGGTTGCCGCAGTCGTCGTAGCGGAACGCCTCCCCGGCAAACGTGATCACGGCTCCATCCGCTTCGCGTTTGAGGCCACGTACGCGCGCCTGCGCAGTCCAGATGTCCCCGAGCTGATCGCCGTCGTGCTCGTAACGTGTTTGGTGTGTGTGCGTCCAACCAGCTCCGTCGCTCTTCCTCGCGAGCACGTTGCGCCGAACGCAACGGCCCGTGAGCGGATCCAGCTCGCGGCGGATGAGCCCGCCCTCGGGGAGCCAGCGCTCGGTCTCCACGCCGAGCTCGTTGTGCCGGTGCTCGATCACGGCCTTGCCGTCGAGGAGCGTTCGAAGTCGTTTGCCGTCGAGGCCACGTTCGATCCGCTCGACCAGGCCGAGCGATGACGAGCGCGCGATCAACCTCCCGCTCGCGTCGAGGACGCGCTCCACCACGATCGTCTCGTCGCCGAGCGTTTGCAGCTCGCGCATGACGCGGCCCATCGCGTCGCGCTCGAACCGGATCTCGCCGCCGGGCCACGACGCGCGCACCACATCCCCGCGCGCGTCGTAGATGAAGCGCTCCTCGCCGGCCCGGCTGCCAAGCGTGCGCGCGACGACTTGCCCGGCCTCGTCGCGCACGACCTTCACCGTGCATCCGTGCTCGTCGCGACCCACAACGCGCCCGGCGCGATCGCGTTGGTAGACGACGCGCCGGCCCTCGGGCGCGTGCTCTTCGCGCACGCGGCCTGCGCCGTCGTAGAGGCGCCGATAACGCTCCCTTGGGTCGAGCCAGTTGATCAGCTCGTCAAGCGCGCCGTCGCGGCGGTAGCTCGCGCGCAGCGTGCCTCCCGCGGGATCGATGATCTGCACGAGCTTGCTCGCGTGTCCCCATCGCATGCGCGTCGCGCGGTTCATCCCGTCGATCACGGCCACGAGGCGCTGCTCTCCGTCGTAGTCGAGGCGCATCGATCCAAGCTCGTGGATCGCGATCACGTCGCCTCGCGTGTCGTGCTCAAAACGCCTGCTCCCACCGAGCGGGCTCCGCTCGCTCACGCAGCGCCCGCGCGCATCGTGGCTCCATCGCCACGTCCCGCCGCTCGGCTCTTCGCGCTCAACGCAGCGCCCGGCCCGGCTGTAGCGGTAGCTCGTCGCGGCTCCGCTCGGCGCCGTCACCTTGACGATCCGCCCGCGTTCTTCGCGTTCGATCGTCATCGCGCCGCCGCAGGGATCGACGACGCGGATCACGTTCCCGCGCGCGTCGTAGTCGATCGTCGTGACCCCTCCGTTCGCCTCGACGATGCAGGCCACGCGGCCTTCTTCGTCGCGCTCGATGGTGCGCGCGCGGCCGAGCGGATCAACCTCGCGCACGACGCGCCCATGCTCATCGCGCTCCGTGATCGTGCGCGCGCCAAGCTCGTTGACTTGCTCGACCACGAGCCCGCGCGCGTCGTAGCGCGCGCTCACCTCCACGTTGCCCTCGACGCGCTTCTCCATGAGCCCGTGCGCGTTGCCGAAAAATCGCCGCTCGCCGATCGTGTCGAGCACGTGGATCCATCCGTCGTCCGCGTACCGGATGCGCGCGTGACCGAGCCCCTTCACGATCGAATCGTCCGCGAGGTACGACGATTCGCTCGCCGAGCAGAAGGTGCCTTCTGCCGCTCGTCCCCACGTCTCCACGCAGCGGCCCGCCGCGTCGTAGTGGAAATAGAACGCGAGCCCGACGCGATCCGTTTGCCGCGTCAGAAGGTGGCCCTCGTACCTGTACGTGCTCACCGCCTTCGCGGCATCCTCCACGCACACGAGGTTTCGATGCTCGTCATAGACGTACGAGACGAGCCGCTCGCCGTGCATCGTGATCGATCGGATCTCGCCCTGCTCCGTCGTCTCGATCCGCGCCGCGTCCCCGAACGGCCCGCGCGCTTCGCGAAGGAGGGCTCCCTCGTAGCGCAGCGCGAGCTTGTTGCCGTTGCGATCCACGATCGCTTCGAGCCGATGGCGAGCGCCTGTTTCATCCGCCGCCGCGAGCCATCGCGAGAGACCATCGCCGGGCTCCACGCGATAGCCTTCCTGCGTGCGCCCAAGGCAAACACCCCATGGCCCGATCACCGTTTGACCGACGTCGAGGCGCGGAAAATCAAGCGCGATCCCTTCATCGGTCCACACGACGAGCCCATCCTCTTCGACGTCGAGGCCCCATCCCCACGTGTGCGCCCACCCAAAGCCGAGCCCTGCGTTGCGCTCCGAGGCGTCCGACGAATAGACCCGTGTCAAGTACAATCGCAGGAGGTCCTTATGATTGGAGCGCGCGAAAGGGGGTAAGGGGCCCCCTTCGATGGGTGGTGTGATGTCCACGAACGGGCGCGTGAAGACACGCCCCGTGATCACGTCCACGCGCTCTCCAACGCTGCATTGCCCTGCGACGCCGGGCGGCGCGCTGCGGACAAAGCGGCGCCCTCCCCGCGGCGTCTGCGCCGTCGAAGCCGTCATCCTCTTCTGTCCTCGTGGTGGTTAGGAGGTCAGTCGTAGCCCCAAGGGTTGAATGGCGCGGACGCGCTCGCGCTCGGGCGGGGCGCTGCCGTGTTTGGACGCGCGGGCTCGGCCGTTCGGCCGCGCAGGCACCCAACCACGTTCGCCCCGAGCAACACCAACACGAGCGCGATCACGTGCCGCGATCCGCTGTTCATCGGCCTTCGTCTCCTTGTGGCGCGGTAAAGACTTTCGTGTCGTCATCCACTGTCGGCTCGTCCTCTTCTTCTCTCCTCGGTGGGCCCTCGGGTGCTCCCTCCGCGTCGCTCTCCGGCGCCGTCAATCGCAGCTCCTCCGCGCGCCGCAGCTCCCCGCGCGCCATCTCCATAATCTCGTCGCAGCGCGTTCGAAGCCCCTCCATCAAAGGCTCGACCAGCGCCTTTGCCTCCGCGCGAACCGCCTTTGCGTCGCTTCGCTCGCGGGGGATCTGCGCTGCGATCCGCCGCGGCAACGTGGCCAGCAAATACACGTTGACCAGCCACGCGAGGATCAACCCCGCGATGAGAACCTTCATC
>CAYTJL010000490.1:0-3671 GCA_964437785.1 uncultured Polyangiaceae bacterium
GAGGTTACGGCTCGTTCCTGGGAGGTGACTTCGAATTCCGAGCGGGTGCACGGCACGACGTCGATCGGCACGCCCATCCCCCGGACTCCTCTCAACACCCCATCAAATGCCGTTGAGCTCCCGCAGGGTGCGGCCCTTCGGGTCCACCCGCCCATCGGGCCACGACGCGAACCGACGTTGAAACGACTTGATGGCCTCGATCAACGTGTCCGAACAAGCACCATCCATCGGCCCGGGATCAACCCCGTTCTCGGCCAGCAGCGTTTGCACCACCTTCACGTCCTCAGGCTTGTTGGCCCCGCCCGCGCCCACCGACGCCGCGATGGTCTTGCCGGGCGTAATCCCACCTCCGCTCGCCGCGCCGCCGCCACCCGCGCTCGCGCCGCCCGCGCCATCGGCGACAGCCCACAAATGCACCTTGGACGCGCGGTGGAAATAACCATGGTTGACGCACGCGTCGTTGCGCCACAAATCCACGTGGCCGCTCGCGTCGCTCCACCCCGTCACGTCGAAGCAGATGATACCTTGTTTGCCCAAGAAGGCCGGGGGCACGTCGCCGCCCTCGCCGCCGGGATACGTGTGCGAGAGCTGCGGCGCGCCGTACGTCGCGCGGAGATAGTTTTTGAATTCGAGCACGCGAATCGCATACCGCTTTCCGTCCCCGCCCTTCAGCGTCGTGAGCCCGCGATAGCCGAGCGGGATGGGGTAGCCCGCCGCGTTCAGGCACCGTGAGAGGCGCACCACACACGTGTTGGTGATCCACTCCGCGTTCACCGATCCGCCGATGAGCGCCTTGACCGCGTCCGCCTCGCCGAGCGGATAAGCGTCCCACATCGCTTGAAAGTGGCCGAGTGTTTTGGTCATGGGCGGGGAGGATACACGAGAACGGGCCATGTCACGCGCCGCCGAGCGTGACGCGCGCCCGTTGTGCTCGGGCCGCGCGTCATGGAACAATCCCCGGCCATGCGGACGGTTCTTTTTGGGGAGCGCGGGCCTTGAGCGCAGTGGCTCCCGGCACGGTGCTCGCGGGGAAATACCGTGTCGATCGGATCCTCGGACAAGGCGGCATGGGCGTCGTCGTCGCGGCGACCCACCTCCAGCTCGACAAGAAGGTCGCGCTGAAATTCCTGCTCCCCGAGGTGCTCAAGAACGCTGAGCTCGTCGAGCGCTTCCGCCGCGAGGCCAAGGCCGCGAGCAAGATCTCGAGCGAGCACATCGCCAAGGTCTCCGACGTCGGCGTGCTCGAGAACGGCGCGCCGTTCATGGAGATGGAGTACCTCGAAGGCAGCGACCTCGCGCACCTCATCAAGCAGCGCGGCGCGCTCGGCGGACAAGAGGCCATCGAGTACGTGCTGCAAGCCTGCGAGGCCCTCGCCGAGGCCCACACGAACGGCATCGTCCACCGCGATCTCAAGCCCGCGAACCTGTTCCTCACGCACAGGCCCGACGGCACGCCGTCCATCAAGGTCCTCGACTTCGGCATCTCGAAGGTCGCCCTCGCGTCCGATCAAGGCCAAGCCATGACGCAGACCTCGGCCGTCATGGGCTCGCCGAGCTACATGGCTCCCGAGCAGCTCAGGTCGTCGCGCAACGTCGACCAACGCACCGACATCTGGTCGCTCGGCATCATCTTCTTCGAGCTGCTCACCGGGCACGTCGCCTTCCGCGCCGAGACCGTCCCCGAGCTCTACGTCAACATCCTCCAACAACCTCCGCCACCGCTCCGATCGCTGCGCCCCGACGCGCCGCCCGCGATGGAGGCCGTCATCTTCCGCTGCTTGGAGAAGGACCCCGCCCGCCGCTTCGCCAACGTTGGCGAGCTCGCGCGCTCCCTCGCCGATCTCGCGCCCGCGCGCGCGCGCCCCTCCGTCGAGCGCATCGAGCGCATCATCGCGGCCGCGCTCCACCGCGCGGGGCAAGGCCCTCCGCCCGGACAGATCCCCGCGACGCAGGTCGGTGCGCCGCCCACGTACGTCACCGGCGTGCAACAATCCCGGCCCTCGTATTCGCCCGGGCCGCCCGTCCCTCCCATGGGGCCCGGCGGAGGCACGCCGCAGCCTACGTATCACGGCCCTTCGCAGGCCCCGTACGGCGCGACACCCCAACCCGGTCCGGTGGGGTATGGCCCTCCTCAGCCTACGTTTACCGGCCAAGCGCCGCCGCAGGGGTACGGCCCGCCGCAACCGCAGGCGCCCTCCATCGGGCAGTCCGGGCCGAGCGGCGGGATGTCGGGCACCACGATCGGCCTTATTTTGCTGGTCGCAGCGGTGATCATCGGCGGCGGGAGCTGCATGATGTGCATGTGCGTCGCCGCCGCCGACAACCCCAAGCCGCACCGAAAGAGCGAGCTCCGGCTCGGGCCCGAGGTGGGGGGGCTCCATCCCGGCCCCCGCTGCGGGCCGCCCCCCGCGCCCATGATCGACCACGACGTGGGATCGTCCTTCCAACAGGCCGCGGGTTGGTCTAGCGTGTCGGCGCGTGCAGTCGATCGCCACGATCGCCGGTTATTGGCCGCGGATCTCTTCGTCCGTACGAGCTTTGTGCGCTCGCGGCGAAGGTCGAGGCGCAAGAGGGTCGCGTCCGACGTGGCGAAGCTTCAGCGCGCGCGTTGAGGATTGTTCCTCATCACGCTGTTCATCGCGCATGCCCTCACGCGAAGCCGCCCACCCGCAGAAGGGCTCCGCCCGTCGCTCCATACCCGCGCCTTCCCGCGATCAAACGCGCGCGCAGGGGACCGTGAGCGCGCGCGCGTTCGAGCCGCGGGGTGCGAGGTCACGGGCCCATAGCTCAATCGGTCAGAGCCCCCGGCTCATAACCGGGCTGTTCCTGGTTCGAATCCAGGTGGGCCTACCTCGTTGGTCCCTAGTCAGAGTAATCGTCGCCGTAGGAGCAATAAAACCAAGTGAGCATCCGCGATACGATCGCAGCCCTCGAAGAGCTCTCCTCGATCGACGTGGTCATCCGCCGCGTCGAAGAGCAGCTCGAGAAGCACAACAAAGGGCTTTCCGAGATGCGGTCGGAGCTTTCTTCCCTCGAGGGTCGCCTCAAGTCCGACCGTGAGACCCTCGGCAGCATGGAGAAGACGCGCTCCGAGCTGTCCGGCGAGGCGCGTCAGATGACCAACCAGATCGAGCGATCGCGCGACAAGCTGCAACGATCGCGCAACGAGCGCGAGAGCAACGCCGCGCAGCGCGAGGTCGAGGAGCTGCGCAAGCTGCACCGCGATCGCGAGGACGAGATCGAGCGGCTCAACACCGCGGTCGATCAGGCCAAGGCGTCGGTCGACGACAACGAGAAGAAGCGCTCCGCGCTCTCGGCCGAGCTCGAGGGCAGCCAGGCCGGCATCACGTCCTCCATCGTCGAGCTCGAGGCTGAGCGCAAGACACAGCTCGCGGCGAGGGCCCTCGTGGTCGCGCGCGTACCCGGCGCGCTCTACCGCAGGTACGAGTCGATCCGCACGAAGCGCCCAGTCGCCATCGCCAAGACGCACGACGGCACGTGCCTCGGCTGCCACATGTCCGTGCCGCCGATGATGTTCCAAAACCTGCGGCGCGGAGAGGAATTCGAGCAATGTCCTCACTGCCGCCGCATCCTGTATTACGTGGCGCCGCCCCCCGCTTCGGCTCCGGCCGAAGAGCCCTCGACGTAGCTCCATTTGGGGGACCCTTCGG
>CAYTJL010000491.1:0-3641 GCA_964437785.1 uncultured Polyangiaceae bacterium
CAAACGCGCTGGCGAACGCGAGGCGAGAGGTGATAGAAGATCCTCATGATGATCCAACCAAACGAGCATAAAAAGGTCGGGGAGGCGTCTCAGAAGCTCGCGCGCATCCCCTCGGGAGCGCCTGCGTCGGCCATTGTCGAGGCTATCCAACCCTGCGTGCCACGCTCTGTCGGGCTCCTCAACGTCGTGCGTCCGAGCGCTATCGAAGCGCTCGTGAGCCAGCCCGCGGGGATCCCCTCGAAGGTGCTCGAAGGTTGGCTCCTCAGCCCCAAAGCAGCGCTGGCTTCAGCCTTGTTACCGCTTCTTTTGTCCTCTCCGGGCAAGCTCTGGCGAGACTCGATGACGGTTCGAGGGGCGCAGCGCGAGGCGCTCGACGTCCTCCGTGTGCTCGATAACGAAGGTCTCGGCGAGGGGATTGGGTACAAGCTCATCGTGCGCCCGAGCCTCTTCTACGGCGAGGAGCACATCATGCTCGCGTTGATCTTGGAGCGTCACGCGGCGATCTCCGATCGCACGGAGGTGCTCTTGAACGCGATCCACGCGCCGCTCCGCGACGCCGTTCTGCGCCGATCGCTCCCGCTCATCGCGCACCAATCGATCCTCTCGCAGATCATCGAAGAGCAATCCCTCGGCTACATTTGCCTCTCTTCGGCCGGGGCCGTCCGCGAAGCCAATTGGCGCGCTCGCGCGCTCGTCGAACGGTATCGCGATCGCGCGGGCATCACGGGCAGCCGCGGCGCTTTGGAGACCTTCGCCACACGCGCCCGGTGCGAAGCCCGCGGCGGACAACCCTGGCTGCTCAACGCCCATGACGCGCGCTCGACGCTGCTCGTGGACGTCTCCTCCCTCGCCAAAGAGACGCATGTCCTCTCCGAGGACCTCCACATGATCGTGATGCGCGAGCTGCTCCACGAGCGCGCCGCCGGCGCCGAGCTCTCCTCGCTCACCGAGCGCGAGCAGGAGGTCTGCCTGCTCCTCGCACGCACGGCGCTGGACCAAAAGCACATCGCCGACAAGCTCGCCATCAGCCGCGGCACCGTGCGCAAGCACGTCGAGAACATCTATCGCAAGCTCTGCGTGACGAGCCGCCAAGAGCTCACCGCGCGCGTCAACGGGCTCTCCTGAGCAAGATCTCGTTTGGCTCACAAGCCTGAACGGCGTCGCAGTCGTCTCTATTCGAACCACGGATTAAAAACGGGCCCGAACATCCTATATTATACGAGCAATTTGATAAAATTAAGAATCATAGAAGAGCAAGGCTGAACGATCACACAGTCGCCTTTATTCGATGGTCCAATACGGTCATTCGCCCCGCGGAGGATGCGCGCATGCGCAAAGCAAACACCTCCGCCCTCCCTCACCATCTCTTCGTCCTCCCTCCCTATCAGCCTCGCGCCCTCGACGATCTCACCCTCCTCGTCTTGGCCGATGGCAACCGCCGCTCGTCGTCGGAGAGCGGCTACGCTGGAGGAGCGCGACGCGTCATCACGATCGCGGAGCACCTCGCCGAGAGGCCCGACGTCGCGGTCATGATCGCGTGCATCCTCTCGACGGACAACGTTGCGAAGCGGGGCCAAGATTTCTTCGCCGAGCTCCACCGCGAATTCATCGCGCTCGGCGTCGCCGTCGCGACGCAAAGGACGCTCGTCTCCCGCCGGATCCGTATGGATGTTGGGGGAGACCTCCGCGCACTCTACGCCCGCGGAGAGAGCGCCGCCGCGCTCGCCGCTGCGATCGAAGAGGTCTGCGCGATGACCGCCGGCATCGACGCCCCCGCGCTTCATCTCCTCCTCGGTGTGGGGTACGACCAAGACACCGTAAAGGGGCTCGACGTCGACATCGTCTTTCGAACGGGGATGGAAGAGCCGGGGGTCCTTCGGTTGAGCGGGCTGCAACCCCACGAGGACAACCTCAACGTGGCCTCGACGACGCTGTGGCCGGAGATCGCGCCGAGCGAGATCGACGAGGTGATCGAGCGCTACAAGCGATCGCGATCGCCGCGGTTCGAAGGGGGCTTCGATCTCGCGGCCGCCGTTGATCTCATCACCTCTCTCGCGCGGCACAGCCTCGATGTCCCGTTGCGCGTCGCGCTCCCCACGACCGCATCCCATGAGGCGATCGCCGAGGCGCTCGATCACCTTTATACCACCACCCTCGCGGGCGCCCCTCTCGCCGTCGCGTTGTTTGGGGAGGAGTCCCCAGGGTGGGGCCCGCGGAGCGGCGATCGGCACGAGGTGCGTTTGCTCCCGCCGTTGCCCCAACGCGACATCGAGCTCTCAGGGGAGGTCGCCTCTGTGCTCGCACCTGGGCAACGGGCGCCTTCGTTCGTCCTCCCGCGCTGGTTCCCGCTCGGGAGCGCGAATGTCTTTGCCTGTCAGGCCACGGTGACCGACATGATGCGTGCGATCGGGGACGCCCTCGTGTTCGCCGACAAGCACCCTGCGCTTCTCGGCCGCGATCGGAGGAGCGTCCTCGATCACGCTCCGCGCCCTGCCAAAACCGCATCACCTCTCGCCTCGCGCGAGCGCGAGCGCGACAGGATGGGTGATCGCTTTGTCGAAGAGAGCTTTGCATGGGCGAGGTCGTCGGGACTCATGGTGCCCGGTCCGGCCTGGGAGACCGCGGCGGCGGCGTACGCGCTCACCGCGTTTTTTACCCACCTTCGTATCCCCATCGATCCAAACGAGGGTGGCGCAGAGTGGGAGGATCGCGCGGGCTCAACAGCAAGGTATATGATCCTCGTCGCCGCAGGGGACGAAGCCATCTTCGATCGGTTCATCGAGGGAGAGAGCCGGGAGCAGCGTTGGGCGCGGCTCACCGCCTCGGCGCGCTTCCTCCGGCACGCGCTCTCTCCGGGGGGCCAGCTGGCGCCTGTCCCGGAGATCCCCGGTCGCGTGATGCTCGCATCGATCGCCGCCGGGTGGCGATCGCTCTTCGACACCTATCAGCACAGGTGTCACCCCGACGCGGCGACGAGCTTTCGCGCGGGCGTCGAGCGGCTTTATGCGGCGAGCCTCGCGGAGCACGAGACGAGGAATCAGGATGATCCGCTGGACGAAGGTATGTTTCAACAGCGGGCGATGGGGTTGCCGCCGCCCCTCGCGGATCGTGCGCGGGCGCTCCTTCAGGGTGCTTTGAACGGCGACCCCAACGCCCTCGACGATCAGCGCGTGCTCTTGCATGTATCGGGCGTCTCGGCCTCCATCGGCGCGGGTCTGTTGTTTCAGGCCGCGGCCCTCGCCGTGCCGGCGCACCTCGTGACGAGCCGGGGCATTCAGCTCCTCGACGCGACGGCCTCGATGCTCGATTGTCGGGTCAGGCTCGCCAACGACATCTCCGGTGTCCTCTCGTCCCCCACGGGAGATCGCGATCCCAAGGAGAATGCCTGTACGATCCTCATCCCTCCTGACGCCTCGGGGCCTTCACGTGCGCGGGCGCTCATTCGTTCGCTCGCTTCGGCCAAGAGGCTCTCGGCTTGGCTCGACGGGGAGGTCGCAGCAGGCATGAGCCGCGTCGCCCGCGACTGGCCTTACATGGGGACCATCCTCCGGCGCGGAGCGTGGGTTGGAAAGCGCGTCTATGAGGTAGGCCACTACACGACGATCACCCGCGCGCAGATGGGCGCGATCTTCGACGAGGCC
>CAYTJL010000492.1:0-3630 GCA_964437785.1 uncultured Polyangiaceae bacterium
TCACTCCGAGGATAGAGAGCGCTTCGGCCCGGCCTCGGTCCGTGAGCGCGAGCTTTCGCGGTGTGACGAGCCCGCGCGCGCGGAGCTCGGCGACGAGCTGAGCAGCAGCTTTGGTCTGCGCCGCCTTGCTCTCCCCAAGAAGCTTGGCCAGCCTCTCTGCAAGGACGGCCGGACCCGTTTTTTGGGGCGGCACCAAGAGCCACACCAGCGCGACCTGCTCTACCCCCTTCGCCCCGGTCGTCCCCTTCTCATCCATGGCTCGCCTCCGCCTCTCCGCCGTCTCTGTCACAAGCGCCGATTAGCCTATTTCTCCCGAGGATCTTCATAGCGGCCCGGACCGTACACGATCTGGCCTTGGGCGAGAAGGGTCACTGAAATTTGGCCATGCGGATCACCTTCCGGTATCGAGCGGACGTTCCACGGAGGAGACCATGACCAAGGCCGCCCGCTTCGCCGAGCTTCAAAAGCTGCTTCACGAGCTCTTCACCGCGCGCGCAGAGGGCATGAATTACCCGCGCCTCGCCCGCGCGCACGGGTATGTGGACGGGTACATGCGCGCGCTCTTGGAGAGCGGAGAGGCCACGAAGCAAGAGCTGTTGGAGCTGGTCGCCGCCGAGCGCGCCCGCGTGAGCGGCCCCGCCACGCGCGAGATCGCCCTCGACTCTGCGTCCGAGATCGTCGCGGCCTGATTCAACGCCAAGGCGCTTGGGCGCCGGTCTGCGCGTCGAACGCGAAGAGCGCCGTTCCGGCCGTCATGTGCAGGAACGCGGTGAGCCAGCGCCCGTCCGCGCTCACGCCGAGATCACGATACGTGTAGCGCCCGCAGTCTTCGAACGTGCTGTGATAGAGCACCTTGGTGACCCGGGGTTGAAGCTCGGTGCGGAGGAGCCTGCAAGTCTCGCTGGCAAAGAGGGTCTTGCCGTCCGTCGTCGCCGTAAACCCCACCGCGGGCCAACGCCCTTTGGGCGCAAACGTAGCTGTGCCGAAGGCGTACACGTGACCTTCGCCGCTCATGGACGAGGCTCTCCGCACGTGAGCGAAGAGGGTCGCGCCGTCGCGTGAAAAGCGGGGAGGCGCCCGGGTGAGCTCCTCGTGCGCCGGAGGCTTCCAGGAGCGAAGGAGCTTGCCGTTCGCGGCGTGCCAGAGGTCGAGCGTGTCCGACGCCGTTACGATTTGGGTGCCGTCGGGGCTCCACGCCACGGCGGTCCATCCAAACGACCTTCCCCCGCCGAGCGTCGCCGTCACCGCGCCGCTCGCGGCGTCATAAATGGTCCACACGCCCGCCGGGCTCGCCGCTGCGACGTGCGAAAACGAGGGGGACAGCGCGAAGGGCTCGGCTCCTTTTGGGAGCGAGAGCAGGGGTGTTGCGCTCGGCCTCCCGAGGGTGAAGATCTGGACGCCGGTGTCGTCCGCGATCGCGAGGGCCTCACCGTCGTCGCGAAAGCCGTGGATCTCCGCGGATCCGCGATAAAACGCGAGGACGCGGCGCGGGGCGACGTCGATGACCTCGACCCCGACGCTGCACAAGACGGCGACGCGCGCGCCGCGCGGCGACCAGACGGCCCGCGCGATCCCTTCGCGCTTGTTCGTGATCGGGAGGCACTCGGACGCCGCAGAGGCCTTTGAGCGCGCGGAAGCCGAGGCGCTCGGCGCGGGCGCGGCGAGCCCCGCGCTCTCCATCGACGTCGGCGCGGGCTTGTCCGGCGCCGCGATCACGACCGGATCGGCGCGCGAGCAGGCCGCGATCGACGCGGCGACGAGGAGCGCGCGTGCGATCGCGTGTCGCGACGACGCGACGCTCAAAACGTCATCCGCAGCGAGCCCGACGCGGCGCCGAACGACACTTCGAACACAGGCCGCAGGTTCACCTTTTTTTGCGGAGACGATCGCAGCGCGCCCAAGACGAGCAAGGGCACGCCCGCGGGCGCGATGAGGTTGCCCGCGATCAAGAACGCGGCGCCGATCCCCGCGTGGTTGCCGCAGTCGAAATAGAGCCTTTGTTGCGCTGTGCCGACGCGCTCACGGGCAGCCCTGCGGACACCATCGTTGGGTCCGGCGCTGTTGATGAAGATCGGACACTCGGACCCGCCGATGCCGAGGATGCTGGCGCCCGCGCCCGCGAGCGTCGCGCCGAACGAAAGGATGATCGAGCCCGCCGCGATCATCCCCACGCTGCGGACCTCGGGCTTGACCGGGCGCAGGAGGGGGAGCGGCGCGAAGTAAGGCGGCGGCGAGCCCCACCCCGCGTAAGGCGGTGGAGCTTGCGCGAACGCAGCAGAAGACGTCGCGAGCGACGCGACGACGGTGAGCGAGCCAAGAAGAAAGCGCATGCTCGTAGCCTAAAACAGGCTCGAACGAGATGCACGACCGTTTGAGGCGTAAACGGCTATCGGCTCGACTACAGAGGATGACTGGCGGGGTGGACGGGACTCGAACCCGCGGCCTCCGGCGTGACAGGCCGGCGTTATAACCAACTTAACTACCACCCCAAGGAACATGCCTTGGTAACTACCCTACTTGACTCCCTA
Organism: uncultured Polyangiaceae bacterium; assembly: GCA_964437785.1. Taxonomy (GTDB): domain Bacteria; phylum Myxococcota_A; class Polyangia; order Polyangiales; family Polyangiaceae; genus CAYTJL01. The sequence goes on from CAYTJL010000492.1 coordinate 2,529, forward strand.
CCAACTTCTGGGGAAATGGGTGAGCCATCGCGTCGCCGCCTACCAACTCCCGAGATGCAGCCCGGGGGGTTTGGGGGGACCTTTGAGGTCCCCCCATCGTCAGTAGGCGGGACAGGGTTTGAACCTGCGACCACCGGTGTGTAAGACCGGCGCTCTACCGCTGAGCTACCCGCCCGAACGGAGAGGGCCCGAAAACTACTCACGGCGGCTTTTAAGTCAACAAAGAAAATTCACGCACGCGAATTTTGTGTCGTTCGACGAAGCGGTTGACACCCCGAGAGCACGTCGGAAAAGCTCGGAAGATGCGCCGCACGTCTTTTCTTCCGCTGGCTCTTCTCGGCTCGATCGCGCTGTTCGCCGCCACGGCGAGCCCCGTCGCGTGCACGCCCGACCGGCTCGGCAACACGGGCGGCGGAGGCGGCGGCGACGCGGGCGCGTGCACGCCGGACGACGGGCGCTGCGACGTCGCCTTCCGCCTCGCGCTGATGGGTCAAACGAGCGTCGAGCTGCGCGGTGATTTCAAGCCCGACGGCTGGACCAACGGCGTGCCCATGAGCCTCGACGGCGGCGAGTGGCGCACGTCGATCGCGATCACGCGCGGCACCAAGGTCCACTACAAATTCTTCGTCGACGGCGCGACGTGGATCGCGGACCCCGCGAACCCGAGCACCGAGCCCGACGGCGTGGGCGGCGTGAACTCGGTCGTCATCGCGAGCTGCGATCCGCCCGCCAATGCGTGCGTCGACGCGGGCACGCACGACGCGGGCTACCCGATCGGCAGCTTCGATTGGCGGAGCGCCGTGATGTACTTCGTGTTCATCGATCGCTTCATGAACGGCGACCCGTCGAACGACGCGCCCGTCAGCGGCATCGAGGCGCCCGCGAACTACCAAGGCGGCGACTACGCGGGGCTCCTCCAGAAGATCAACGAAGGGTACTTCGACGACCTCGGCGTCAACTGCTTGTGGCTCACCGTGCCGATGGACAACCCGAGCGTCGCGGGCGCGGGCGCCGACGGCCACGCGTACAGCGCGTACCACGGCTATTGGCCCACGGATTTGACGAACACCGAAGAGCACTTCGGGAGCAAGGCGCAGCTCAA
>CAYTJL010000493.1:0-3608 GCA_964437785.1 uncultured Polyangiaceae bacterium
CGTCGAGGATGCCACCGTTTTTCTGAACGTCGTCGCGAGCGACGACGACCCATGCGAGGATCGTCGACATCGCCACGAAAGCGCGGGATCACGTGGACGTGCAGGTGCGCCACGGTCTGCCCTGCTGCCTCGCCGGCGTTGATGCCGATGTTGTAGCCGTCGGGGTGGAGCTCGGCGTCGAGCGTTCGCTTTACGTCATCAACGAGCGCGAGGAGGGCGGTGCGCTCTTCGGGCGTGGCGTCAAACCAAGCTGCGATCAGGCGGCGCGGGATGACCAGCGTGTGACCCGGGCTCACCGGGAAGCGATCGCGGAGGGCGAAGGCGAGATCGTTGCTCGCGACCCACGATGTCTCCAGCGCGTCGAGGAAGGGGGAGCTCACCTGTCAGGGATGTTAGCCAGCTCCTCGGCGAACGTGCGCGCGAACGCGGTGGCGAAGCGCTGGCTTGCGTCGATAACGACGACCCAGCGCGCCGGCACGCGCTCGGGGCTCACCTCGATGTTCTTTGCAAGGACATGGACGACGGCAAGGGCGTCGAGACCACGCCCGCGGAGCTGACCGGCCCGTGATGTTCCCGCCTAGTCGCGAAGGCCTCTTCACGCGCCTCGGGGCACGTCTCCCGCGGTCCGAGATACCATTACGCGCTCGACAGGTGGGACGAAGACGGCTTTGGCCTCCTTCAAACAGGTGCTCAAGATCCGGGTTGAGCCGGAGCGCTGATGGACCACGTTCATGAGAGACGCAGCGCGAAAGGGGTCGCGTGCTGGGTGGCAGTCCATCCCCACGACGGCGACGCGTGAAGACGGCGTGTGCCGCGCAGGTGAAAGTTCGCTGTCGAAGAAAATGGCCGAAAGCGCTAGGCTGAGAGGTGGTACCCACGCCAACATCCAGGTATGCAGATGATCTCCGACCAAGAGCAGCCAGCCTCCGGCGCCCCGCCCGAGGCGAGCGCCATCGAGGCGCTCGAAAGCCGCGTCGGCGCGCGATGGGAGGAGATCCGCAAGGCACGAGCCCGGACGGACGACATCCTGAAGAAGCTGAAGGATGTCCTCGCCGACCTCACCGAGCCGAACTGCGCGGTGGTGGTGACCGGATCCCTCGGTCGAGGCGAGGCGAGCGCCGACAGCGACGCGGATTGGGTGCTGCTCGTCGACGGCCCGTCCGACCCTCATCACGCGCTCATGGCCCAGCGCATTAGTGAGCGCATCCGCAGCCTCGGATTGAAGGACGTCGGTCCTACTGGCACGTTTGGCAACATCGTGGTGAGCCACGAGCTCGTTCATTACATCGCAGGCACGCGTGACACGAACGAGAACCTCACGCGGCGTATCCTCTTGCTCGCCGAGTCCCGGGCGCTGACCAGCTCCGTCGTCCGTCAGCGCGTGATCCGGAACGTGCTCGCACGCTATGTCTTCCACGATCGGTCGGTGCGGAGCAAGGTCGGCAATTACAACAAGATTCCCCACTTCCTTTTGAACGACGTCGTCCGCTACTGGCGGACGATGGCGTCCGACTACGCATCCAAGATGTGGGAGCGAAACCGCAAGGGCTGGGGCACTCGCAACATCAAGCTCCGGTTCTCGCGCAAGCTGCTCTTCATCTGGGGCATCCTCGCGTCGTTCTCGGCGGAGCTATTCGCGTGCCCCCAGCTCGAAGAAGCCAAGAATGAAGACGAGTTTCTAACCCTTCTCGGGGAGCTGATTCGCCAGCAGACCGAGGTCACGCCGCTCGACTTGCTCGCTCGGATCTTGTCCGACGACAACATCGAGGAGAAGACCGCCAAAGAGATCTTCTCCGCCTACGACGAGTTTCTACGGGCGCTCGGCGATCCCGAGACGAGGAGCGCCCTGGAGTCCGTCGACTTCGAAAAGGCGGCAAAGCACGAGGTCTACGACCGGCTGCGCAACACCAGCAGAGATTTCAGGCTGGGCATCAACGCCGTCTTCTTCGACCAGCATCCGCAGCTCAGAAAACTCATCCGCGAGTACGGGGTGTTCTAATGCGACCCATCGGATTCTCCACCGGAGCGCTCGCCAAAGGGGACTTCGCCCGAGGCCTGGAGCTCCAGCGCCCTCTCCGCCACGTCCGCGCGATCGAGCTGTCGGCGCTCCGCGACCGCGAGCTCCCGCTGCTCGCCGAGGCCGCCCGATCGCTGGATCTCGAGCGCTTCGACTACGTGTCGGTCCACGCGCCGAGCAAGCTCGCGACCATGAACGAGGAGACGGTGTTCCATCTCCTGTCGGATCTGCCCAGCGACTGGCCCATCGTGGTCCACCCGGAGATCATCCTCACGTCCTCGCTCTGGCGCGCGCTCGGCCCCCGCCTCTGCATCGAGAACATGGATAACCGCAAGACGCTGGGCCGGAACGCAGCCGAGCTGCGGCAGCTCTTCCGTGCGTTTCCGGAGGCCACGTTCTGCCTCGACGTCGGGCACGCCCGGCAGATCGACCCGACCATGGCCGTGGCCCTCCTGATGTTGCTCGAGTTCGGCCCGCGCCTGCGGCAGATCCATGTCAGCGACGTCGGGCCGCACGGCGAGCACCTCGCGCTGAGCACGCTGGCGAGGTGGGCCTGCGAGCGCATCGCGCATCGCGTGCCCGAGGACTGCCCTCTCATCATCGAGTCGGTGATCGCGCCTGAAGCGATGGCCGACGAGATGAGCGTGGTGGCGAGCGCGTTCGACGCTGAGAAGGCAAAGGGGACGCCGGCGACGCTCGCATAGGATCGATTCTGGTGGGACTACCGGATCAAAGAGGCCCGGAGAAACTGCTGCAAAGCGGTCTGCATAGCTCTCACTTGATTCGGTTCGGCAACATCGGCTGGGAACGAAAGCTGACCAAGGAGGTCGCGGCGGCGCTGCTCGAAATCGCACCCTTCGCAAGGGAAGCGACTGCGGTAGTCTGCCCGGAGACAGCCGGTGTGTTTCTGGGCAAGGCGCTCGCCGAACAGGACGATGGCGAGACGGTCTATCTCCGCTTCACGACCTATCGACGCGCAAAGACACCTATCGACGCGGACGAGGAGCCCATCGATGCCGTAAAAATAGCCTCCGATGCGGCGCAAAGGAGGGTACGGCGGACCCGGGACGGTCCTCGACGCTCCAGCGAGGACGACTTTTCCGCGAGGTTCGGCGTTCGGCGCCCGCGTCGATAGCCCCTTCGGCGCGTCGATAGGTCTCCACGCCGTGTCGACGGGCATCCAAAGCGATTCGATGACCTCCCGTAGAGCTTCGAGGGTCTCCTCTCCATCTCGAAGCGCTGCCTCTTCGTCGCGAAGGCCTCTTCACGCGCCTCGGAGGCGCGAAAGACGCTAAAGAAGCCCCGGGCCCACGGCACGATCTCTTCGAGCTTTATTCCCAATACACATAGGCTTTTGCTGGAGGATGCCCCGCCGGAATCGTGCTGTCCAAAAAGCGACCTGGCACGGCGGATGCGCCCGTCGATCGTGTCTTGCGGGGCGCCCAACGCTGTTTATGCTGTCCCCTTGTAACAAGGGAGATGGCGCACGAAGCGCGCGGCGAGGGATGGTCCTGAGCTGCGTGTAGAGCGCGCACACCCACTGGAGATGAGATAATGCCGAGGCAGCAAAACGCTGTTTTGGCGGCGCAGC
>CAYTJL010000494.1:0-3598 GCA_964437785.1 uncultured Polyangiaceae bacterium
CCGCGAAGTTTCAGCGGCTCGGCGCGAGGGTGCCGCGCGGCGTGCTGCTCGTCGGGCCGCCGGGCACGGGCAAGACGCTGCTCGCGCGCGCGGTCGCGGGCGAGGCGGGCGTCCCGTTCTTCTCGGTCAACGGATCGGAGTTCATCGAGCTGTTCGTCGGCGTGGGCGCGTCGCGCGTGCGCGAGCTGTTCGAGAACGCCAAGAAGAACGCGCCGTGCATCGTGTTCATCGACGAGATCGACGCGGTCGGGCGCGCGCGCGGCACGGGGCTCGGCGGCGGGCACGACGAGCGCGAGCAGACCTTGAACCAGCTCCTCTCCGAGATGGATGGCTTCACGCGCAACGACCTCACCATCGTGCTCGCGGCGACGAACCGGCCCGACGTGCTCGACTCCGCGCTGCTCCGGCCTGGTCGCTTCGATCGCCGCGTGATCCTGGAGCGGCCCGAGCGCGCCGCGCGCCGCGCGATCCTCGGCGTTCACGCGCGCAACAAGACGCTCGCGGAGGACGTCGATCTCGACGCGGTCGCCGCGTCGACGGCGGGCTTCTCGGGCGCCGATCTCGAGAACCTCTTGAACGAGGCGGCGATCCTCGCGACGCGCAGGGACGCGCAGGCCGTCGCGATGGTCGATCTGCGCGCGGCCGAGGACAAAGTCGAGATGGGTGATCCGCGCGAGACCCCGCTCTCGATCGAGGAGCGACGGCGCGTCGCGGTCCACGAGAGCGGCCACGCGATCGTCGCCGCGTCGAGCCCGAACGCCGAGCCCGTCGATCGCGTCACCATCTTGCCGCGCGGCCTCGCGCTCGGCGCCACGCGACAGACCCCCGGCGAAGATCGCCACGTCGCGACGCGATCGGAGCTCGTCACGCGCCTCCGCGTGCTGCTCGGAGGCTTCGCGGCCGAGCGCGTGATCTTGGGCGAGACGTCGTCGGGCGCCGAGAACGACCTCAAGATCGCGACGCGGATCGCGACGGACATGGTCGCCCACTACGGGATGAGCGAGCGGCTCGGCCCCGTGTATTACGAGCACCACGTCGAGCACCCGTTCCTCGGCCAGCGCATCGCCGAGGGCGCGCTCGCGGACACGACGGCGGGCGAGCTCGACGTGGAGGTGAGGACCGTGCTCGCGGCCGCGTCGGCCGAAGCGAGCGCCGTCATCGAGCGGCAGAGGCCCGTGATGGATCGGTTGATTCAAGCTCTTTTGGAGCACGAGACGCTGGATCGCGACGACATCGAAAGGCTCCTCGAAGGTCCTAAAGCGCCCCACGACGGATACGCTGTCGCGGCTTCGTGAGGTGGGTTTCAGCGACGGCCGTTTCGTTGCAGAATGATCCGATGTCTTTGCGCGGGTCTCCATCGCTCGGGGAGGGGGATCTCGTCGGTCGCTATCGCGTGGAGCGTGTCCTTGGCCGTGGCGGCGCCAGCGTGGTGGTCGAGGCGTCGTGCGGAGACGAGCGCTTCGCGATCAAGTGGATCGATCCGCGGGTGATCGAGGGGCTCGACGAGGAGCCTCGTGCGCGCTTTTTGAAGCGCTTCTTCGACGAGGGCAGGACGCTCGCGGAGCTGTCGGGCGAGCACATCGTGGGGGTGATCGAGGGGGGCATGGACGCGAGGGGCGCGCCTTTCCTCGTGATGGAGCTGCTCGAAGGGCGCGATCTCGCGGCGCTGCTCCGCGATGGATCGGTGAGCGTGGCGGACGCGGCCGGCTACGTGCTCGGGGCGTGCGAAGGGCTCGCGGTCGCGCACGCGCGCGGCGTCGTGCATCTCGACATCAAGCCCGCGAACTTGTTTTTGGCGCGCCGCGAGGGCGGCGCTGACGTGATCAAGATCGTGGACTTCGGCGTCTCGGAGATTGAGGATAGGGTCCCCGAGACGCTCGCGGGCTCGCCGGCGTACATGTCGCCGGAGCGGGTGAGGCGCACGGGGCGGACCGACACGAGGAGCGATATCTGGTCGCTCGGCGTGGTGCTCTATCAGCTCGTCACCGGCGCGCTGCCGTTCGAGGCGGCGGATCGTCGAGCGATGTTGAGCCGGGTGCTCGGGGGCGAGCCGGATCCGGTCCTCGATCGGAGGCCCGATTTGCCGCCGAAGTTCGCGGCGATCATCCATCGTTGTTTGATGAAGGCCCCTTCGGCGCGCTACATCGACGTCGCGGCGCTCGCCGCGGATCTCGCGCCCTTCACGTCCGGCGGCGAGGGGGTGGTGGAGCGGGTGCGGGCGCTCCTCGGCGCGCGATCCGAGCTCGTGACCACCGCGAGGATGCAGCGCGCTCAGCTCGTGCGAGAAGGCGATGCCGAGGAGCGCGATCCTTCGCCCTCTGCGAGCGCCGTTACGGATCCGCCGGCGCTGGGGGAGCGCACGTCTGCGCTGCGCCTCGCCTCGCCGCGCAGGGTCCATGTGGTCGTGGGGGGGATGGCGCTGGGGGCGCTCGTCGTGATTGTCGCGATCTTGTTCGCGAAGGGGCTTTTCTCTTTGCGCTAACGCCCTATACTAAAGCTGCCCTTCGAGTCTCGTTTCGCTCTCATCGTAGGAGGTGCGTATGCGCGCTCGTGCTTTGGTTCCAGGCGTTTTGGGCGCGTTCCTCGCGCTCATGGCCTCGGGTGGATCGGCGTATGCGGAGCCTCCCAAGGCCTCTGTCGCGTCTCCCGGGCTCGCCCCGGCCGTCGCAGGCGAGGCGCTGAAGGTCACGCCGCGCTTCGACGACACGTGGGTGCGTGTCATTAAAGATGCCTTTGACGACTGGAAGCTCCTGGTCGGGCGAGCGTCGTTGATGGTGCCTCCGGCCGCGAGCGGCTTGCCCTCCCGTCAGCTCACGTTGCCTGAGCCTCCTGCGGCGCCGTCTCCCGCGCTCAGCAACGCGGACGTCGAGGTCGGCCCCGTGAAGATCGAGCCGCCTACGCAGAGTGGGTATGACGCTCGTGGTCAGAGCGGGTTGCTCCTCGGATTTCAGCTCCGGCTGCCCTGGATGACCCCGTAATGTTCGTTTGCGTAAGGCAGGGGAGGGGGCTATCCTCCCTGCCTTGTCATGACCTACCGGGCTTTCTTTCTCGTCCTCATGGGGCTTCCGTTCGTGCCGCTCGCGGGCGGGTGCGGGCGGACAGCGTGCTTTCAATGGTCGGCGGCCGAGGGGGCGTGCCCTGGGGCCGAGGAGGCGCTCACGTTCTTCGGCGACCCGTGCGGGGGCACGGTGCAGGCCGTCGAGGGCGAAGGGTTCTTTGACGGTCAGCTCTGTTGTTATCCGGTCACGCAGATCGACCGAGGGCGGTTCGAGGCCGGGGACTGCACGGGCGGCGCGGGGGGAGCGGGCGGCGTCTCGCCGAGCTCATCGGTGGTGTCGACGTCTGTCGGGGGCGGGCCCATGCAGTGCGAGACGTGCGCGCAGGCGTTGAGCGGGAAAACCATCTTCGACCACGGCATGTTGTGCCCGGGGTCCGACGCGATCTTCGACGGCCTCATCTCGTGTTTGTGCAGCGAGGTTTGCGCCATGGCCTGCACCGACAGCCTCTGCGTCGGCGCCATCCCTTCGGATGTTTGCATCGACTGCGCGTCCGACACGGCGCAAGGCTGCGGGGACCTGCTCAACACCTGCGCCAACGA
>CAYTJL010000495.1:0-3596 GCA_964437785.1 uncultured Polyangiaceae bacterium
GCTACCGTGCGGCCGTGCCTCCCTCCGAAGAACCTCCCGCGACCTCCGATCCCGAGAGCGCCCCCGAGCCGCCGCCTTCGCCCGAAGAGATGAAGCAGGCGCCCGCGCACGCCGCCGCGCGCGCGAGGAGGCCCGCGCTCTCGACCCGCGGCGCGCGCATCCTCGGCGCGCTCGCCGTGATCGCCGTCGCGCTCGTCCTCGCGTCGCGCTTGGATCTCTCTCCGTCGCTCAGCCACCTCGACGTCTCCCTCGTGTCGGGCGTCCGCGAGGGCCATTATTTCGCGACCGCCGAGAAGCTCGCGTTCGCCGCGGCCAAGCGCCACGGGCGCATCCGCAACGTGGAGAGCGAAGGATCGGTCGACAACATCAAGCGCCTCGCCGCGGCCTCCAAGTCCTGTGAGATCGGCTTCGCGCTCGTGCAAGCAGGGCTCCCGTGGATGGAGGGAGACGGCGCGAAGCTCGAGCTCGTCGGCGAGCTGCCGCGCGGCGAGTCGCTGTTCATCCTCGGCAAGAACGCCGACGGCATCACGAGCTTCGCGTCGCTCGCGGGCAAGCGCATCGGCATCGGCCCCGAGGCGAGCGGCACCGCGCGCATCGCGCGCGAGATCCTGACGAGCCGCGATTTCGCCGGCCTCGATCTCAAGATCTCGAACCACGGCGTGCGCGAGCAGCTCGACCTCGCGGCGCGCGGCGAGCTCGATCTCGCCGTGTTCGTGATGGACGAGGACGCGCGCTTCATCGACCTGGCCGTGCGCGAGCGCGGCCTTCAAATCGTGGGCCTCCCCAACGTCGACGTGGTCGCGCGGCGCTTCCCCTTCCTGCGCAAAGGCCGCATCGGAGCGGGCCAATACGATCCCGTGAAGATGCTCCCGCCCACGGACAAACAGGTGCTCCGCGTGAACACGCTCGTCATCAAGAACCGTTGCCCGCGGCGATCGCAGGTGGTCGGGCTCGTCTCGGTGCTCGCCGCCGAGCACTACGACTTCATCCGTCACAACAAGGAGTCGCGCAGCAACACGGGGCTCGAGCTCACGACGGCCGCCAAAGAGTATTACGAGCGCGGCGGGCCCGAGGTCGCCGACGAGTACCTGCCGAGGCTCGGCGACGTGATGCCGCCGAGCAGCTGGATCCAGCTCGTGATGGGCGTGAGCGTGCTCTTCAATTTGATGGGCATGGGCAACCGCTTCGCGCTCTGGCGCATCGACGCCGCGCGCGTCCGATCCGAGCAGGAGATCGCGTCCGCGTTCGGGCCCACCGTCACGCTCGGCGACATCGCGCGGCTCGATCCCACGGGCGCCGAGCTCGCGCCCGCCATCGGCGACGAGGTGACGCGCGTCACGCGCGATCTCGAGGCGCTCGCCGCGCGCTGCCGCAAGCTCTCGCTCTCGGTGCTCGTGCCCATGGGCGGGGAGATGGCCTATCGCTACCAAGAGCAGCTCATCTACGAGACGCTCTCGACGCTGCGCGCGTTTCACGATCGGTGGAGGCGCGCCCGGGAGAAGGTGTGAAGCTCCTTCGGTCTTGGCTCAGCGCGGGTGATCCCGCGATCGCCCGCGTATATCACGCGCTCTTCGCGATCTGCTCACTCCTCGCGTGGCTGTCGCTCCGCGCGCAGCTCGACGTGCTCATGGGATCGCGCGGCCTCATGCCGGCGAGCGATCTCGCGAACGACAGCGCGCTCAAAGCGCTCCCCTTTACGGAGCTGCCCACGCTGGTCACCCGGTTTTCGAGCGACGCCGCGCTCCACACCGGGGTTTGGATCGGCGCGGCGCTCTCGCTCCTCGCGCTCGCGGGCGCGCTCCCGCGGCTCACGCTCGCGCTCTCCACGCTGCTCTACCTCTCGTACGTCGTCGCGGGGCGGACGTTCTTCACGTTCCAATGGGACAACCTCCTCCTGGAGTGCGGGCTCGTGGCCGCGCTGCTCCCCCGCGATCGCAAGGCGCCTTTCGCGCATTTGGCCCTCAAGATCCTGCTCTTCAAGCTCTATTGGGAGTCGGGGCTCGCCAAGTGGCAATCGTCGCTCGGCGACTGGCAAGACGGCAGCGCGATGACGCATTATTACCAAACCGCGCCTCTCCCCGGCCCGCTCGCGCACCTCGCGCACTCCTTGCCAGCGTGGTTTCATCACGTCGAGAGCCGGTTCACCCTCTTCTTCGAGCTCGTGTTGCCGTTCGCCATCTTCGGGCCGAGGCGCGCGCGCCTCTCCGCGGCGCTGGTCTTCACGGTGTTTCAGGTCGTCAACGTCGCGACGGCCAATTATGGATTCTTCTCGTACCTGTCGCTCGCGCTGCACGTGAGCCTCCTCGACGCCAAGGACCTGCCGCGATGGCTCCGAGGGGCGCCCAAAGCCCGCTCCCGCCCGGCGCTCTTCGAGGCGCGGAGAGGCGCGGAGGTCGTCGCGCTCCTCGCGTATGCGGCGGCGTCGGTCGTCGCCGGGCTCGGGCACTTCTCCAAGGACCCTCAGGTGGCGACGGTCACCGCGCCTGTCCGCGTGGTGCTCTCGCGCTTCCGGTTGGTCAACACCTATCATCTCTTCGCGGCGATCACGACGGATCGCATCGAGCCCACGATCGAGGTCTCGGACGGAGGGGGCTTCATCGAGATGCCCCTCCGCCACAAGCCCGGTGACCTCCACAAGAGGCCGGGGATGGTCGCGCCCCACCAACCGAGGGTGGATTTTCAGCTCTGGTTTTATGGCATCACGTACAACAAGCGCGCGATGCCGCCGTACGCCGCCGCGCTGCTCGACAAGGTTTGCCACGACCCCGGGGCCGTCCAAGGGCTCTTCGCGGCCAAGCTCCCGGAGGCGCCCGTCGCGGTGCGCTATTCGTTCTATCGTTATCGGTTTACGAGCCGCGAGGCGCTCGCGGCGACGGGGGCGTATTGGACGCGCGTGAAGATGGGAGAGGCACGGACCGTGGTGTGTCGTTGAGAGCGCGTCAGCCGCCGAAGTTCTGGGTCCAATACGTGCCGTATTTGTCGTTGCCCTGATAATAGCCCACGCCCAAGAATCGATAGCGGGGCTCCATGATGTTGAGGCAGTGGCCCGGGCTCGTCATCCACCCTTCCACCACCGCCGCGGGCGAGGGGTATCCCGCCGCGATGTTCTCGCCCACGAAGCCGCCGGGATAGCCCGCCGCGCGCGCCCTGTCCGCCGGGCTCGTGCCGTCCGGGCTCCGGTGATCGAAATACCCGCGCACCAACATGTCGCGGCTGTGCCCGCGGGCCGACGATCGGAGGCGCGCGTCGGGCGCGAGCGGCGCCGCCGGACCAAAGGACTTGTCGCCGCACACAGCGCCTTGGGCGCGACGCTGGTTGGTGAGCGCGAGCACCTCATCTTCGTACGCTTGCCACGCGGGCGGCCAGCCGTCGGAGGGCGGCTGTTGGGGCTGTTGCGGTTGCTGCGGAGGAGGCTGGCCGGGCTGCTGCGGAGCGGGGTTATTGGGCCAATACGACCTCATCCACCCAGCGAGATCCGGCAGGGCCGGGAGCTGCGCCGGCATCTGCGGGAGCTGCTGGAAGAGCACGCCAAAGGGCGTGAGCGCCGGGCCCAACGTGGTGTTTTGCGCTTGGGGCCGCTGGGGATAGCCCTGTTG
>CAYTJL010000496.1:0-3591 GCA_964437785.1 uncultured Polyangiaceae bacterium
CGCGGAGCCGCCGCATTGCGACGCGGTGCCGGCGATCGGCGCTCCGTTCGATCTGTTGATCGCCGCGCACGTGCCGCTCGACCACGCTCTCGACGTACGCCTCTTCCTCGCGTTCGCTGCTCTTGCGGCGTCGCCTGCCTACCCGCTCGGTTACCCCCGCGGCGCGCTCCGCGGCATCGCGCGCGACGTACGAGGAGCGTTGCGCTTGTTGATCGATCGAGCGGAACGCAGAGAGGACCGCGTCGTGGCCGCTCGCGACGAAGCGGTAACGGATCTCGCCGCCGCTCATCGCGAGAGCTTCTCCAGGAGCGCGCTCAGCTCGGCTTCGATCTCCTGCTCGGCCGCCGCCCTATGCACGTCCAACGTCGAGAGCCCGCGGCGCGCGACGAAGGTTGCATAGGGCGCGTCCATCTTCAGGTCGATCGCGACCTCGCCCACGCGCACATACGCGATGGTCGCGCGCGTGGAGCGTTCGAGCCGCCCCGTGCGGCGCTGATACGGGTGCGTGAAGCGCTCGTCCGCGGCGGCGCGGCGCAGCGGTTCGAGCAGGCGTTCGCGCATCGCGAGCGGCGCAAGCTCGCGCTCGGCCTCGTGCGTGACCGCGAAGAGCGAGGTCAGATCGACGGCGACGAACATGGCTCTTGCTCCTTGGTCGCGCTCGTCTCGTTGAGCCGAAGGGCCAAGCGGACGCACAGCTCGGTGAGCTGCTCGCGCGTAAAACGCAGCAAATGCAGGTTGGGAGCGTCGGAGTCGGCGCTCGCGGCGAGGGCGGTCACGAGCCCGTCGAGGCGCTCCGCGGAGAGGTCCATCTCGATGGTGCCCGTCATGCGGAGCGCCTCGGCGTAGCAGGACAGGAGCACGGCGAGCTCGTCCGCGCTCAAGTGGTCCATCATCCACTTGGGGCCGGGAAACGCGGGGTATGCAGGGTTGTTCGCGTCGCGGCAGACGGCGAAGAGGATGTGACACGTCTTCGCGTCCACGAGCAGATCGCGATCGGCCGCTGCGGCGGCGTCGAGGCCCACGTTCGCGGCGAGGTCCGCGATGTACTTGTACGCGGCGAGCACGGCGCGATCCTGTTCGGCCTTGGTGGCGACACGGATCTTGATCTTCGCGAGGGGGGCGCCGCCGAGCCCGAGGAAGCCGGCGGTGTCGAATTCGAAGGCTCGCCGCTCGCGGGCGCTGAGGGCTTTGGCCAGCTCGGAGACGTATTCGCTCATGCCTTGTGCTCCTTTTCGATCTCGCGGACCAGCGCGCGGGCCGCGCGGAACGCCATCCAATGCCCATCGGTGAGGTCGGCTTGAGCGCCGCCGAAGTAGCGCTCGGGCCGCGGCTTCACGAGCCCTCCGCCCACGGGCTCATCGACGCAGAGCCCGAGCACGTAGGCGTCATGGAGGTTGCTCGCGGCGCGGGCGCCTTCGAGCAAAGCGCGGTGCCATGCGCGCGTGCGGCTTTGAAGGTACGTCGGCGACACGATCGCGAGCGCCTTGCTCACGGCGAGCAGCCATCGTTCCGCCTCGTGCTCTTGGAGGGACTCCGCGGCTTGATCGGCCGACGAGAACACTTGTGATCCGTTCGGCAAGACGAGCGCTTTGACGACGAGCGCGAGGGAGCGGGGATCGTCGCGCACCTCGGCGAATTCCGCGTTGCGGAGCGCGCGCACGAAGAGCGGGCAGCACTCGGCGCCGGGGAGCGGCGGGAGCGCGATGCGCGGCGGGCGGCCGAGGAGGAGGCGAAAGAGACGCGCCGGGGCGATCTCGGTGGGAGGGTCGCCCATCATGTGAAGAGGTTGGGCTCCCCGGCGAAGTCGAACGAGACTTGCGTGGTCTTGCCGACGCCGCTCTCGATGCTGACGTGCATGAGGAAGCCTTTGCTGATCATGGTCTTTCCGGTGGCGCCGGATTGGAGCTTCAGCTCGATGAGCTGCCGCTCTTTTTTGGCCTTCTCGAAGTCGAATTCGAAGCCGGTGGAGGGCACGACGTTTTCGACCTTGGCGACGCGGACATCGGGGCTCGGGGTGATGCCGGCAAAGCCCTTGACCAGCGTGAGCACCTTTTGATCGTCGGATTCGAGCCCGGTTTGCATCGTCGTGGACTCGACGAGGAGCTGTCCGTTGATGAAGACGTAGATTTGGTCGTAGATGTCGAGGGCGGCCATGAGTTTCTCCCGCAGGTATCAAAGGTTTTTCTGACCTCGCACCGCTTACTCTTGACGGTGACTGCGCGTTGGTTCAGGATGGCTACACCATGAAGTACCCCATCTTCCCCCCAGGCGCCCTCGGAGGAGGCAAAGCCTTCTTAGAGCTGCCCCGAACACTTAAAAACCTGGGTGAATCTCCACTGCTGGCACATGAACTGCTGGCACATGATTCGTTTGCCAAAGCACTCGTGCAGCCACCCTCCAAAAGCTTGACGCTGGAAATCTTCGAGAAAGCGTCCGCTATATCTGGTGGTGTCGCACTCAGCGCTCGGGACCTGCTGAGTAGCGCGATCGTTGAGCCAAGCAAAGCGGTTCTTACAATTGAGAACTTGACGAGGACCATCTCCACGATTGGCATTTCACAAAAAATGCTTGAGCCGTCTCCGATGGCAATGGCAGCAAAAACATTCGAAGCAACGACAATGATGTCGCCCCTCGACAACATTGGACGTGCTCTCAAAGCCTCCGCCGGGATTAAAACGGGTACTCTGGGGATTGCTCATGTTGAATTGTGGAGCGGCATCGAGATGCCAAGTGGCATCGTTCCCTCGAATCTCTATGTATCGAAATATGACCTTCGTCGCATTCTCGACACTGGATTCGAGCGCTCAGCGGTCGATGCGCTTACGAATGAAATTGTAGGTTCTATTCACGCTCTTTCGCGAGATTTTGATCGCGACTCCTATATCACCAGGAGAGGGCGGCGTCCTAACAAGCCTAGCAAATCGCAGAGGGATGCCCGAGATGTCAATGAATACGACGCGGATTCTACTGACGCGAAGAACTCTGGCTCAAGCGGCCGGATTCTGCTCGTTAACGGTGATTACTCCACCGTTGAGCCGCACCGCCATCAGTATGGATTTATCGGCTCGGTTCCGATTTTTATCGGCAATGCAGATTGCAATCAGGAGGAGCGCGAAGAGTTGTCAATGCACTTGACTTCGCTTCGCGTTAGGGAGCTTATTAGGGTTCTCGGCGACACGGACATGCACCTCGCTCGTGTCGGAGTTCTCCTGATCAGCGCGGCTTATTTAGATCATCTGTACCGCACCAAAACCCACAAAACGATGGAAAGCATGGCTCGACGTGGGGTAGCGCTGCTCCCTGTTTTTCTGAGCGATGTTGTCGTCGATGGAACCTTCATTGCACAGTTAAAGAGCGTTCCCTCAAACGGACGCCCGATCTCGCGCTGGAAGAGTCGCGATTCGGCGTTTGTGGACGTCGTGAAGAGTCTTGAAAGGGTAATTCACGAAATCATCGCTCAAGCAAACATGTTTTCCCTGAAGCACTAATAGGGCGAGCTGCTTTCGAGCAAGAGGAATTGCCCCTTGTTGTTGTGACGCACGGCGATGGGCGTCGCGCGCGCGGAGAGGCCATCTTGGAGCAAGAGGACCT
>CAYTJL010000497.1:0-3589 GCA_964437785.1 uncultured Polyangiaceae bacterium
ACAGCGCTCTTGATCTCGTCGATCGTGGGCTCGTTGCGCTTGGGGCCCAAGGCCTGCTCGACCGCGCGCAACGTGAGCCCGCCGCTCGCATTGGCCAAGATGCGATCGAGATCGCGTGTGTTGTTGGCGAGGCCGTCGCCCACGACGCGCTCGACGGCCTCGACCTCGATCTGCGCCATTTGAAGCGCGGATCCCCTTGCTCTGGCGCGCGCTTCGAGGATGGCATACACGTCCTCGGCCCGCTCGCGGAGCGGCGGCAGGGTGATGCGGAACGCGAACCGCGCGAGCAGATCGCGGCGCAAGATAGGCGCTTTGGGGTCGTCGAGGAGCCGATTTGTGGCGGCGACCACGGTGATGTCTACTTGTACCGCCTGCCGCGAGCCCACGGCGATGACCTCGCGGTTCTCCAGGAGCCGGAGGAGCTTGGGCTGCATTTCGAGCGGGAGCTCGCCGATCTCGTCGAGGAACAAGGCCCCTCCGTCGTGCTCGACGATGAGCCCTTTGTTGGCTTCGGTGGCCCCCGAGAAGGCGCCTTTGACCCACCCAAAGAGCTGAGCCTCGAACAACGTGGCCGGCACCGCGGCGGCGTTGACGTTCACGAAGCGCTTGGATTTGCCGAGCGCGTGAATCACGGCCGCGGCGCAGAGCTCTTTGCCGCTCCCGGTCTCGCCGGTGATGAGCACGTTGCGCTCGGGTTGTTGCTTGAGCCGTTCGAGCTTGTCGCGCAGCTCGCCGAGCCCGAACGGGGCCACGAGAGGCCCAATCGGGGGGCTCGGCGCGTCGGGGCCCGCGTAGCTCATCCGCACGACGAAGAGCGTCTTGCCCAAGCGGACGATCGCGCCGTCGTCGAGCTTGTGACGCTCGCCCGGCGTGAGGCGCTTGCCGTCGACCCAGGTGCCGTTGCGCGATTGGGTGTCTTCGATCACGAGATGATCGCGCTCGCGGGTCAGCTTGCAATGACTGCTCGAGATCTCCGAATCGAACAAGCCATAGGGCGAGAGGTAGGGCCTGCCGACGGAGCCCGCGCTCGGGACGGGGATCACCAAAGGCTTTGGGAACGCGGCGAGCAAGGTTGGTTTGCCGGCGCGGGCAGGATCCGCGCTCGGCGGGCGGTGCTCTTCGGTGGTCGTCGCGTCGTTGCGGCTCATTCGTCGTCCAGATAAAGTGTGAGATAGCGTTGCTTGGAGGTGGGTTGCGGCGGGAAGCGGAGCGCGAGGCCGGCGCAGAGGGCGGTGGTGAGGATGGGTTTATCGAGCCTGGGAGCTCCGCGATCGATGACGTCCTGTGTCACCGTGTTGCGGAGGGAGATGGTCAAATGACCTCCGCGGATCTCTGCGGTCGTCGCGCGGAGGTTCAATCGTTGAGGCCCCTTCGAGGCGAGATCGGCGAGCAACACACAACGCTCCTCTTCTTGCCCGCGCTGGACGCAGGCGTTGACGAGCGCATACTCCGGGTTGCGCGTCAGATCGGACTTGTTGCCGCCGTCCCCATCCTGAAACTCCCCCACCTTCGCCAACCGGAGAGACCACGTGCGCTCTTCGGGGATCAAGGGCTTGGACGAGCCGCACGAGGAGCAGCCACGGCCGCTGTCGCAGGAGCTACCCCCTACGAAACAACAGACATGGAGCGCTGATCGGGGTGAAGGGAGAGGGGCTGGGACAGCCGTCGGCTGCGGAGCTGACACCGGAATCAGAAGAGATGGTGAGACTTCTTGGGGCTGTGGGCGCTTCCAAAGGAAGACAAAAGCGGCCGTCGCGCCGCCGAGCGCGAGCGCTACGAGCGCGATGCCCGTGAAGGAGGATTGGGAGGCGCGAGCGCGAGGAGGCGAGTCATCGTTGGGTCGTTTGACGACCATCGAGGGGATCGAAGGAGCCCAGCCAGCCGGCATCGGCGCGGTCGACCCTTGGGGGTCGAACGAGGGTTTACGCCCGTGTTTCGTGGTGCGCTCTCTCTTGGAGGAGGGCTCTGTCTCGGAGAGAGGGCGCTTCGCCGCTGAGGTTATAGAAGGGGGTGCCGCGCCGCGGAGGATCTGATCAACGGCATCTCCGTCGGCGGGCCGGTTGTGCGCATGGAGCCTTAGACAAGAAGAGATGGCGTCGGCGATCGGGCCGCCCGGTCGCGCGTCGAGCCCCGGCGGCGGCCATGGGATCACCCCGGAGGACGCCGCTTTATAAGCTCGCGCATAATCCACGATGCCCGCGCGAGGGCCTAGGCCGGTCGGGTGTTTGTCAGGATAAAAGAGCAGATAGCCGAGCACGCCGAGGGCAAAGAGATCACGTCGCGGCCCCTCGTCCGAGCGGCCCCACGTCGCCGGGTCCACGAGCTCGGGCGCGAGGTAAGCCAAGGTGCCAATCACGCCGCCCGTGGAGGTGAGCTTGTGGGGATTGCCGCTCATCGCGGCGATGCCGAAGTCAACCAGCTTGAGGTGCTCGACCGAGCTTGGATCGCGCAAAAAATCGTCCGTGACGATCACGTTGTCGAGCTTGATGTCGCGGTGGACCAGCCCGCGCGCGTGGATGTGGGCGACGGCGCCGGCCACGATGTGGAACGCGGCGCGGCGGTGCCGATCTTCGAAGGAGGGATCGTCCATCGCGTCCGCGAGGGTGCGGCCTGGGACGAGATCGAGGACGAGCCCGACCACCTTTCGATCGAGGTCCTCGAACATGCCATAACAGCGGACCAAGCTCGGGTGCCGAATCGTGGAGAGCATCGTGGCTTCGCGCCGCATGCGCTGGAGCGCGCGCTCGTCCACGCCGGCGCTCGTGCCGAGCTTGAGCGCGCGCTTTTTGCCCTCGATGGGATCGTCGGCCTCCCACACCGAGCCTTGGCCGCCTTCCCCGAGCGGCTTTATCAAGGTGTAGCGATCGACTTTATCTCCGGGCTTTAGGGTCATCGTGCGGCGAGCGTACCCGAGGTCATCGCCTCCGCACAAGCGCGCCCTCGCGCGGCGATCGCGGATCGGTGTATCCTCCGGCGCGATGGCCTCCACCCCCACCACGAGCGCTCGTGAGTCTCTCTCCGACAAGCTTCACGCCCTGTTGAACGCGGCCGACGACGGCGCGCAGCTCACGGTGTGGGAGCCGCCTTATTTCGTGCCCGGCGTCGGGATCGTCGCGCGGGTCTCGCTCTTCGACAAGGAGAGCTACCAAGGCCCTCACGCCGAGCTCGTGGTGATGCCGGAGGCCGACCTCGATAAGCCCGACGCGGCGCTCTACCTCCTTCAAACGACGATCGATGCGTGGAAGGAGAAGGGGCTCAAGAGCGCGCTCGGCGCGCCGCTCGACGTCACGCTCGGGCTCTCCCCGGCACATTACGTCGAAGGGATGTTTGCGCCGGACGAGGGAGCCATCGCGCGGCGGCGCGCGGCGCTCGCGATCATGAACGATCGGTTTGACGCGGTCGCCGCCCGGATGCGCGCCGTGTATGGCCTCCGCCTCCCGCGGTACGTGGCCACGTTCGCGGCCTTTTGGCGGAGCCTCGACGCGATGGAGAAGATCGGGATGCAGAGCCTTGGCCGCTCGCCGGGCGGCATCATGGTGTGGTTCGAGGACGGCGGGCTCGAACGAAAGACGCGCGGCGGGCTCGATCC
>CAYTJL010000498.1:0-3580 GCA_964437785.1 uncultured Polyangiaceae bacterium
CGGTGCCCGAGGCGGAGATCCCCAAAGAGGTCTCTGGAGATGTGGTGATCGACGGCGTCACCGTTCGGGTGGTGGCGTTCGGGTGGGTGTGAAGGTCAGACAGAGCTAGACTAAAAGGTCCATTGGAGGGTTCCGCCGCCCGGGCCAATCGAGACCTTGGGAATCGCGGCCTCGTTCGCGCGGACGCGGCCAGAGTCGGGCAGCCCGCCGAGGACCGCCATCACCGTCCCTCCTCCGATCATCCCGATGCCTACCATCGTGAAAAGGGCCCCGAAGGCGCCGACAATCCCACGTTCCCATTTCTCGCCGCCGGGGCGCAGGGCGGTCTTGAGGAGGTGCGCACCGCCCGTAATCGGCGCGACGGAGACTCCGATCGCGACGATGCCTCCGATCATGAGGCCAAGGACCCTATGCTTGCGATACACCCGCTTGGGAGGAGCATCGCTGTCCTCGCGGAGCGTGGTCCGGAGCTTCGAGGAGAGCGGGGGCATCGGCGCCGCCAACAAGCTCGGCGGCGCGAGCATGAGACGCGGAGGGAGCGCCCGAGCGCGCGTGGGAGACGTATCGTCCGCGCGGGCGAGGCAAGGAGCCAAGACGAGCGTGAGGAGCGCGATCGATGGTGCAATCTTCTTCATGAGGGCACCTCAGAGCACACTCTGGGCCAACCATCCTGAGCACAAAACCCCTGCGGATCAGCGTGTTCTGAGCGATCAAGCTCGCTCCGCTCCACGTGATGTGCAGCCGGCTGCACAATATGTACGAAGGGCGCTTGGGGGAGCGGATTCGGTCGAGACCTGGAGCCCAGAGCTTGAACACCGCACGTCGCAGGCGGCGAGTCGCGGAGGTCGTCAGGATTTCCCGAGGCGGATCCGGCCGGTCTTCGGGTCGATGCTCACCCCGCTCTCTTCGCCGAGGAGCGCCGGCATCGTGAAGAGCCGGGTCTTCGCGGCCTTGGGATCGATCCCGCCAATCCCGCCGATCTCGGGCATCCCGGCGATCGATTTGTCGCTCTGGTCGTTGCCGCCGAAGCTCGCGTCATCCGACGTGAAGCGGTCGCGAGGATCGATGTTGATGACCGTCTTCCGCGGCGGCTGGATCTTGCCGCCGGCCTCGGGGCTGGGGTCGAGCGCCGGATCGGAGATCAGCACCTCGATGGGGACGAGCCCACCGGAGACCTCGTCCACGCGCTCCGACTTGTCGGAGGGGCCCTTCGGCGTGATGGGGCCTTGGAGGCCGAGGAGCCGCTTGAGCGTGCGGGGAGAGATGTGCGAGGGGCGGACGGGGGCCTCGCTGTCCCAGCCGCCCGAGGTCTTGCCGCCCTCGGGCTTCTTCTTCTTCTTGTCGTCCTCCTCGGGCTTCTTCTTGTCGTTCTCCTGCTTCTTGCGCTCGGCGTCGGCCTTCGCTTGATCGTCGATCTTCTTCTGCAACGCCTCCGCGTCTTGGACCATCTGGTCGAGCTTCGCCTCGACTTTGGCCTTTTCGTTCTCAAAATTCCGGTCGGCGATGTAGGCGATGATCGCGGCGGCCACGCCGACCACCGCCCCGAGCACCGCCCCGACGACGCTCCCGAACTCCGCGCCGCTTTCCATCGTCCCTTTGATCAGCCCGATGCCGCGCCCACGAATTTCAACGCTGACGATCGCACCGTTGTTGAGGAAATCCACCTTCACGCCGTTCGGGTTCGACCCGCCGCTCGAGTGCAAATCGACGCCGGTGCCGAAGTCGCTGCGTCCGCCGGAACCACCGCCGAACCCACCATATTCGTCGAGCCAAGAGCTCACCCTACTTGGGTTGTAGTCGACGCCTCCGAGGCGCGATCCGATCTCGGATCCGGGGATGTCGCCGAGCGTCGAACCGTCGAAGATGCCAATCTCGCCGAGACCGGGGATCGAGACACCGAGCTTCCCTTCGAGCATGCCGCGCTCGCGGGTGCGATCCCAGACCTCGAGGAGCTTTCGAAAGAGCGCGTCTTGACCCGCGGCCTTCGCTTCGAGGATCCCAGAGAGCACCAGCGACGCCGATCCCTCGCAGGGATGCTCCCCGAGGTAGGTGGCCAAACGATCGATCCGCGCGAGCCGATCTTCCAATGACATCTTCGACCAGAGGCTGAGCTCGGCGCCGATGTCGTGGTAAAGGGCCAACGTCGCTTCAACGCGGCACATTTCGCGGATCATTGACAGCTCGCTCGCTTGGCCGGCTGCGTGACGGGCGAGCTCGGAGCGCCGGACGATCGCGGTCTCCAGGCTGACCAACGCAAAGGTCTCGGGCTCCGCGCGGTCACCGGCCAATTCGAGGGTGGACGTGGCCATGGGATCGACGGGGCCGAGCGACTGCCACGCAGACCATCCGTTGTCGAACCGCTTGCTGTTGACGCTCCCATCGGCGCCGCGCGCGTAAATGGTGAGGCGGCCTGCGCCTTGTGACACCTCGGACGGGGATGAGCTGAGGACGCCGCCGAGGCTCTCCCAAGGTTGCCAACCGTCTTGAAACCACCGGTGCCAAAGGGCGTTGTCGGTGCCGCGCGCGACGACGTCGATGCGGCCGGCCGCCCACGACGCCGCCGCGGGCGCCGAGCTGAGGACGCCGCCGAGGCTCTCCCACGCTTGCCAACCGTCTTGAAACCACCGGTGCCAAAGGGCGTTGTCGGCGCCGCGCGCAAAGACGTCGATGCGGCCGGCGCTCCACGAGGCCGCGGCCGGCGCCGAGCTGAGGACGCCGCCGAGGCTCTCCCAAGGTTGCCAACCGTCTTGAAACCACCGGTGCCAAAGGGCGTTGTCGGTGCCGCGCGCGAAGACATCGATGCGACCACTGCCCCACGAGACGGCGGTCGGCGCCGAGCTGAGGACGCCGCCGAGGCTCTCCCAGGTAGACCACGTGTTGTCGTCGAACCACTTGTGCCAAAGAGCGTTGTCGGTGCCGCGCGCGAACACGTCGATGCGGCCGGCGCCCCAAGAGCACACCGCTGGTCCCGAGGTCAGGGCGCCGCCGAGGTCCTCCCATGCGAGCTTGCGGTCATCGTGGCTGTGCCACAAGGCACCATCGGCGCCGACGAGCGCGACGCTCAGCGCGCTGCCAGCCATGACCGCCGCCGGCTGGTTGAGTGAGAGCACCATGACCTCTTCGATCGAGAATTCACGCATCTTCCTGCCTCCATTTACGCGAGCCTCACGTCGCCGAGCAAACGAGATGCCAACGAGCAACGAAGCATTGTATTCGTGTCGCGTCGCGGCTCGGTCGTGCGGCCGGGGATGACTTGTGCAGACGTCTGCACAAATTGTCCGATCGTCGAGGAACAACGCACGTGCCCAAAGGCATCACGGGTCGCTCGATGATCGCGGCGCGAGGCGCGGCGCGCATCGACCTCTCGCCGTGATGTCCTTCAGCGCTCCACGCACTTGATCCTGGTCCCCGCGGGGATCTCGTCCTCCAGCGCGAGGCCGTTCCAGAGGCCGAGCTCGTGTGGCGTCCGATCGCCGCGGCAGATCTCTTTCATCGCGTCCGCGAAGCGCGCGCGGGCCTTGGTTTGCCGGACGCGCACGCGCTCGGGCGGGGGCGGGCGGGGCGCGTCGCGCGCGCGGCG